>JBFIQH010000141.1:0-7972 GCA_041609735.1 Woeseiaceae bacterium | reverse complement strand
TCGAATGTCTCGTAGACGGATGCCGGTCCGTCGTTCCACAGGCCGGACGGCGGCGCCTCGATACGCACGAGTGTCTGGCCGTCGATATCCAGTTCCACGGTCAGCGGCAGCCGTGCACGCTCACAGCGCTCGGCCTGGCGCATGTTGGGCGCGAGGGCTGCGACCTCCTGTGGTGTCAGCGTCACGCAGGGCCGGACTCGCTCTGCGGCATGACTCAGCGAAAGCTTGACGATAGCCGCGCCCGCCGGGCGATAGTCGTACGGAGGCCAGGCTGACAGAACCGCGATAAATGCGGCGAACACCCCGAAGCACAGCGTCTGCACTGCGTATTGCGCCATCCTACTCATCGTGACGTTCCTGCAATGTTGCGACGAACGAGCGAAACTCCTCGCGACGCAGTTTTTCGGCACCGCCAGGCAGCCAGCTCGTACGCAGCCGATCCATCGGCACCCGCTTGCGCAAATAAGGATCTCGCGAGCCGGAAATTCGCTGCGATGTCCAATCGACACCGAGACGAAAGTAACAGTCCGATTCCGCGCAGCCGGCGAGCATTACGCCATCGGCGTAATTGCGCGACAGCGCGAAATCGATGAACGACGGTGGCAACATTCCGATGCACGGCATGGGCAGGACCTGCGCGCCTTCAGCCTGCAATGCGCCTGCACCTGCTTTGTCGCAGGCGAACACGAGAATACGGGGATCTGCGGCAAACCTTCCGGACGCGGCAATGACGGTGTCCCGCAGTTCCGCTACCGAATGATCGGGAAGCTGTATGCCGGGCTCGATCGGTTTTGCGCGCCGAAACGGCGTTGCCGTCGGACATGCCCCGGCGCAAATGCCGCAGCTGAGGCAGGTATCCGCATTGACCACGGCCTCGGTTTCGAACGCGAGGCCGTCGCTGCGCGGCATCATGCTGATGGCGCCGAACGGGCAGTCGTTGAAGCAGCGGCCGCAGCCGTTGCAGCCGTCGAGGCTCACGACCGCGACCGGCGCCGTCTTTTGCGGCGGCACCCACGGCAGGATCGCCAGCAGCAGTCCGCCAAGCACGAGGTAAAGCCACAGCCGGCCGCCGGGAATGACGTCGAGCAACGGGTAGGCGGGCAGGTAAAACCAGTCGAGATTTATACTCGCCGGGACGATGTCGAGGTTCGCTGGCCCCTGGCTGACGGCCGGATACAGCAGCGACAGCGCCAGCATCATTGTCAACGTACTAACGGCCAGCGAACGTGGCGGATTGACGCGAGCCGTCGCTTGCCGCTGGATGTGCACCCACATCAGCACCAGCATGAACAGCGGCCCGAAAATATGGATGAATACGAGTAAGGTAAAAAACCGATCGCCGAGGGTGGTTGCATTCAGAAAATTGTTCGCGATCGGCTCGGCGAAAAACGGCAGTGTATCGATCCACTCGGCCGTCGAGACCGCAATATATTGCGCAAGGCGGTCCCACACCAGCCAGTAGCCGCTGATGCCGCATAGGTAGATGAAGCCCAGCAGCGGAATGCCCGTCAGCCACGCGAAAAACCGTTTGCCGCGTAGCCGGTCCATCGCGAATTCGCGCAGCAGGTGCAGAACGACGACGACGACCAGTGCATCCGACGAGTATCGGTGCAGGCTGCGCATGATGCCGGCCGCAAACCATTGCTCGTTGGTCATGTATTCGACAGACGCATAGGCATCGGTGATGCCGGTATCGAAAAAGATGTAGAGATAAACGCCGGTTGCCGCAGCTATCCAATAGAAAAACCAGCCGAAAGCACCGAGCCACTTCAGCGGGTTGTTGCGAGCCGTGAAGGCGTAATCGAACAGCACGTCAGCCTTCAAAAACAATTTTCTGAACGCCTTCTTGATCAATCTTGTTGGCCGGTCATCGCGACTGTCCCCACTCTCTGACGACGAAAAACGCGACCGCACCGAGTGACAGGGAACCGGCCAAAATTGTCATCAGGATCGAGTAGTCGAAGCGATAGCGATCGCGGGTTGGATCGTAAACGGTGCAAAACAGTTTGAACGTGCTCGCCCAGTGCTGCAGCAGTCCGGCACTCCGGGGCGTGTCGAAGACAAGCTCCTTCAGGGGTTCGACCAGCGACTGTGTGTCGATTTCGACGCCGTACACCTGCCGGTAGACAATACCGTCGCGGCCGACGATCGTGGTCTGTGCGAGATGGTCGAAGCCCGCGGCACTCGGAAAATACTGAAACCCTAGAACGCCGGCCAGCGCCTCGACGGTGCCGCCGTCGGCGGAGAGAAAATACCAGTTGGGCGCGCGCACGCCCTGGGCAGCCGCGTAGCTCCGCATTTGTTCGGGCGTGTCCACCTGCCAGTCGAAGCCGATAGTCACCACCTCGAACGCGTCCGTGCCGAGAGCGTCACGCGCGATCTCCACGGTTTTCGCCAGGTTCTTCGTGATCAGCGGGCAAACGTGATGACAGCTCGTATAGATCATGCTGATGACAAGCGGTTTGCCGCGTTGCGACGACAGTACGAATGACTGACCGCTGGTGTCACGAAGTACGTGCTTGCCGATATCGCGGCCCAGCGCCGCCTGGCTGATGTCCAAGGCACTCTTGCGTTCGTACGTCGCGGCACCGGCGGAAACGGCGCCGCACGTCAGCAAAATCAAGAGCGCCAGGCGAAACACGGGCTAGCCGAACCCGTAGAAAACCGGCACGACGAACAGGACGGAGCCGGCCAGTGTGCACGCCATGATGAGGAAGCCGAGGCGCACCTTGGGCGTATGGTAGAGCAGGCTGAGCGTGCCGGTCGTTGCGCCTTCCACGACGTATTGACCCGCCTAACTGAGCGGCCAGACTTCGGACAGATATTTCCAGTTCACGAAGTAGTACAGCACGAACGCGATGAAGAAGACGCCAACCAGCATGGCCGTCCCCGGTATCTTCAGCGACTCCGAGCTACCGTGTTGCGCAACGGCGGAAGCCGCGGGCGGCACCGCCGGATATTCCGGTCGCTCGTCCCTGCCGAGCTTCCTGCCGAAAAACACCGAGCTGACAATCACGATGACGAACATCAGTCCGCCCAGCGCAGCCAATACCGCGAAGATACCGTTCAGTCCCATCATCAGGAATGCGGCGGACGGATAGTCGAACGGCAGCTGGGCGTCGGCGAAAGTCATATCCCAGTGCCGTCGTGAAACTCCGAGTGTGCCGGCTCCCATCATGAACATCGAGATTCCAGCGACGCCGATACCGAACACGTAGGGCTGCCACTGTGCGATTTTTTTCATCTTAAGTTCGCGGCGAAAAATAAGCGGTACGAGGTAATAGGTGATCGCCATGAAGGCGAGTGTCGTACCGGCTACGACGGTGCCGTGAAAATGGCCGGGCACATACAGCGTGTTGTGCATGATCAGGTTGATCTGCTCGGTACCCATGACGACACCGGAAATGCCGCCGATGAAGCCGAAGAAAACCAGCGACATGAACATGCCCGAAAACGCCGGATTGCTCCACGGTGCCTTGCGCAACCATTCGAACAAGCCCTTGTTCAGGCCCCGCGAGCGCTGCGCGGCTTCGATCGAACCCGGTACGGTCATGCCGTGCACCATGCTGCCGAGCACGGCCAGGTACATGGCGTAGCTGGTGTTGAATATCTTCCACTCGGCGCTGAAGCCGGGCTCGACGAGCATGTGATGCGCACTCGCGAGCTGCAGGAAAAGGATGTACATCAGGAACGCCATCCGGCTGACCTTTTCCGACAGCGGCCTCGCGCCGAATGTCATTGCGGCGATTGCATACCAGACGGCGACGTGCGCGGCGACGTTGATTTGCTGCGACGAATGCCCCATCGCCCACCAGACCATCTTGTAGAGGATCGGGTCGATATGACTGACGAGGCCCAGAGACCAGAGCAGCGTCGGTATCAGGATGATTGCGCCGGATGCAATCGTGAAGACCGCTATGATTGCAGCCGTCATCGCGCCGAACGTAACCAGGGGAATCGAGCCCTCGTAGGTCTTTTCCCGTTTTGCAACGACCAGCGTGCCGAAAAAGACGCCACAACCGATCAATGCCCCGACGGCAAACAGGATGATGCCGAGATAGAACGGCGGTTCGGCCTGCATCGGTACGTATGACGTGAACATCACGCTCGACTGTCCGCGCAGTACCGCGATATTGGTAATAATCGCGCCCGCGAGCATCAGGCCGAAACCTGTCCACGCCCACTTCGGTCCGGCTATGCGGCTGCCGAGCAGGACTGCAGAGGCAAAATACAAGACGGCCATCTCGAAGAAGATGATCCAGACGAGCAACACGTCGAATCCGTGCGCAGTCAGCGCCAGGTAGAACCAGTCGGCGGGAAGAAAATGGACGGCCGGCCATCGGGTGAGGGCGACGAGCAGCCCGAACAGGCCGCCGATCGCGAGAAATACGATAGCGACGACGGCGTTTGCCTTGATCAGCTTCTCGGCCGCCAGGTCGACCTTAAGACCCGTCGTCGGGCAGGTACGGAACTCGGTCATGTTGGCCATGCTGATGCCCCCGCTAGTCGACGACGTAGATCTTGCCGACCATCATGTGGTGGCCGATCCCGCAAAATTCGTTGCAGATGATGCCGTACTCTCCGACCTTGTCCGGTTTTATCGTGACGACCATGTCGTAGCCGGGATGGACCTGCACATTGATATTCACCGGCTGCAATGAAAAGCCGTGCTGCCAGTCCATCGACGACAGGTGCAGGCGGTATGTCTGGTCTTTTTCGAGCTCGAGTATCGGCCACCATTGCCACAGCCGCGCGATCAGGTACACGTCACTACCGGCTGGTGGATGAACGACGGGAAAGTAGTTTTCCTCCCGAACCTTGTAATCATCGATCATCTTCTGCGCCTTGGCGGCGAACTTTTCGGGCTTGATCTGGTAGGCCTCGTTGGACAGGTTTTGCTCGCCCGCGCCGTGCCAGTAAATCATCATGAAGAACATCAGCAGGCCCCAGAAGAACGCGATGATGATCCACGTCAGCTCGACCCTCGCGATCGGCAGGCTCCACCAGTTGCGTTCACTCGGCGGTGTAATAGCCATGCAGCTCTCCCCTGGTTGTCGATAGGCCGCTAGTCGGCAATGGGGATCTGGATGATCTCCATGATGCCCCACACGATGTAAAAGACGGTCGGGACCGCGATACCAAGAACCAGCAGCAGGAACGGGTTGTCGAGGAGTCGCTGCATGAACGGCAACGGCTCGTCGTCCGGCGTGGATTCGCTGAGTTTCTCGTCTTGCATATGCGCTCCTCTGTCGCCAGTCGGACCGCCGAACAAAACTGGCCGATCCGGCGATACGCTAACGAAGCGGCATGGGCAGGTATATCAGGAGTTACCCGTATACGAGCGAATCAGGTAAAACGTGGCGATCGCCAGCGTCAGCAGAATGGCAAAAAAGATCAGGGATCGGTACTCGAAGCGCTTTCCCATGGCGATCTCGATGCGGTCCAGAATACGGTCCGATACCAGGTACAGCACTATCGCGACGAGCGTGAAATACAGGGCGTCCATCTGGCCCGATTCTAAACCGAACCTCACGCCTTACGCGTTGCGGTAAATCCCGATATTTATGCGGTTCCCTGCATGCTATTCATTAAGGCACGAGGAAACTTTTCTGGGGTTGGGTAACGTGAAAAAGACGCTTTGGGTAATCCTGGCATTCGCCTGTGCCGCCGGCTGCGAGCGCGACATGATGTCGGAACGCGGCTTCGTGCTGCCCGAGGGCGACCCGGCTGCCGGCCGCGAGGCCTTTATTTACATGCAGTGCTATCAATGCCATACGATCGCCGGCGAGGATACGCTGCCAACGCTCGACGACCAGGAACCGTATGTCGAGCTGGGTGGCAAGGTCACCCGTGTAAAGACCTACGGCGAACTCGTGACGGCCATCATCAACCCGTCGCACAAACTGGCGGAAGGCTATCCTGAGGAACTCGTCTCCGAAGATGGCCAATCGAAGATGTACAACTACAATCGCTACATGACGGTCCAGGAGTTGATCGACATCGTCATGTTCCTGCAGCCGCACTACGACGTATTCGTTCCGAGTCGGCTGTATCCCATCTATCCGAACTTGTAAGCGCCGGGGCAGGCGGGAAGCGACTCCGCGGCCCGCCGCGGTCGCGAAGGCGCTAGCGGCGTATGCTGGGCAACAATGCAAGCGATCCGCGCTACCGTCAGTTGCTGCGGCGGCTGGATCTCGAACAATGGACTGACGACGGCGCTTGAGCGGAACCTTCAACCCGCGGTCTTTCGCAAGGCGAGACTGACCAGGCGACGCAACAATGCGCGGCGTGGCGAAAAACCTTCGTCGAGGGCCATGCGTGCAATCGCCGCGTCGTCCGCTGCATTCCTGCGATGAAAGATCGCGCCGAGTCCGGCAGCGATGCGCCCCGACGACGTTGCCGTGGTGTCCGCGAGCCATTGCAGCGCAGCGGCAAGCGCCTGCTCTTCGCCGGTAAAATCGGAGCCGAGTGGATACGGCGGAAAGTAGGCCCTGAACTCGCGGCGCGTGAAAATTTGGTGAATGGCATCCGGCGTATTTGACACCGCGTCGAACGGAATTTCGTAATCCTTTGTCAGTTTGCCTGCGGCGCGCGCTTCGCCCATCAGCCGGGCCTGGAAGGCCGAATCACTGATGCCCAGCATCGCCTCGACGACCTGTTGATCCGTTCTGCCGTTCGTCGCGGCGATACCGTACTCGGTGACATAGACGTCCCTGAAGTGACGCGGTACCGTCGCGTGCCCATACGACCAGCGGATATTCGACTCGGCCTCACCGTTCTTCGTCCGGCGAGCACGGCACATCAGGATCGACATTGCGTCGTCCAGCTCTCGTGCCATGCCGACGAAATCGAACTGGCCGCCGACACCGCTGACGACACGGCCGTCATCAAGCGCATCGGAGACGGCGGCCCCCAGCAGCGTCACCATCATCGTCTCGTTGATGAAGCGAGCGTGCCGCCGCTGCGCTCGCTTTCGCGATTCGTCGTGATACAGCGTATTGACGCGGGATATGTGCGTCATGTTGATACGCTGCAGGTCGGCGTCGGTCAGCGCTCGCAGACTTTCGTAAAGCCCCCGAGAACCGATAAAGAACCCGGCATGAATGCTCGCGTGGTCGCGCTCGTCGGCAGGGCGCTTGATGATACCGGCTTCGAACAATGCATAGAGTGCGTCGCTCATTAATTCGGAGGACGCGAACAGGCCGGCATCGAATGGACCGGTCTCGATCGGCAGCACGTTGCGGCGCGACGAGCCGGACCCGCCGGGGAGCAGGGCGAGGACCTCGGCGAACACGTCCGGAAACGTGTGCCGCAGCTTCAGGCAATGCGCCACCGCATCGCTCAGCGAGCCGATGCCTATCTGCAGGGTGCCGCCATCGCGGACGAGGCTGGCGACGTGCATCGCCGTGGCGTAATCCGCCGGCAGTACCCGGCGGTTCGGCAGCGGGAACGGGTCGAAGTCCAGCCCCTCGTTATCGAGCACGAAGTCGAGACTTGTGCGCGGAATTTCGGCATCGCCGAGCATGTACGGCATGCGGCGATTGACCTGGCCTGCCATCACTATTGCTTTGCCGGTGGAACGGAGCTCGTCGAACAGCGGCAACAGGTCCAGCGTAACCTCCGGGTTGCTGCTGAGGCTGATCGTGTCGGGGCTCTCGGGTCTCGTTGCGACCAGTTGTGCAACGACGTTGACGCCAAGCTCGATCAGCTCCCGCACGACATGGCTGTAATTGATACTCGTGTAGCTGCGCTGCACAAGCGGGTTGCCGAGATAGGCGCCGGGACGCAGGTAGAACTCGCGCACGTCGATATTCGGCGGCAGCGTGCCCGCATCGATCGCGCTGGCGTACAGCGGCGCCGGCCATCCGGCATAGAGCCGCTCGACGAGCGGGTCGAGAAAGCGCCGCTGCAGTTCGCCATGTGCGACCGGCGCTTCGAGCGTCAGTCCGGTAAAAATCGTCAGCGACATTGA
>JBFIQH010000140.1:0-7990 GCA_041609735.1 Woeseiaceae bacterium | reverse complement strand
GGTTACCATGGTCCCGTTTGCCGACGTTGACGAACCGCAAGATGATGACGGGATTCCGACGCTGTCCGGCACCGGCCAGCAACCCGCGCTCGATGTTACTGCCGAGCCGGAACCGGAAGCCGACCTTATCCCGGCACCCGAACTGATGCCGGAACCGCTTGCCCAATCGGATTCTGCACCTGAACTGATGTCGGAACCGCTTGCCCAATCGGATTCTGCAACTGAACTGATGTCGGAACCGCTTGCCCAATCGGATTCTGCACCTGAGCTGATGCCGGAACCGGTTGCAGCGACTGAGCCGCTGCCCGACGGGCAGCCCGATTCGACGGCCGCACTTCAGGAAGAACCGCCAGCGAACGAAATCGAACTTCTTAAAGATCCCACGCTCGCCGAGCTGCGGCCCGACTTCGATGTCCTTGACGAAGCAATGGCGGAGTTCGCGAACGACGTCGAAGCCGCTCCGCCGGCCATAGAACCGGCCCCGGAAATAGAGGAGGTTCGTGACCCCACAGAGCCGAGCCTGCCAACGATTACTCTCGATGCGGCGATCCAGGAAAATATCGCGGAAGCGACCGCCGCTTTGGAAAAACACGACGCTACGATCGCCGACGATACGGTTGCCGAGGAATCGAACACTTTGGCCGCCGCGGCGCCGAAGAAAACGGCTGCCGACGAGATGAGCGATACGGATATCAAGAAGATCGCCAGCGGTATACGCAAAGCGCGCTCGCTGGAAGACGTCGACGAGAAGATGGCGGAAACCCTGTTTGGCGCCGAGTTCAGTGCAATGGCCGCACGCATAAGCGCCAATCCGCCGCCGGCGGCGTCAGAAACCGCGAGGCAGCCGCAGCTCGACGTATCGCCGGACCCGGATTCGTCGGTACCCAGCGAGGATCAGTTGATGCAGGAGCTGTCGCTGGTCGAGGACAGCCTTGCATCAAGCCCGAAAGACACGGCTGCAGCCAGCAACGACGCGGGCCAACTGGGCATGCCGACAACCGAAATGGAGAAAGAGTTCCACGACGTTTACGGCAAAGGTTTGCTCGAGGTCTCGCTGGAATCCGATAAGCCGAACCCTGGCATGGACCTGTCCGCATCGCAGCGACTCGCGACAGTGCGCGCACTCAATGCCGAGCAGGGCCCGAAAGCAGCATTACCGCCCACGCCCGCGCCGACAGCCGGGACGGGCGAGACATCGCCACAACCGATCGAGGAACAGATCTCGACGTCAATGACGGCGACGCTGAAGGCACTCAGTGTTCGGCCGGACTCGGCCAACGACGAAGACGATGAAGAAGAGGAAACGCCAAAGCGCGGTTTCTTCAGCCGTTTCCGGCGGTCGTGACGAATCGTCATTCGGCGTGAGCACTCAGGAGTCGGGGCTCGACTCCTGGAGCTACATTGTCAGGACACAACCGAGCGTCGGTCGCGTCGAGAGTATTCTGCCGCTGATCCTCAGCGCCGCCGGCGCACTCGGTGTACTGCCCTTCGCAATCATCCGTTATATGAACGGCGACTGGTTGATCGCGATCATCGACACGATGATCATCGGCGGGTTTTGCATGCTCGGCACGTTCGTCTACCGCACTCGCCGCGTGCGATTTGCGAGTGTCGCGATTTCAGTCCTGTGCATTACCGGCGTCATCGCGTCGGTTCACGCGAGCGGCCCTAACCGCATTCTATGGGCCTACCCCGCGCTGATGGCCGTGTTCTACCTGACGCGCCCCCGCGAAGCGATCCTGCTGATGCTGCTGCTTGTTGGCCTGATACTGCCGAAGCTGCTGCCGGGAGAGGACACGTTTCACACGATGACGATTCTGATTACGATCGTCGTCATGAGCTCATTCGCTTACGCATTCTCGATCATTACGAATCGCCAGCGTGAATTGTTGATGCAGATGGCGACCAAGGATCCGCTGACCGGGGCCGGTAACCGTCGAGCATTCGAGGACAAACTGTCTGCGACGGTCGAGCTCTTCGACCGCACCGCGACACCCGCCTCACTGATTCTTATCGATCTCGATCATTTCAAGCTCGTCAACGATCGCTACGGGCATTCCGTCGGCGACCAGATCCTGTGCCGCGTCACCGAGATCATAAACCTGCGGATACGCGTTACCGACAGCCTGTATCGCATTGGCGGCGAGGAGTTTGTCGTGCTGCTTGACGGCCAGAATATCGAGCGCGCCGCACATCTTGCCGAGCAACTGCGCACGCTGGTCGAAGCCAACGAGCTCGTGCCGGATCACCTCGTCACGATTTCACTCGGCATCGCCGAAATTCGGCACGGAGAAAACGCCGCCGATTGGCTGCAGCGCGCCGACGACGCACTCTATCAATCCAAACGAAAAGGCCGCAATACGACCTGCCGCGCAAGCTGATTACCGGTTTGTGTCGAGCTTCGAGTCGATGTAGCGTTCGATCCCGGCTCCCAGCATCGCCATCGGCAATGCACCGTTCGCGAGCACGACGTCGTGAAACTCGCGCAGATCGAAAGCATCGCCGAGTACTCGTTCGGTTTTTCGCCGTAGGTCCCATATCTCGATTTCGCCGAGCTTGTAGGCCAGCGCCTGGCCGGGCCACGATATATAGCGGTCAACCTCGGCGCGGATATTGCCGTCTGAAAGTGACGTGTTGTTGCGCAGAAAATCCATTGCCTGGTCCCTCGTCCAGCCTTTCGCATGCACGCCGGTATCGATAACCAGGCGACAGGCACGCCACATTTCATAGGACAGGCGCCCGTAGTGTTCATAGCCGTTGCGATAAATGCCCATTTCGACGCCGAGTTTCTCGGCATAAAGGGCCCAGCCCTCGCCGAACGCGCTGAAATACAGGTCCTTGCGAAACTCAGGCACGTTTTGCATCTCCTGCGCCAGCGCATTCTGATGGTGGTGACCGGGCACCGCCTCGTGCAGCGTCAGCGCCGGCAATTCGTACAGCGGGCGCTGATCCAGCGCATAGGTATTTATCCAGAAGGCGCCGCCGCGATCGCCGCCCGGCGGCGCGCTGTAGTAAGCACCCGTGGTGTAGTTCGGCGCGATCTCGGCCGGAACCGGCACAACGCCGTAACTCTGGCGCGGCAGCGTGCCGAAAAATCCGGGCATCACGTAGTCGATGCGCTTCGCCGTGTAGGCGGTTTCCCTCAGCAGGTCTTCCGCCGTCGCAGCATAAAACTGCGGATCCGTGCGCAGGAACTCGCCAAACGCCTCGACGTCGCCATCGAACGCCAACTCGTCAATCACGGCGAGCATCTCGGCGCGAATCCGGGCGACTTCGGCGAGACCGATCTCGTGAATCTCGGCCGAATCCAGGTTGCCGATTGTCGTATAGCGCCGGATCTGGAACGCATAGTAGTCCTTGCCGCCCGGCAGCGCCTCGGCACCCAGCGATGCGGATGCCGCGTAATCTTCCTGCAGGTAGCGAGCAACCTCGGCAAACGCCGGCATGACGGCCGCCGAAATAACCCGTCTCGCGGCGGTGCGCAGGCGCTCCCGCTCCGCGTCCTCGAGGTTGGCACTCATGTTCTCGAACGCCTCAAAGAAGCTGCTTTCTTCCGGGCGCGCTTTGACCTGTGCGCGGATCGTCGGCAGCACGCCGTCGATGACGATTTGCGGCAACACGAAGCCAGTGTCGACGCCGCGCTGCATGTTCGCCAGGTTCTCGTCAAAATAGCGCGGAATATCGGCCAGCCGTTCGAGGTAGTCCTCGTAATCCGCCACAGTCGTCATGCGCACGCCGTTGTGGGCCGTCAGCGCACTCATATAAAAACCGGAAAAGGTATTGAACGGTATGCGCGCAAGATCGAGTTCGTACGCACCGATCGAATCTTCGAGCACCCACTCGAACAGCTCGGCATTGACGCGTCCCGCATCGCTGAGCTTTTGGCGCTCGATGTCACGCGAACGCGCGAGGAATCGTCGCTCGCGGGCCAGCCTGCGCTCCCGGCTCTCGGCCGTGACTGACGGCATGCGGTCATTGTAGTCGGCGACGCCGGCACGCGTTGCCTGCAGCGGGTCTTCCTCGAGCAGGTAGTCCCAGTACTCCGCCATCAGCGCATCCAGCTGCAAATCGCCACGATGCTCGTCGGCCGCAATGCCGGATTCAAAAACAAGAACGGCGCAACAAAGCGCCGTCCGTGCAAATGTTGTCAATGCGCCTGGCGTCATTGACCGACCGCCTTCAGCGCTTCGAGCCGCGCCGCTTCGAACTCGTCCCCCGGGTTCCATACCGGCAGCTCATCCGCGTTGGCGATCGCAAGCCCGGTCCAGTAGCCGAGCAACGCATCGGACACCATGCCGTCGAAATTCCAGGAATCGTTGTACTCATCCGTCGGCTGGTGATAGTTGACGTTCGTGTAATGGTCCTGCTGCTCGCGGCCCCACTCCGGCGGCCGATCGACAAAATCGGTCCCCGTGTCCAGGTACATCGCCGGCACACCGATCTTGGCAAAGCTGAACTGGTCCGAACGATAGAAATAACCGCGATCGGCAAACTGGTCGGGCTTCACAACGCGGCCCTGCTCCTCGGCAATCATCGTGACCAGCTTGTCGATCGACGACTTGCCGAGCCCGATGAACGTCACGTCGTGCGTGTGTCCCCAGATATTGCCGCCGTCGTAATTGAGATTTGCCGCGATCTTGCCGGGCGGAAAGGTCGGGTTTTCCGCGTACCATTTGGAGCCGAGCAGGCCCTGCTCCTCGGCGCCAACCAGCGCAACGAGTATCGAGCGCCGCGGCGGTTCCGGCAGCGCCTTGATGGCCTTCGCGATAGCGAGGACCTGCGCGACGCCCGAGGCGTTGTCCATCGCGCCGTTGTAAATGACGTCGCCGTCTTCGTTGGGCGTACCGATACCGAGGTGGTCATGGTGCGCCGTATAGATGACGGCCTCGTCCTTCAGTTCCGGGTCGCTGCCGGGAATCAGGCCCAGCACGTTTGCCGACTTGACCCGATTGATAGTCACGTCCATTGCGATTGACGTCGTGATGCCGAGCGGCACCGGCTCGAAGTCGCGGTTATAAGCAGCTTCCCGCAGTTCGTCGAGATCCATGCCGGCCATTGCGATCAGCTCGCGAGCGCTGTCTTCAGTGATCCAGGCCTGCACCTGGTTACGCGGCTCATCACCGGCCGGAAGCTCGAACTGCTCTCCGGTCCACGACGTCTGCACGACCTGGAAGGGGTAACCCGCCGACGGTTGAGTATGAATGATGATTGCACCGGCGGCGCCCTGCCTCGCGGCACTGATGTACTTGTAGTCCCAGCGCCCGTACCAGAGGCGGGTCTCGCCGCCGAACAACTCCGGGTCCCAGTCCGGATCGTTGTTCATCATGACGAGGATCTTGCCTTCAAGGTCGGCGCCCTTGTAATCGTCCCAGTCATACTCCGGCGCCTGGATGCCGTAGCCAACGAACACGAGCTCGGCGTCCTCGACGAGCGCTTTTTCCTGCTGTACGCCGCTGGATACGATGAACTCGTCCCACTGATCGAGCGTCAGCGTCTCGCCGTGGCCCGCGAAGGTCCAGGTATCCGGTTGCGTGGCATTGACGCCGACGAGATCGAACGGCTGCTCCCAGCTGCCGTCCGCGGCGCCGGGCTCGAGGCCGATGCGTTCCATTTCACGGGCAAGCCACTTGCGCGCCTTCTCGTCGCCGGCGCTGCCGGGCCCGCGTCCTTCGTAGCTGTCGTCCGAGATTTCGACGATGATGCCGCGCATGTAGTCGCCGGTAATTTCCATCGTGGCCTTTTCGGCGGCGACGTTCGCGCCGCTCAGCTCGAGTGCAACGGGGGACGACACCACCGCCTCTTCATTCGTAGCCGGGGCGTCGTCGCCGCCACCGCACGCGACCAGCACTATAGCCAGGCCGCAAGCTGTCAAAGCGTGTTTTGTAGACACGTGATCATCTCCTGAAAGTCGATGTTGCGCGAATGCTTATTCAGAGACCGCCTGCCGGCCGAACAGTTCGGTGAAAAAATCCTGCATTGCGGCTTGTGACCGGCGGTCTGCCTTCGCGTCGTAAACGGTGCCGGCGCCCTTGTCGCTGGCGGCCGGGTTCGTAAAGGCATGCAGCGTATTACCATAGGCGTGAATTTGCCAGTCTGCGCCCTGCGCCGTCAGCTCGATCGCCAGCGCGTTGACGGCCGCCGGCGTTGCAAGGGGATCGTCCCACCCGTGCAGCGCAAGCACACGGGCCCGTATGCGATTGCCGCTGGTGTTCCCCGGCGGCTCGAACAGGCCGTGAAAACTGACCACGCCCGCGATGTCGGCCCCGGTGCGCGCCAGATCGAGAACGCACAGGCCGCCAAAACAGAAACCGATCGCCGCAATCGAATCGGCGTTGACTTCCGGTTGTCGGCGAATGACATCCAGCCAGTGCAGCAGGCGCGCCTGCAACGCAGGCCGGTCGGCTCGCCATGCATTCATATGCTCGCGCAGCTCGTCGATCGTGCTGCCGCGCGCCTCCAGGCCATAAAGGTCGACCGTCAACGCGGCGTATCCCATTGCCGCGAGGCTGCGAGCCTTGTCGTCCTCGAACCGGGTGCGGCCGCGAATCGTGTGGCATACGAGAATGCCGGGTCGCCTGCCGGCATACCGCCCGTCAACCACGAGCAGCCCTTCGGCTGGCGTGCCGCCTTCGTCGACTGCGACTGTTCGTTCTGTTATCACCAATACTCGCTCCCGGCCACGTCGGCTCTCGCCAGTGGCCTGACCAGGTGCATCTGCACATCACCGATCGCCTGCTCGAGAAACGCACCTTCGCAGTAGCCGAGGTAGTAGCGCCACAGGCGAATGAAGGTTTCCGGGTAGCCTTGCGCCCTGACCTCGTCGAGCCGCGCTTCGAAACGATCATGCCAGCAACGCAGTGTCCGCGCATAGTGCGGACCGATGTCCTCCAGGTGCACGACGCGCATGTCGGTCTCCGCCGTCAGGGAACGGGTCATTGCGGTCACGGAGCAGAGGCAGCCGCCGGGAAATATGTAACGGCGGATAAAGTCGACGCTCGACTTGTAGGCGTCGTATTGTTGGTCCGCAATCGTGATTGCCTGCAACAGCATCTCGCCATCGGGCTTCAGGAGCTCACAGCACTTGCGGAAGAAGCGGTCCTGGTACTGCCAGCCGACGGCCTCGATCATCTCGATCGAGACCAGCTTGTCATAGGTTCCGGCCAAATCGCGATAATCGGACTGCAGCAACGTCACCAGCGCATCGACACCTGCCGCGGCAATCGCCTGGCGGGCGTAGTCATACTGTGCGCCCGAAATCGTCGTCGTCGTGACACGGCAACCGTAATGTTTCGCCGCATGAATCGCGAAGCCGCCCCAGCCGGTGCCGATCTCGAGCACGTGGTCAGACGGCTCGAGCCGCAACTTCCTGCAAATGCGATCGAGCTTGGCTTCAGCGGCCTCGTCCAGCGTCATGTCCGGGGACTCGAACACAGCGCTCGAATACATCATGCGCCGATCGAGCCAAAGCGCGTAGAAATCGTTGCCGATATCGTAGTGCGCCTCAATGTTGCGCCGGCTGCCGGAATGTGTGTTCCGGTTCAGCCAGTGCAGGAACTTCTGCACCGGGGCCGTCAGCCGACCGAGACCGGAATTCATGCTTTCGAGGACGTCGCGATTTCTCAGCAGGATACGCACCAGTGTCGTCAGTTCATCGCAATCCCAATAGCCCTGCACGTAGGATTCACCGGCGCCGATGACGCCGCCGAAAGCGACCTCGCTGTAGAAGCGTGGATCATTGATGCGAAGGTGCGCGGTGAAGGGCAGTTCGTCGCTGAGCTTGCCGTAGCTCGAATGCCTGCCATCTTCCGTGACGACAACCTGGCCGTCGCCGACCAGGTCGAGTCTCTTGCGCACGGCGCGACGGGCGATCCGGTCGAGTCGCGTCGGCTTAGGAACATGGCGTGCGAAATCCGGCGATTGAATCGAGACAGACTTCATAGTTCTGGTTCTTATTGTGACTGGACGGCGACCTTGTCCCGTTTCTTCGGGT
>JBFIQH010000139.1:0-7991 GCA_041609735.1 Woeseiaceae bacterium | reverse complement strand
TGCTGACGCCGCCGCTGACGAGCACGTGCGGCAGCGATGCCTTGATCCGGCGGGTCGCCTCGATGAACGCCATGCCGTACGCCGCATGTTCCTCGATGCCGGTCGCGATCGCGAAGATATTCGGATCGAAGATGATGTCGGCGGGATCGAGCCCGACCGTGTTCGTCAGGATGTCGTAGCAACGCTTGCAGATCTCGACCTTGCGCTCGACCGTATCGGCCTGGCCTTGCTCGTCAAACGCCATGACGACCACGGCGGCGCCGTAGGCCTTGACGAGTTTCGCCTGCTCGATGAACGGTGCCTCGCCTTCCTTGAGGCTGATCGAGTTGACGACGGCCTTGCCCTGCACACACTTGAGGCCCGCTTCGATGACCGACCATTTCGACGAATCGATCATGATCGGCAGGCGGGACACATCCGGCTCGGACGCGATCAGCCGCAGGAATGTTTCCATCGCCTGCTCGGAGTCGAGCATGCCCTCGTCCATATTGACGTCGATGATCTGCGCGCCGTCCTCGACCTGGATCTGTGCCACCTGTACGGCTTCCGTATAGTTATCCGCCTCGATCAGCTTGCGGAAACGCGCGGAGCCGGTAACGTTGCAGCGCTCCCCGACGTTGACGAACAGGTCGTCGGGCCCGATGTTCAATGGCTCCAGGCCCGACAGGCGGCAACGCACCGGGACCTCGGGAACACGCCGTGGCTGAACGCCCTCGACGGCCGCGCGGATCGCCGCGATGTGCTGCGGCGTCGTGCCGCAGCACCCGCCGACCAGGTTGACGAGGCCGCTCGTCGCGAACTCGCCGACGATGGCGGCCATGTGCTCTGGTGTTTCGTCATACTCGCCGAATTCGTTCGGCAGGCCGGCGTTCGGGTGCGCGCTGACGCGCGTATCGGCAACACGCGCCAGATCAGCGATGTACGGCCGCAGGTCGTCGGCGCCGAGCGCACAGTTCAGGCCGATCATGAACGGGTCGGCATGCCGCACCGAGTTCCAGAACGCCTCGGCCGTCTGCCCGGACAGTGTGCGGCCGGACGCGTCGGTGATCGTTCCGGAAATCATCACTGGCAACGTCACCGACGTTGCTTCGAAGGCCCGCAGTACGGCGAAGATCGCGGCCTTCGCATTCAGCGTGTCGAAGATCGTCTCGATCATCAGGAAGTCGACGTCGGCATTGATCAGCGCGACCGCTGATTCCTCGTAGGTTTCGGCCAGCGCCTCGAACGTGATGTTGCGAAAACCCGGGTCGTTCACGTCCGGCGAAATCGACGCCGTGCGGTTCGTGGGGCCGAGCACGCCGGCGACGTAGCGCGGCACCCCGGTCTTCGCGGCATACGCATCGGCGCATTCTCGCGCGACGCGCGCGGCCGCTGTATTCAATTCGGCAACCAGCGATTCCATGCCGTAATCCGCCATCGACGGCGCATTCGAGTTGAACGTGTTCGTCTCGATGATATCGGCGCCGGCCTCGAGAAAGCTGTTGTGGATTTCCTGGATGATGCCGGGCTGCGAGATCGACAGCAGGTCGTTGTTGCCCTTCAGGTCCCGATCCCAGTCCTTGAAGCGATTGCCGCGGTAATCCTCTTCGCCAAGCCTGTACGACTGGATCATCGTGCCCATTGCACCGTCGAGCATCAGGATCCGCTCATCGAGCGCGGCCATCATGGCATCAATGCGTTTACTGCGTTCCATCGCGGTTCCTCAAGCAGCCGCCTGCTTCGGTCGCACACCCAGCGCATGACAAATCGCGTACGTCAGCTCGGCGCGGTTCAGTGTGTAAAAGTGAAACTCGTGTATGCCTTCACTCTGCAGGCGCTGCACCTGCTCGATTGCCACGCTCGCCGCGATCATCTGCCGCGTCTCGGCGTCGTCGTCGAGGCCATCGAAGCGCTCGGACAGCCAGTCCGGCACGCTGGCGCCGCACTGCTCGGCAAATCGCGTCAGCTGCGGGAAGCGCGTGATCGGCAGGATGCCCGGCACGATGGACGACTCGATGCCGGCCGCTGCACACAGGTCGCGAAAGCGCAGGAAGCAGTCCACGTCGAAGAAGAATTGCGTGATTGCGCGACTCGCGCCCGCGTCCAGTTTGCGGCGCAGGTTATCGAGGTCGGCAAAGGCGTTCGTCGCCTCCGGGTGAACCTCGGGGTAAGCCGCGACGGAGATATCGAAGTCGGCGACTTTCTTCAGGCCCTCGACGAGCTCGGACGCGTAGCGGTAGCCGTCCGGATGCGGCGTATAGGGTTTGCCGTCCTTCGGCGGGTCGCCTCGCAGCGCGACCAGGTGGCGTACGCCCATGTGCCAGTACTCGCTCGCAATATCGTCGATCTCGGCACGGCTCGCGCCGATGCAGGTCAGGTGCGGGGCCGCCGTCAGCGACGTTTCGTCCGCGATGCGCTGGACCGCATCATGCGTTCGCTCGCGCGTCGAGCCGTCGGCGCCGTAGGTGACCGAAACGAAGCGCGGCGCGAGCGGCTCGAGCCGCTTGATCGAGTGCCACAGCGTCTCGTTCATCTTTTCCGTGTTCGGCGGGAAGAATTCGAACGACACGTCGACTTTCTGTTTGGTGCTGCTCATGCAAACGTCCCTGGCGTCAGGCCGCGACCGTGGCCGGTTCGGCCAGCGTCAGCACGGCGAGGAGCCAGTGCGGTGATTGCGTCGGTATCGAACGCGGCGTTGCCAGCCGGAGATGCGCTTGCATGCACCACGCGGCCAGTGATTTGGCGATGTCTTCTGCAGGGCGGCCGCCGACGGACGACAACACCAGTATGCGGCCGCCGCGGCGCAGCAAACGCTTCGCTTCGTTGATCGCGTCAACCGGGCGCTCGGACGCGTCCAACACGTCGTCGAGGATGACCGTGTCGAACTCGCTGTCGCCAAACGGTAATGAATGCATATCGCCTTTACGCAAGGTGCAATTCGGCAGGCCGGCGAGCAGTAATTCCGCGCGCGCGAAACGTCGCGCGTCCGCGTCGATGTCGACGCCAACGGCACGCTGCGAGCGCGACGCGAGCAATTTGAGCAACCGCCCTTGCCCACAGCCGACGTCGATCAGGTCGCCGAGCGGTCGTGACACGGTCAGCTCGAGCAGCGCGCGATGCAGCGCACGGCTTTGCGCCTCGGTGTCGTTAGCCGGCGCGGCATCGGCCGCGAGCGCTCCGCGCAGCTCCCGAATGCGTTCCGCATCCTGCTCGAATTGCGGCTCGTCATCCGGCAACAGTGCCAGCAGGCGGCGCCGCGCCAGAGCGTTGCCGCCGCGCACCGGCGCGCGGTAATAGACGAAGTGCCCGTCGCGAAAGCGCTCGATCAAGCCCGAATCGCACAGCGCCTTCAGGTGCTGCGACACGCGCGGCTGGCTGAGCCCGAGCACCTGCGTCAGCTCCGAGACCGAGCACTCGCCGCGGGCGCACAACGCCATGAGGCGCACGCGCACGGGATCCGCGAGCGCCTTGAGCTGGTTGATCAGCTGCTGTGTGGCAGGCTTCATAAATATATAAAGATATCTTTATATTTAAGCCCGATAGTCTAGCACAGCGCAACCGTCGCTGCCCACGATGTAAAAACCAAAATAAGGGGTCAGACCGGTTTTTTCGTTGTTTCGGTCGCTGAATCGCGGCGGTCCCCCAATGGGGGAGACGCAAGCCGCCGCTACTGGACGCTGTCGGGGCCGCGGACGACGTTGTCGGCAAACAGCCGGGACGCGTCGACGGCGTCGAAGCGGCGCATGCGCCCGCAGTACTCGCAGGTCACCTCGAGGCGGCCCTGTTCGGCAAGCGCCACGTTGATCTCGTCGGCACCAAGCATTCGGAGCACGTCCTCGGCGCGCTTCTGCGAGCACCGGCATCTGAAGATGACCGGCTTCCCCTGGTAGACGCGCACGTCGTCCTCGTTAAACAGCTTGCCGATCAGGTCAAGCCCGGTGTCGCGCGTGAAGTCTTCTTTTGCAAGCGTTTTCGCCAGCAGGCCGAGGCGATGCCAGTCATCCGGATCGATCGCCTGCCCCGGCATCTTTTGCAGCAGGATGCCGCCGCTCAATTCATCATCGCTCAGCAACGCGACGTGGCTCGGGACCTGCGCGGAACGCGCGAAGTAATTCTCGAGACTTGCCGAGAACGATGCACGATTGACCTCGACGATGCCCTGGTACGGGCGTTCACCCGAGTCGATCGTGATGGCGCAATGCGCGTCCTGCACCAGCTCGTCAAAGCTTTTCGCCGTGACCTCCGGCGCCGGCGACGCCATGCCGCGCAGCTCGAGGTCGTCGGTGCACTGCATCACCAGCATTTTCAGGTCGCCGCTGCCCTGGATTTGCAGCGTCACGGAGCCGTCGAACTTCAGGCTTTGTGCGATCAGGCCGGTCGCCGCTGCCGCTTCGCCGAGCGTATCGCGGACGATCGGATCGTAGTCGTGGTCGCCGAGCATGCGGCGCCACGTGCGCGACAGGTGAATGATCTCGCCGCGCACCGGCAACGATTCGAATACGAACGGGATAACGTGGTCGGCGAACACGGGAGTGATATTACCCCGCCAGCTTCGACTTCAGAATCTTGTTGACCGCGCCGGGATTGGCCTTGCCGCCGGTTTCTTTCATGACCTGGCCGACGAAAAAGCCGATCAGTTTGTCCTTGCCGGCCCTGTACTCGGCCACCTGGTCCGGATGTGCCTCGATGACCTTGTCAATGACGGCCTCGATCGCGGTCGTGTCGGTGATCTGCCTCAGCCCGCGCGCGTCGATGACGGTGTCGGCGTCACCCTCCCCGGCCCACATCGCGTCGAAAACTTCTTTCGCGATCTTACCGGAGATCGTGCTGTCGGCGATGCGATCGACGAGGCCCGCCAGCTGCTGCGCCGTTATCGGCGACTCTTCTATATCAAGGCCGTCGCGATTCAGTGCCCCGGACAGGTCGCCGATGACCCAGTTCGCGACGACCTGCGGTTTCGCGTCGCTCGCTTTCGCAGCCGCCTCGAAGTAGTCGGCCTGCGCGCGGCTGATTGTCAGGATCGCCGCATCGTCGGCCTTCAGAGAGTAGTCGCTGACAAAACGCTCGCGCTTTGCGTCGGGCAGTTCGGGTAGCGTCTTCTGCACCGCGTCGATGTAGTCGTCATCGATCTCGACGGGCAACAGGTCCGGATCCGGGAAGTAGCGGTAGTCGTTTGCCTCTTCCTTCGATCGCATCGAGCGCGTCTCGTCCTTGTCGGAATCGTACAGCCGCGTTTCCTGCACAACTTTGCCGCCGTCTTCCAGTATGTCGATCTGTCGCTCGATCTCGAAATTGATGGCCTTCTCGACAAAGCGAAACGAGTTCAGGTTCTTGAGCTCGGCGCGCGTGCCCAGTTCTTTCTGGCCGCGCGGCCTCACCGACACGTTTGCGTCGCAGCGGAACGAACCTTCCTGCATGTTGCCGTCGGAAATGCCGAGGTAGCGCACGATCGTGTGGATCCTGCGCATGTACTCGACGGCCTCCTTCGCCGAGCGCAGGTCGGGCTCCGAGACGATCTCCAGAAGTGGTGTCCCCGCACGATTCAAATCGATGCCGGAATGGCGATCGAGCCCTTCGTGTATGGACTTGCCTGCGTCTTCTTCGAGATGCGCGCGCGTAATGCCGATGCGCTTCTGGCCGCCATTGCCGTCATCGATATGAAGCTCGCCGTGCTCGACGATCGGCAGTTCATACTGGCTGATCTGGTAACCCTTCGGCAGATCCGGGTAGAAGTAGTTCTTGCGCGCGAAAATCGAGCGCCGTGCGACCGTCGCATTGACGGCAAGTCCGAATTTCGTCGCCATGCGCACCACCTCTTCATTCAGTACCGGCAGTACGCCCGGGTAGCCGAGATCGACAAGACAGGCTTGCGTGTTCGGCGCGGCGCCGTAAGCGGTCGACGCGCCGGAGAATATCTTTGATTGTGTCGCGAGCTGTGTGTGGATCTCGAGCCCGATGACGACTTCCCAGCCGGCGCTCATCGGTACGCCTCCGGGCACTGCGTGTGCCAGTCGGTTTCCTGCTGGTAGCGGTGCGACGTGCAGAGCAAGGATTCTTCGGACCAGTGCGGCCCGACCAGGTGCAGGCCGATCGGTAATTTGTCGACCATGCCGCACGGGATCGAGATCGCCGGCAGCCCGGCGAGGTTTGCGCCGATCGTATAGATGTCGTTCAGGTACATCGTGATCGGGTCATCGGTCTTGTCGCCGAGCTTGAACGCCGGCGTCGGTGTCGTCGGCCCGGCGATGATGTCGACGTCCTTGAATGCGTTCTTGAAATCCTCGCTGATCAGCTGCCGCACCTTCTGCGCCTTCAGGTAGTACGCATCGTAGTAGCCGGCCGACAGCACGTAGGTGCCGGTCATGATGCGGCGCTTCACTTCGGCGCCAAAACCTTCGCCGCGGCTGCGGCAATACAGGTCCAGCAGATCCTGCGGGTCGTCGGCGCGATGGCCGAAGCGCACGCCGTCGAACCGCGACAAGTTCGACGAGCATTCCGCTGGCGCGACGACATAATAGGTCGGCACGCAATAGTCGAGGTTCGGCAGATCAACGACCGAAATGGTCGCGCCGAGTTTTTCGAGCGCAGCGATCGCTTCGCGCACGGCCTCACCGCAGCGATCGTCGAGGCCGGCATCGAAATGCTGCCGCACGATGCCGACTCGCAGGCCGTCAAGCGAGTCTTCGATGCCACCGACGTAGTCGGGTACCGGGTGATCGATCGACGTTGAATCGCGTTCGTCGTAGCCGGCCATGACGCCGAGCAGCAGCGCCGCATCGGCGGCCGTGCGCGTGATGACGCCGGCCTGGTCGAGGCTCGATGCGAAGGCGATCATGCCGTAGCGCGATACGCGTCCGTAGGTCGGCTTGATGCCGACGGTATTCGTCAACGCCGCCGGCTGCCGGATGGAACCGCCGGTGTCGGTGGCGGTTGCGGCCGGTGACAGGCGTGCCGCAACGGACGCGGCCGATCCGCCCGACGAACCGCCAGGCGATCGTTCGAGGTCCCACGGGTTGCGTACCGGTCCGAAGTAACTCGTCTCGTTCGAAGAGCCCATCGCGAACTCGTCCATGTTCGTCTTGCCGAGCACGACGGCACCGGCGCCGGCGAGACGTTCGACGATCGTCGCATCGTAGGGCGACACGAAATTTTCAAGCATGCGCGAACCGCAGGTCGTCAACACGTCGCGCGTGCAGAAGATATCCTTGTGCGCAATCGGCAATCCGCACAATGGCCCTGCTTTGCCGGCGGATCGATCCGCGTCCGCCTTCGTTGCAGCCGCGAGCGCCTGCTCCGACATCACGGTGATGAACGCGTTCAGTCCCTCATCGTGCGCTGCGATTCGTGCAAGCAACGCCTCGGTGATCTCGACCGACGAAAAATCGCCGCCGTCGAGACCGCGCGCGAGCTCGGTCAGCGTCAGTCGATGCAGTTCGGTCATTCGATGACCTTAGGCACCAGGTACAGGCCATCCGCCACGGCCGGGGCGTTCTGCTGCACGTGGTCGCGATCGTCGGCCTCGGTAATCCGATCGGGACGCAGCCGCTGCGACTGGTTCAGCGGGTGAGCCATTGGCCTGACGTCGTCGGTCGGGGCCGCCTGCAGCTGGTCCACGAAATCGACGATCCGGGACAGCTTGTCGACGGTTTCGGCGAACTCATCGTCGGCAAGTCGAAGCCTTGCCAGCATCGCGATGTGCTGCACCTGGTCTTTATCGAGTGACACGGTTGGAAATCCGGAATTCTTCAGGGTTAAATCGCCCGGCGGCGGGCGCGCACGCAATGATACACGCCGCCTTGTGCAATGTCGTGGGCATTGTTAGATTACGTTTTTCGCCCGGACCGACCCCCGCATGTTCAAGAATATCCTGGGTTATTTCTCGAATGACCTGTCGATCGACCTTGGGACCGCCAATACCCTGATCTATTCTCGTGGCCACGGCATTGTCCTCGATGAGCCGTCGGTCGTCGCGATCCGGGAAGACAGCGGCCGCGGTGGCCGTGTCGTCGAGG
>JBFIQH010000138.1:0-8014 GCA_041609735.1 Woeseiaceae bacterium | reverse complement strand
TCGCCCGGCGACAGCGCGCCGTATGTTCCGAAGAGCGTCGTCACGTCACCGCTGGACGCGCCTCGTCCCGGGCCCCGAATCCCGTGGTCCGAGACGGTGTTCTATGAAGCGAACGTGCGCGGCTTTACGATGCGGCACCCCGCCGTTCCCGAGCACGAGCGCGGGCGTTTCTCGGGGATGACAAACGGCGACGTGCTTGCCTACCTGAAATCGCTCGGCATCACGTCGATAGAATTGATGCCGGTGTTCGCTTTTATCGACGAGCATCACCTGGCACAGAAAGGCCTGCGCAATTTCTGGGGCTATAATTCGATCAGTTTCTTCGCGCCGATGCCCCGCTACGGCGGGGAGAGCCCGGTCGTCGAGTTCCGCAACATGGTTGACGCGATACACGACGCCGGCTTCGAGGTCATCCTGGACGTTGCCTACAACCACACCGCGGAGGCCGACAGCGGCGGCCCGATGCTCAGTTTTCGCGGCATCGACAATGATGCCTACTACCGAATGGAACCCGACAACCCGGGCTACTACGTCAACGACACCGGCTGCGGCAACACGATCGACGCCGAATCGCCGGTTGTGCAGCAGCTCGTTCTCGACAGTTTGCGATACTGGGCCAATGACATGGCGGTCGACGGCTTTCGTTTCGATCTCGCGACGGTGCTTGGGCGACATCCATCCGGCTTCTCGTCGCAACACCCGTTGCTGCGCGCCATCGAAACGGATCCGAAGCTCAAGCATGCGAAACTCGTTGCCGAGCCGTGGGACCCGGGGCCCGGCGGCTACCAGGTGGGGCAGTTTCCGGGGCGCTGGGCGGAATGGAACGATCGGTTTCGGGACACGGCGCGCCGTTTTTGGCGTGGCGACGCTCAGCAGAGTGGCGATCTCGCGCGCCGCCTGCACGGATCGTCGGACCTTTTTGAGGCGAGCGGGCGCCGCCCGTCGGCCAGCGTCAACATCGTCACCACGCACGACGGATTCACGCTGAACGACGTCGCAAGTTACGAGCAGCGCCACAACGAGGCCAACGGCGAAAAGAATCGCGACGGTCACGCTCACAACTTTGGCCGCAATTTTGGCGTCGAAGGGCCGACCGGTGACAAGAAGATCCTGCAAAAGCGCCGGCAGTATCGGCTCAACCTGCTGGCCACGTTGTTTGCGTCCCAGGGAACACCGCTGTTGCTGGCCGGCGACGAATTCGGCAATTCTCAGCGTGGCAACAACAATGCCTACGCGCAAGACAACGAAACCGGCTGGCTCGACTGGTCTGGCCTCGCTGCTGACCCGGCGTTCACCGATGCCGTGCGGGACCTGATACGCCTGCGCGCTGAATTATCGCTATTACGCTTCGACCGCTACGTGCACGGCAGTGTCGATACCGGTGACGGTGTCGTGACGCTCGGCTGGATCAACCCGGACGGCGAGATGCGGTCCGACGAGGATTGGTGGTTCGGTCATGCGTTCGGCGCCTGGATCGCCGAGCAGAATGGCGGCACGTATCGAAGTGCTGTAGCGCTGTGCTTCAACGCCTGGGACGGCGACCTGCCGTTTCAGCTGCCGCAGCTGAAAGGCGCACTCGCATGGCGCGTTCGATTTTGCAGCGCCAGCCAGGCCGCTGCGATATCCAGCGACTCGGTCTTCGTGCCCGGAAGCTCAATCGCGATTGTCGTTGCAGAACCGGTTTAGCTGACGCTTATCGGCGGCTCGAGAATAAATCCCGCAGGTTTTGCCCGGTCATACAGGTGCAGCGCTCACGGCCGCCGGTATCGACACAATAACTGACGAATCCCCGACCGCAGTCTGGCCCGTTGCGCGCTGCGCGTCGCGCCGTTTGCCGTTCCCGTCGTTCGACGGCCGACCAATCCCCGGTCAGCATCGCCTGTCGCTCGAGTTGCGCCGTCGGTATGTACGCCGCACAGCCGCTCAGCAATATGACGGCTGCCAGTGCTATCGCCCTCATGTCTCGCCCTCCGTGTTACTCCCTCCGTGCCCTCCCGCACGGTCAGGAATAACAATCGGGAACGTAAGAGTTCCGTGATCGATAACCCAATTATAGTTAAAACAATTCGGCAACCCGGGCCGTACGCGTAGCGCAACAACCGGCTATGCTGCAGTCAGGGCCGCGCCGCAGCTGCGTTGCCCTGGCGCGACACAATGAGCTCGTTCAAAAATCTGTGAATTGCGTCACACGAAAACGAGAACGGCCGCATCCGCGGCCGTTCCTTTGCGCAAGTAGCGTTGTTACTCAGGCAGCGACAATCTTCGCGTCCGGATCAGCAACGGTCGTCTTCGGCTGTTCCGGCGGAACCTCCCAATCGTCCGGCATCTTGCTGAAATCGAAAAACGGTTCGGTATCGCCCTTGTCGATCGCGTCCTGGACCTGCTTGTAGAACTCACCGCCTGCCTTGTCCGAAAACGTGATCTCGACTTCCTTCGCTTCGGCGTCCGTCTGCGGCCGCTGGCAGTACTCGGGGAACGTCGCTTCACCAGCATGACCGGACGCGTAGCCCTTCGCAAACATCTGCTTCAGGATTCCGAAGCCGTCGTTCTGCACGAGCACGCCACCGCGAGGATGACCGCCGAGTTTCTTCATGTGATCGATGAATGCATCGAGATCGTAGCAATCGTAAGCAACGTGCTGGCAGGAATGATCGCCGTGTTTCTCGACGAACGCCGTGACCTGCGACTTCTCGGCCCGGTCGATGCCTTCGATCAACGCAATGCCGAAGTTGCCGTAATCGATACACCAGATCTTCATGCTGCTGTTCGGATCACCCGGGCGCGCATCATCGATGCGCTTGATCAGCTTGCCGCCTTCGACCTCGATATGGAACCACGCCCATTTCTCGATGTTGCCTTTCTCGACGGCATACGAGACGTGGTCGATTTTTTTCAGATGCGACATGCGTGCACCCCCCTGGACTAATTGGTTTCAATCGTATCAGTCTAGCCGAATTTGCCCGCAGGAAACTGGCTTTTTTAAGCCCCGACTGTCAAGATAGCGCACGATTTCATACTATAAATTAAAAATGGCGCAGAAAAAACGCAATCTTGACCGCTATGACCGGCGTATCCTGTCCGAGCTGCAGGCCGACGGCCGGATCAGCTGGTCGCAGCTGGCGTCGCGCATCAACCTGTCGGCGAGCGCCTGCCAGCGCCGCGTCGAGGCCCTCGTCGCCGACGGCATCATCGAACGTTTCACGATCAGCCTCAACGAAGCCGCGATCGGCAATACCGTCAAGGCCTTCGTCGCCGTCAACGTCGATCGCCAGAACACCGCCCTCGCCCAGGATTTTCGCCGCAAGGTGCGCGAGCACCCGCAAGTACAGGCATGTCACATGATTTCGGGCACGATCGATTTCATGCTCGAAGTGGTCGCGAGCGATCTCGATGCGTTCGGCCAGTTCATCGACGGGGAACTGTTGAGCATGCCGGCCGTCAAGGACGCGTCGTCGTCAATCGTCTTAAAGCTTGTCAAGCCGAAGCAGACGATGATCGCCTGAGGGGCGCCGCTCAGAAGGCAGGAAACTCCGGCCGGGGAACCAACTCGGTCCAGGTCGTGTCGATGGTTTCATCCGTCGCACCGTCGCCGTCGTAGTCGGCAAGGATGCGCACGTTGACCTCGTCCAGCGCAATCAGGCGCAGCGTCGCATCGTTTGCCCCCGTCACCAGAAGTTCGCCGGTGTACGGATAAGCGTCGCCGAGTGCCTCGAAGGGGACCGGCGTGCTGTAGGTGACGGCGCCGTCAAACTGCGAACTCTCGATCGTTCCCGATGCTGTCGTAGTGACGAGGCTCGGCAGCATGCCGGTGTTTTCCGTGACGGTGCTCGAAAAATTACGGAGCGTGTCGGTGCTGATGTTGCTGGCAACGGTGAAAATCGAGCCTGTCGACGAGGCGGTCGCCAACATTGGCGTCATTGTATCCACGGTCAGCTCGATGTCGCCATCGGCGCTGTTGAATTCATTGCCGGCCGTCGCCAGCAGGTTGTCGATCCGGAGCGTTATGCCGAGCAGTGTCTGCCCGGACAGCAGGTCGCCTTCGAAACTCCTGAACGTATTGCCGAGCAGTCCATCAATGACCACGCCGACACCATCGTCGCAGTTGTCCCAGTCGATGTTGAAAAAATCGCCGGGCGTGATCGTCGCCGGGTTGGCGATGTCGCCCGAGATCGTCGTCGAACCGGACACCGCACAAGGCGTCGTCTCCGGACCGATCGGAACCTGGTAAGCCGGACCGCCGGCCGCTGCGGGTTTCGACAGTCCGCTGCTGCCGCCGGTGACGAAGCCACCCGCACCGCCAAAACCGCCGTAGCCCCCGGTCTGGAATGCGCCGTTCATCGAGCGACCGGCGACGGCCTCGGCATTGCCGCTGTCAATGACGGCCTCGGACTGCACCGGCGGCAAGTTGCTCGCGCTGCCGCTGCCACCACCACCGCAGGCGACGAGTGACAGGGCAAGGACTGGCAAAGTAATTCGGGTCCGGTTTTTCATCGCTAATGACCTCAGAGGGAGCACTCAAATCAGAATGCATGCTAGGTGTCAGGGTACGGTAGCAACGTGACGGGCGTCACGGTTTGCGGTTACGGCCGCTTCTGCCTGTTTATTCGCCGATTTCGACATTCACGATCGCCACCTGCGCTTCCATGCGTGATGATTGACCGACCAAGCTCCTACTCCTCGATGTGAATGAATTTCTGAAACCGAGTGACTTCCCCGAACAGTAATTGTATTTGCGGGGCAACCCGTAGATAGGCCCGGGTCGCAAAGACGGATGGATCGTCGGCCCACGGTTCGAGTCGATCCCAGCCTGCTTCCAGATCGCCCAGGTACGCATCAAGGTAGGCAGTCTCGACATCCGCCAGCGCCTCGATCCAGAAAAAAGGGTGCCGTGGTTGCTTGTCTGCGAGGGCACGCAATCGTTCGGCCTCCTCGCTCATCCCGGCGATCGCTGCCGCCTGCGCGATGATGAACAGGTATACCCTTGTGTAATCGCTTGGCTCGAGGGCTTGCTCCTCGCTCGCTGCGAGTTCGGTATATGCTCGCTCCGCTAACGCCTGAGCCTCCTCATTGCGCCCTTCCAGGCGCAGTATCTGCGCCCCGTCCATGTCCGCCATGGCAGATTCAAGTTCGTATTCCTCACCGCGGCGCGACTGCAGGTGCGCCAGCGCCAGGTCGAGGTCACCGCGCGCATAGTAAATCCAGCTCAGCTCACCCAGCTCACCCCAAAGGCCTTGAGCACGAAATTTTTCGCCAGCCTCCAGGTAGGCGTCGACATCGCCGAACCACAGGAGTTTGTTGGAAACAGCGTCGATCCTCCAGCTGTCGTTTTCAGGGAAGCGTTCAGCACAGGCCTCGATGAAATTCATGGCCTCTTCCAGGCGACGGTTAGTCTCCAGCGCCAGCACATGTTCGTTGGCGATGATCTGTGACTCCGGCTCGAGTTCGACCGCGCGCCGGGACCAGTAAAGGAAATCTTCACGTCGGTCCAGGCGTTTGTAGGCATTGCGGATGCTCACAATCGACACGATGTCATTCGGGAGTTCCGCCACGACCGCCTGGTATGCTTCGAGCGCAGCGGCATAATCCCCTTCGACGCTGTAACGGTAATGCCCCAGCGCGCGCTGCGCCAAGATGTGGTTCGGCCAGCGCTGCCGGATCTCGGTTACGATCCGCAGTGCTCGTGCGTCGGAACCCGGCTCGTTCGAAACGCTCAGCATCCCGGCGAGCAATTCTTTTGCCCGCAGGAAATCGGCGTCTAGTGCCAGCGCCTGTTCCAGCAGGCTGACTATCACTTCGATCTCGGCAGAGCCGATGCCCCTTTTTCCGCGAAATACGCTTCTCGCCTGAAGAAACAGCATATAGGCGCGTGGCTCAGCGGTCGGAGTCTCCGTGATGGCGTCGGTTACTTCAGGTGACAACGCCCGATGCAGCTGCGCTGCTATCGCAAGTGCCACATCCGACTGCAGTGCAAACAGGTCGCCAAGACCGCGTTCGAAATTCTCTGCCCAGACGTGCTGGTCGCTGGCGGCTTCGATGAGCTGCACCGTGATGCGCAAGCGATCGCCGTCGCGACGCAGGCTGCCTTCCAGTACGTGGCTCACGCCGAGGCGGCGACCCATTTCCGGTACCGTGAGTCCGGACTGCGCGATCCGCATTACCGACGTCCTGGAAATCAGGCGTAATTCAGGAACTCGAGCCAGATGGAAAAGGAGTTCCTCATGCATTCCGCCGGCAATGTAGTCATCTTCGTCGCCGGCGGAAAAGTTGTCAAACGGCAAGACGGCCAGGCCGACGTCCGTGCTCACGGCATCCCTGCGGTCGAGGGTCAGGCGTTCTGCAATGACCAGAGCAAGCGCCAAGCCCAGTACGGCGATGATCGCCGCGTCAACGCGACGGCTGCGGAATCGTGAATCTGTTCTCGCCGCCTCCGCCTCGGACTCGGTCATCACGCCTTCGGGCGTCCACTCGTATCGCCAGATGAGGACCAGCGCTGGAACGAGTCCAGCCGCGACGAGAATGATCAGTCCTTGCAGCGCCCACTCCGGGGCGCCAAATGCGGGCAGCACGACCGAGCCGACTTCAACGACAAGCCAGCCCACCGCAGCGTAAGCAATCGCGCCGCGAATGACGTTGCGATTCTTGAGTTCAGAGAACAGGGTCATAGTGATCGATGCGCCTCTGCTCCCGGGACAAGCCGTCGAATCTGACGCCGAGGCTGACGACAGCGCGTCTATTGACGGCAAATTTTGAACTACATTTGCAAGTATAGATGTGAAAACCACGCGGGATTGAGCGATGAGCCAAAGCGATCGATGGCCGGGACTTGCGGGCCTTGTGTTGCTCGGCCTGCAACCCGCGTTTGGTCAGGACAAGCAGCTGCCGGATGACCAACCGATCATGGATGAAATCGTGGTCACGGGCTCGCGGCTGATTCATTCCCGACTGGATAGCCCTTCCCCGGTTCTGGTGATCGACGGAACAGACCTGGTTGACAGCGGCATTACTACCTTGGGCGAATTTAGTCGTTACCTGCCTCAGAACTCGTTGGTACGCAGTGAATCGAGCAGCGTCAATTCGTCGGTCCGCGGCAGTGCCAACTTCAATCTTCGCGGCATCGGCACAGATGCAACTCTGACGCTGCTCAATGGTCGCCGCGTTGCGCCTTACGGCGCGCAAGCTGACTCGATGCCGTTTGTGGACATCAACGCCATTCCCGTGGCGGCCATCGAACGAATCGAAGTGCTCAAGGACGGGGCCTCCGCAATTTATGGCTCGGAAGCCGTGGCAGGCGTGGTCAATATCATCACTCGGCGGGACATCGATGGTGTAACGGTCGCCGGCGGTTACCTGACGACAACGGAAGGCGACGGTGAGGAATGGGACATCAGCCTTACAGGGGGTTGGTCCAACGAGTCCACGCGGCTTGCAGTGACACTGAGCTACTTCGACCGGGCCATCATCTGGGGGCGCGATCGTGAATTCTCGCAAGAAGCTGACCTGCGCAGTCGTTTCGGACGTAATGCGCGCAGCAATTTCAGCTCACCCGCCACCGTTTTCCTGCTTGATTCGCTGCAACTCGCCATGGATCCAGCCTGCCCGGAGCAGACTGAATTCAACAGCCGGGGAATTTTTGGCGACGAGTGCCTGTTCAATTTCGCTGCGTTCAACTCCCTGCAACAGCCCACCGAACGCCTCGGCCTGAGTGCCACGCTCGATCATGAATTCGGGGGCGGCAGGAGCGGCTTCCTGGAACTGTTGGGAACCCACCGGGACTCTACGAGCTGGCTCGCTCCCCCGCCCGTATTTCCTCCCGCATTCGTGGCGGGCGACCACCCGCAGAATCCTTTCGGGGAAGACCTGATCCTGCTGTACCGCGTGTTAGACGCGCCGGCCCGCGAAATTGAGACCAGCAGCGACGCGTGGCGCTTGGTGGCAGGGCTGAAGGGCGAGCTGGCCTCTGGCTGGACGTGGGAGGCCGCGCTCAACTGGGGCGAGAACGATACCGAAGAGACCT
>JBFIQH010000137.1:0-8027 GCA_041609735.1 Woeseiaceae bacterium | reverse complement strand
TGTGTCATCGCTCGACGGACACCGCTACGCCGGGTTCAACCTCGTCGTCGGCGACGCTGAAACACTGGCCTACCGATGCAACCGCGACGGCCCGCCGCGGGAGCTCGTGCCCGGCATTTATGCGGTCGCCAACGCGACGCTCGATACGCCGTGGCCGAAAGTCGAGCGCACCAAGCAGGCATTGCAGGCGCTGCTCGATGCCGGACGTGTCAACGAGACCGAACTGTTGCGACTGCTAAACGATCGTGAGCGAGCACGCGCCAGCGAAGTCCGGACAGGCGGTCTGCCTTTCGATAAAGCGCACGCGCTGACCGCGCCGTTTGTCGTCATGCCCGATTACGGGACGCGCAGCTCGACGGTACTGACGCGGGACCGCGACGGTGACGTCCGCTTCACCGAGAAACGCTTCGATAACGCCGGCCGCTCGACCGGCCAGTCGGATTTTCGTTTTACGGTGTCTTAGCAACACCGAAAACCCCGAGCAGCCATGGCCGGATGTCGGCGATTTCCTGAGGGCACACGGCATGCGCCATCGGGTACTCATGCCATTCGACGGTAAAGCCGAGCGCCTCGAGGCGGTCGCGCGAACGCACGCCGCCCGCGTACGGCACCATCGGGTCCAAGGTTCCGTGTGCCATGAATACCGGCAGCGCCGTATTGTGAACCGCTTGCGCATCGACGGCACCCGGCAACGCCAGATAGGTCGACAATGCCATCAGCCCCGCCAGCGTGCGCTTCGTCTGCAGCGCATAGTGAAGAACTATGGCACCGCCCTGGGAAAAGCCGGCAATGACGATGCGCTCCTCGAGGATGCCGCGTTCGAGTTCGCGCTCGATTAATGCATCGAGGATCGTCGAGCTTTCGCGGATGCCCTTTTCGTCTGCCCGGCCGGCGGCATCGAGACTGACAATGTCGTACCAGGCGCGCATCGCCATACCGCCATTGACGGTTACCGGCCGAACGGGCGCGTGCGGAAACACGAACCTGAGTGGCAGCGTCTGCGGCAAACGGAGTTCCGGGACAACAGGTTCAAAGTCATGGCCGTCGGCGCCGAGCCCGTGCAGCCAGATGACGCTGCCGGAGGGCACCGGTCCCGTCGTCACTTCGACCGTATCGTTCGTGCGCATCGTGCGAGTTCCTGTGGCGTGCAAAGCGCGGCAGTGTAGCGAATACGCAGAACCGGCACACGGGTCCGGAAAAGTGGCGCCCGGGGTTGACCTTCTATGCGCATGATGGTATTTCTATGCGCATATTTATGCTTACCGCGACCCGGACCGATGCCCAATAGCGCCACAGAACAAGCCGAACGCCGCGCGGCCATTCGCCGCCTGCTGCGGGACGGACCCGTCGAGACGCAGCAGGAACTGGTCACAGCGCTGACCGGCAAAGGCCTCAAGGTCACGCAATCGAGCGTCAGCCGTGACCTGCGCGACCTCGGCGCGATCAAGACCAGCGCCGGTTATGAGCTGCCCTCGAGCGACAGCGACGGTGACCTCGAACTGGCGCGGGTCGGCAACCTCTTGCGCGATATCGCCCCCGCCGGTGCGCACCTGCTTGTCGTCAAGACGGCGATCGGCGCGGCGCAGCGAGTGGCGCTCGCGTTCGACCGTAGCGGCTGGCCGGAGGTCGTCGGCAACATCGGCGGCGACGATACGGTGTTCGTCGCCACGGTCTCGGCAACCGGCCAGAAACGGCTGCTCTCGAAGATCGAACGCGCCCGCGCGTCCCGATAAATCTTTTCTCGTTACCCGGAGTCCCGCGTGAGCAGCGACCAGTCACCCATCATTCTTGCCTTTTCCGGCGGCCTCGACACGTCATTTTGTGTGCCGTGGCTGAAGGAAACCTTCGAACGCGACGTCATCACCGCGACCGTCGACACCGGCGGTATCAGCGACGACGACAAGGCCACGCTCGAGGAACGTGCACTCGCTCTCGGCGCTGTCGAGCACGTCATCATCGACGCAAAGCAGGCGTTCTTCGACGACGTCATTCGATTCCTGATTGCCGGCAACGTACTGCGCGGCAACGCATACCCGCTATGCGTCGGCGCTGAGCGCGGGCTGCAGGCGGAAAAGCTGGCACAGATCGCGACCGACCGGCAGGCAACGACCCTCGCGCACGGCTGCACTGCCGCCGGCAACGACCAGGTGCGCTTCGAGGTTGCTTTGCGCACGCTGAGCCCGGGCCTCGAGATCCTGGCGCCGGTGCGGGACAACCGCTTCGTGCGCGAAGAACAGCTCGCGTTTCTCGAGAAGCGCGGGCTGCCGCTGCCGGCGCAGGGGTCGAAATACTCGATCAACCGTGGCCTGTGGGGCATCACGATCGGCGGGCAGGAAACGCTGACGTCCGAGCGCTCGATCCCGGAGGACGCATGGGTGCTGTCGAACAAGGCGTTTGCCGAGCCCAAACCGGAAGCGCGGCACACGCTCGAATTCGATGAAGGCATACCGGTCGCGCTGGACGACGAACCGATGTCGCCGGTCGAACTGATCGAGACGCTCGAGGGCATCGCCGGCGGTTACGGCATCGGCCGCGGCATACACCTCGGCGACACCGTGCTCGGGACGAAAGGCCGCGTCGCGTTCGAAGCCCCGGCGGCGATCACGCTGCTCACCGCACATCGGGAACTCGAAAAGCTGGTTCTGAGCGCGCAACAGTCACGCCTCAAGGACGGCGTCGCGCAGGTTTACGGCGACCTCGTTCACGAAGGCAAACAGCTGGACCTCGTCTGCGACGACATCGAGGCGCTGCTGGCGTCGTCACAGAAACGGGTATCCGGCACCGTGACGATGACCCTGCGGCCGGGCAACCTTTTCATCAACGGCGTGACATCACCGTATTCGCTGCTCGCGGCAACGAAAGGTGTTTATGGCGAAGCGGCCGGCGAATGGACGCCGGAAGATGCGCTCGGCTACGCACGCATCCTGTCACTGCCCGGATCGCTGCAGACGCGCGCCGGCAAGGGGGCGGCGTGAGGTCCGTCGTCGTGGACAAGATCGCGTCGGTCGCCCAGCACTCGAACGTCAGCGGCGAGTTGCGCCTGTCGGACGACATCCCTTGCGAGGAAGGCGTGCTGATTGCCGTGCGCGTGCTGAACAACAAGAACCGTTACAACCAGCTCGAGCTGACGTCAGGGCGGATGGCAACGGTCAACCAGGGCGACATCGTCGTCGGCGCACTGGGGCATCGCAACGCATTGCGCGGCTATTCCGGGCATCTGCCCGAAAAGCTGTCCGTCGGCGACTCGATACAGCTGCTGAATATCGGCGGCGTGCTCGGCATCTGCGATTCGGCGAATCCCGACGTCGGGCCGCCGTTCAACTGCGAGGTGCTGGGTACCGTGCTGAACTTCCCGTACCTTGGCGAGCGCATCGGCGTGCCGGCACGCGTCGGCGCAAACAAGCTGGACCCGGACGTCGAGCTCGTCACCGGTGGCGTGCCCGTCATCGCGATGGCGGGTACCTGCATGGATTCCGGCAAGACCGCCGCCGCCTGCGCAATCGTCAGCCGCCTGCGCCACCTCGGTTTTCACGTCGCCGCCTGCAAGGCGACCGGCGTCTCGCTGCGGCGCGACATCCTCGCGATGGAAGATGCCGGCGCACAGCAGACAATGATTTTTTCCGATCTCGGCATCGTGACGACGACGGCAAAGAACGGTCCGGCGCTGACGCGGTCGCTGCTGACCGGTCTTGCGGCGCACCAGCCGGATGTCATCGTGCTCGAACTGGGTGACGGATTGCTCGGCGCCTACGGCGTCGAGGCGATCCTGTCGGACGAGGCCATCCACGATGCACTGACCGGTGTCGTGTTATGCGCCAACGACCCCGTTTCGGCCTGGGGCGGCGCGAAAATATTGCGCGAGCAGTACGGGATCGAGCCGCTCGTCGTCACCGGTCCCGCGACCGATAACGCCGTCGGCGTCGACCAGATCGCCGATCGCCTGGGATTGCCCGCGATCAATGCGTTGACGAGCGGCGTCGCGCTGGGTGACGCCGTTGCGGCATTGCTGACGTCGGCGCCTTCGCCGGCAAAATCATGACAAGATCCATCCCAGTTGCGGTCCTCGGCGCTACCGGCTATGTCAGCGGGGAAATCCTGCGGCTCATCGCCGGGCACCCGTCGCTCGACCTCGTCGCCGCCGTCTCGGACAGTGCCGCGGGCCGGCCGATTGCGTCGACGTTTCCACACCTCGCCTCGGTCTACCGGATGCCGTTCGTGTCGCATGGTGACTGGTTCGACAGCGTCGATTCCGGGTCGGACCTTGCGTTGTTCTCGGCGGCGCCGCACGGTGCGTCGGCGGCGATCATCGGCGACGCGCTGGAGCGAGCGGCTGCGAAAAACATCAACGTGCATGTCGTCGACGTGTCGGCCGACTTCCGGTATGCGTCCGTAACGGACTACGAAGCGGTTTACGGCGTCACACACGGCGCGCCGCGGCTGCTGGCCTCGTTCGACAGCGGCGTCCCCGAGCTGCTGGGCGATGCGTCGGCTGATCACATCGGTCATCCCGGCTGCTTCGCGACGGCGGTTCTGCTGGCCAGCGCACCGCTGGTCGCCGGGCAGCTTTGCGAAGGCGAGCTGTTCGTCAACGGCATCACCGGCAGCACCGGCTCGGGCCGGCAGCCGCAACCGGGCACGCATCACCCGGAACGCCACAGCAACCTGTACGCGTATAAAGCGCTCGAGCACCGGCACACGCCGGAAATCGCGGCGCAACTGCGACGCGCCGGCGGCCGTGACGTAAAAGTCAATTTCGTGCCGCATTCCGGTCCGTTCGCCCGCGGTATTTACGTGACGGTGCAGGCGAAGGCGATCGACGGTCTGTCGACATCAGCACTGCAGCAGGCGTTCGCCGACTTTTACGCCAACGCGGAGTTTGTCGATGTCGTCGACGGCATGCCGAAGCTGAAGAATGTCGTCGCCAGCAATCGCGCCGAAATCGGCGTTGCCGTTCACGGAGGGACGCTGGTCGTCACATCGGCGATCGACAATCTCGTCAAGGGCGCGGCCGGCGGCGCGGTGCAGTGGATGAACCGCCTTTGGGGCCTGCCGGACGCCGCCGGGCTCGGTGCCCCGGCGCCGGCGTGGACATGATCGGCGCATCCGCACAGCGGTTGAGCGGCCCCGCGGCACGCGAGCGCGCATCGACGATCCCGGTCTACGGCCAGCTGCCGTTCGTGCCGGTGCGCGCAGCGGGCTGCGATATCGTCACCGAGGACGGCCGCTGGATACTCGACCTGTACGGGGGCCACGCGGTCGCCGCACTCGGCTACAGCCATCCCGGGCTCGCCGCGGCGATCGGCTCGCAGGTGCGTGAACTGCTGTTCCAGAGCAATGCGGTTGCACTCGATGTCCGCGCCAGCGCCGCGGAACATCTTGTCGATATCGCGCCGGCCAGTCTCTCGCGCGCGTTTTTCGTCAACTCCGGAGCCGAGGCGAACGAAAACGCGCTGCGCATGGCGCTGGTCGCGACCGGCCGCAGCAAGATCCTCGCGCTTACCCACGGCTTTCACGGCCGCACGGCCGGTGCCGCCGCGGCGACGTGGAATTCGGATGCCTGGTACGGATTCCCGCATAAGCCGTTCGACGTCGACTTCATTCCGCGTGACGATTGCGACGCGGCGCGCCGCATGATCGGTGACGACGTTGCCGCGGTTATCTTCGAGCCGGTGCAGGGCGTCGCGGGCGCTTACGATCTTGCGGCCGAATTCGTAAGCGTACTGCGCGAACAGACTCGCAAGCACGGTGCTTTGCTGATTGCCGATGAAGTGCAGTCGGGCATGGGCCGCTCCGGGCAGTTCTTCGCCGTCCAGGTGCACGGCGTCGACCCCGACATCCTGACCAGCGCGAAGTCGCTCGGCGGCGGCATACCCTGCGGCGCGGTACTGGTCACGGAACAGGTCGCGGGGCATTTCGGCGCAGGATCGCTCGGCACGACGTTCGGTGGCGGCCCCGTCGCGGCCGCCGCAATCGTTGCGGTTATCGAGGCGATTAAATCGGAAAAGCTTTTGCAGAACGTGCGCGAACGCGAGGCACAGATCCGCGAGCACTGCGTCACCGGTCCGGTGAAAAAGATTCAGGGCATGGGGCTGCTGCTCGGCCTCGTCTGCGACCGCCCGGCGAGCGACGTCCGCGACCTGCTGCTCGACCACGACATTCTTGCCGGTACCAGCAGCGACCCGCGCGTTCTACGTATACTCGCACCGCTGGTCATCGAGGACCGGCATGTCGCGCGGCTGGCCGCCGCGCTCGCGTCAATTTCGCCCATTGAAAACTAGTCAACCAGGAACATCCGTATGAAAGCGTTCAACGACCTTGCCGATTTCTCCACCGAGGAGATCAACGCACTGATCGAGCTGGCGAACCGTCTCGACAAGCACCCGGAACCGGAGGCACTGAAGGGCAAGGTGCTGTCCCTCTTGTTCCTGAGCCCGTCGCTCAGGACACTCGCGTCGTTCCAGGCGGCGATGGTCCGGCTCGGCGGCGGCTCCTTCGTCATCTCGCCCGAGATGTCGATTCACGGCATCGAATCGAGGCCCGGCATCGTCATGGACGGGGCGGCCGCGGAACACATCCGCGAGGCGGTGCCGGTCATCGCGTCCTACGGCGACGCTATCGGCATTCGTGCCTTCGCCGAGCGCAAAAACCTCGAGCGCGACCTCGCCGATGCCGAATTCAAAGCCCTCACGGCGCTCGTCGACAAACCCTTCATCAACATGGAATCAGCGATCGGCCACCCGTGCCAGAACCTCGCCGACTGGAAGACGCTCGACGACTTCGGCATCCCGGCGAACGGCGGAAAATTCGTCTTGAGCTGGGCCTATCACCCACGGGCGCTGCCGCTCGCGGTGCCGGCGTCGACGCTGTACACCGCTGCCCGCCGGGGAATGGACGTCACAATACTGCGGCCGGACGGCTTCGAGCTCCCCGACGCCATCATGCAGCGCTCACTCGCTGCGGCCGAGGAATCCGGCGGGTCGATCCGCGAAACCGATGATCGCCGCGAGGCCATGCAGGACGCGCACGTCATCTACGCGAAATCCTGGTCGTCGACGACGCATTACGGTGACCGCCTCGCCGACGAGAAGCGGCGCAACGAACTGGTCGACTGGTGCGTCAACGAATCCTGGTTCGACAATGCACGGGAAGACTGCCGCTTCATGCATTGCCTGCCGGTGCGGCGTGGCGTCGTCGTCGACGAATCGATTCTCGACGGCCCGCGCAGCATCGTGATCCCGGAAGCGCGCAACCGCATGCTGGCGCAGATGGCGGTGCTGCATCGCATGCTCGGTGCCTCATCTTGACGAACAACACCGACCGGGCGATCGTCGTCTCGGCGCTGAAACATGCCGCGCCGTACATCAGGCTGTTCAAAGGCAAGGTTTTCGTGCTCAAGGTCGGCGGCGAGATTTTCGCCGACACCGCGCGCACGTCGGCGTTGATGGAACAGGTCGGCATCCTGCACCAGGTCGGCATCCGTGTCGTCCTCGTGCACGGCGGCGGCCCGCAGTCCACGAAACTTGCAAAAGCACTCGGCGTCGATACGACGTTCATCGACGGCCGCAGGGTCACCGACGGGCCATCGCTCGACGTGGCTACGATGGTGCTGAACGGGCAGATCAATACGCGCGTGCTCGCCGCCTGCCGCGACCTGCAGATACCGGCCGTCGGCATCAGCGGCGTCGATGCCGGACTAATTCGCGCGCATCGTCGCCCGCCGGTCGAGCGCAAGGGCAGCACGCCCGTCGACTACGGCTTCGTCGGCGATATCGATCGCGTCGATGCCGACATCGTTCGCAAGCAGCTCGACAACGGCCTGATGCCCGTCATAAGCCCGCTGTCCTGCGACGAGTCGGGCACGCTTTTGAATATCAACGCCGATACGGTGGCGGCCGCGATTGCTGCCGAACTCGGGGCCGAGAAGCTCATTCTCGCAACCGGCGCCGCGGGCATCCTCGAAGACATCGACGATCCGCGCTCGCTCATCAGCTACATCGATCGTTCGGCCCTGAAGAAACTCAAGGCGG
>JBFIQH010000136.1:0-8092 GCA_041609735.1 Woeseiaceae bacterium | reverse complement strand
TATCTCTTCGCTGAAGACCCGCATGTCATCACTGGCGTGCGTCAGCACCGTTGGCTGGATGAAGCAGCTGCCGAGATCGGCGCGCCCGCCGCCGGTCGCGACCTTCGCGCCCTTTGCGACCGCGTCCGCGATGAACTCGATGACGTCGTTGGCCGCGCCTTCGTTGATCAGCGGCCCGATGTCGACACCGTCCTTCGAGCCGTCACCGAGCTTTAGCTTTTCCGTCGCCGCCTTCAGTTTCTTTGTGAATTCCTCATAGACGCCATCCTGTACGAAGATGCGGTTCGCGCAAACGCAGGTCTGCCCGGCATTGCGGAACTTGCAGATGATCGCACCCTTGACGGCCTCGTCGACGTTGGCGTCGTCGAACACGATGAATGGCGCGTTACCGCCGAGTTCCATCGATGTTCGTTTAACCGTGCCGGCACACTGCTCCATCAGCTTTTTCCCCACCTCGGTCGAGCCCGTAAACGTCAGCTTGCGAACAATCGGATTGCTCGTGAGCTCTTCGCCGATTTCGCGCGTTTTTCCCGCGACGATATTGATGACGCCTTTCGGGATGCCGGCACGCTCAGCGAGCTCGACGAATGCGAATGCCGACAACGGCGTCGCGTTGGCCGGTTTGCAGACGACGGTGCAGCCGGTCGCGAGCGCCGGCGCGATCTTGCGCGTTAGCATCGCGTTCGGGAAGTTCCATGGTGTAATACACGCGACGACACCCACAGGCTGTTTGATGACGACGATGCGCTTGTCGCTTGACGGTGGCTGAATCGTGTCGCCATAGACGCGCTTTGCTTCTTCGGCGAACCACTCGATGTAATTGGCGCCATAGGCGACTTCGCCACGCGCCTCGGACAGCGGCTTGCCCTGTTCCGCCGTCAGGATCTGAGCGAGGTCTTCCTGGGCGTCCATCATCAGGTTGAACCACTTGCGCAACAGGCCCGAGCGCTCCTTGGCCGATTTGCTGCGCCAGTCTACCTGCGCTCTCTCGGCAGCCTCGATCGCGCGGCGGGTCTCCGCGGTGCCGCACTTTGCTACTTTTGCCAGCGATTCGCCGGTTGCGGGGTTCTCGACGTCGAACGTCTCGCCGCTGTCCGCATCGATCCACTGACCGTCGATATACGCTTTGGTCTTCAAAAGTCCCTTGTCGCTCAGCTTCATTCTTTATTTTGCCTCTTCGTCGAACAAAATTTCGGGCGGCCTACCAGCATAGCAGCTTCCCTTGCCGCGGCAACACGCGCAGCGCCGCCAACAAAAAAAGCCGGCACCCGGTTGAACCGGGCGCCGGCTGATGTCTGCGCGGGGGACGCAGACCCTGGGGGAGAGACTTAAGCGGCGTCTTTCTGCTTGCCCGCAGCGCGATCGTTGAGCCAGGCCTCGAGATCGTCGGAGCCGCCGATGTGCTCGCCGTTGACGAAGACCTGCGGATAGGTCGTCCGCAGCGTTACGGCACGCAACGTCATGTCCGTGTAATCACGGTTCAAAATGAGCTCCTCGTACTCGATGCCAGCGTCGGTCAGCATGCCTTTCGCCTTGGCGCAGTACGGGCAGCCTGGACGCGAGAATACGGTGACGTCGAACGGCTTTTCGGCGTTCGGGTCGAGGTATTCGAGCATCGTGTCGGCGTCCGATACGTGGAACGGGTCGCCCGGCTCATCCGGTTCGATGAACATCTTCTCGATGACACCGTCACGGACCAGCATCGAATAGCGCCACGAGCGTTTGCCGAAGCCGAGATCGTTCTTGCTGACCAAAAGGCCCATGCCTTCCGAGAAGTCGCCGTTGCCGTCAGGCAGGAACGTGACGCGATCGGCCTTCTGAGCGCGCTTCCACTCGTCCATGACGAATGCATCGTTGACGGAGACGCAGATCACCTCGTCGATGCCCTGCTTTTTGAAAGCCGGCACGAGCTGGTTGTAGCGCGGCACGTGAGACGATGAGCATGTCGGCGTGAAGGCTCCCGGCAGCGAGAAGACGATGACGGATTTGCCCTTGAACACGTCGTCGGTGCGGAGCTCGACCCATTCGTGATCGCGGCGGGTTTTGAAGGAAACGTCTGGTACGCGCTTCCCTTCGATACTCTTGAACATACATTCCTCCAGGTTGATCGTTGAAAATCGAATAGCGGTAAATCAGGCCAGCATGCTGCGAAGCATCCAGGCATTCTTTTCGTGAATCTGCATACGCTGCGTCAGCAGGTCAGCCGTCGGCTCGTCGTTGGCACGATCGGCGGCCGGAAACGCAGCACGCGCGGTGCGCACGACGGCTTCCTGTCCGAGCACGAGCTCGCGAATCATGTCTTCCGCCGTTTCGCCGCCCTTTGCTTCCTCGACGGAAGCCAGCTTGCCGAACTCGGTGTACGAGCCCGGCGCTTTGACGCCAAGTGCGCGGATACGCTCGGCAATTTCGTCGACGGCGGCCGCGAGCTCGGTGTACTGCCCCTCGAACATCTGGTGCAGCGTATTGAACATCGGCCCCTCGACGTTCCAGTGATAGTTGTGCGTTTTCAGGTACAGCGTGTAGCTGTCCGCCAGCAGACGCGACAGGCCCTCCGCGATCGACTTGCGGTCTGTGCTGCTGATTCCGGTGTTGAGTTCCATGATTGATTCCCAGTACCCAGGTTGGCCTCAAAGTATAGGGGTCGCTTATTCATTAATAAAATGGTTTAATACTGTTAGTGTTATCGATTTTTTAGATCATTGTCGTGTTGTGATGAAATATCCGACCATCAAGCAGCTCCGCTATTTCCTCGCGCTGGCCGAAACCGGGCATTTCGGTCGAGCCGCCGATAGCTGTTTTGTCTCGCAGTCGGCGTTCTCGAGCGCGATTGCCGAGCTCGAGCAGGTCCTCGGGACCCAGCTGGTTGACCGCACCCGGCGGCGGGTGACGATCACGGCGCTGGGCCAGCGCATCGCGGTGCAGGCCCGGCTCGCGTTGAGCGATATCGAAAGCCTCGTCGAAATGGCTCGCGGCGAAGCGCAGCCGCTGACTGGCGAACTGCGGCTCGGCGTTATTCCGACGATCGCACCGTTTCTGCTGCCGTCCGTACTGCCGAAGCTGCGCCGCAAGTACCCGAAACTCGATCTGTACCTGATCGAAGACCAGACGCAGCGCATCTACGACCGCCTGATGGACGGCGAACTCGACGTCATCCTGCTCGCACTGCCCTGGGAAATGGCCAGCGCTGAAGCAGAACCGCTGTTTCGCGACCGCTTTTGCCTTGCCTACCGCGAGGGCACCGAGCGCGTCGATCCCGCTAACTACCGCTTCAACCGGCTGACGGCTGACAGCATTCTGCTGCTGCAGGAGGGCCATTGTCTGCGTGACCACGCGCTCGACGCCTGCCGCATTCGTAACACGCAAAAAATTCGACCGTTCGCCGCGAGCAGCCTGCTGACGCTGGTCGAAATGGTCGACGCCGATCTCGGCATTACGTTCCTGCCGGAAATGGCCCGTGGATCGTCGTTGCTCAAGAACACCAAAGTCAAACTGGCGGATCTCGACGAGAAAAGTTTCCGCACGATCGGTCTCGCCTGGCGCAAGGGCAGCCGGCGTGCGGACGAATTTCGCTTACTCGGCGATTTCCTGGTCGCTGATCGCTAGCACGTCAGTGCTGACGCTGCTCGGCTGCATACCGGGCTTCGTACATGCAACATGGATCATCGCGACCCGCACACGGCCAGAAGCGGGTTTTTTAGCGGTAAGGTCGGGGGCAGAACGTCTCAGGCGACTAGAGCGCCCAGGCGTCTATCCAGCGCGTCGCGATCGGCTTGTAGCCGATGTCGAGCAGTCGGTTCTCGAGATCGCGCATGTGTCCGACGCCGTAGAAAATGCCGATGCGTCGCGCACCTGCCTCGACCTCACGTTCGAGGACCTCGATCGCGCGTTCGTTTCTCGCCCCGATGACCGCGGACTCCGAATCCTTGCCGAGCATGCCCTCGAATCGGTCGAGATCTGCAAATTCGTTCGCCATCATCAGCTTCAGCGGATGCGACTGCCGCGATGACGACATCGAGCTGGTCAGCGCATTGACGTTGCGCAGATTGAGCGGATCCCGGCTGTAGTCACGCAGCGATGCGAAGACAAGGCGCCAGAAGTAGACATAGAGCGACTCTTTGCGCTCAGCCATGCTCGCCGACATTTCCTTCGGCGACAGGTCTGCGTGCACGAAGTTCGGTTTCGTATAGTCGATTTCACTTAGCTGAAACTCGAGATCGAGCATCGCCGTCATGCCGCGCTGCAACCCCGAGACCATGCCGGTCGGTCTGTCGTCCGTGGTGATAATCGTACCGGCCGGGGCGATCAGCTCGTAAAGGAGCGCATCGTAGTGTTCGAACAGTTGGTTGAGCTCTGCATAATAGGATTTCTCGCCGACGTGGACGGCGCTGATCAGGTCAATCCGAACATCCCGATCCGAGGTCGTCGGTGCATACGTGACGATCGCCAGCTGCAGCGCCTGCGGCGCGCCCTGTTCATTGGTTGCGATTCGGGTGAATTCGCTGCGAACGTCGCCAGCCGCAGCGTCAGTTGCGGAGAACAAAATCATCAGCAGGGCAAGAAATCGTGTTGGGCGCATGAACGTCCGGGGAATATCTGGCTCCCGATGACTATATCACCGGTTTCGCGCCCCGAAACGCGACAGGGTTCGCATCGCCGCTGGTGCCTGCCCCGCTAGCCTAGCGCCGCGTCAAGAAACATCATCAGCGCGAAACCGCCGAGCAGCGAAAATGTCGCTTTCTCCTTCAGCCCACCGCGATGCGTCTCCGGAATGATCTCATCACTGATGATGAACAGCATCGCGCCCGCAGCGAATCCGAGCGTCATTGGCATCAGCGGCTCCGCGATCGACACGGCAACGCTGCCGAACAGCCCGCCGACCGGCTCGACGAGGCCGGTCAGTGAACCGACACCGAAGGCCGTCATTCTCGAATAGCCGAGCGACATCAGCGATACGGAAACCGCCAGTCCTTCGGGCACGTTCTGTATGAAAATGCCGGTCGCAAGTGACACGCCGTTCGCAACGTCACCACCGGCAAAACCGACCCCGACGGCCATGCCTTCGGGGAAGTTGTGCAACGTGATCGCGATGACGAACAGCCAGATCCTGCTGAATGCAGCAACGTCCGGCCCTTCGCGGCCAATGACAAAGTGCTCATGGGGCACGAAACGATGCACCAGGAACAGCGCCAGGGCGCCGGCCAGGAGGCCGGCAACAACAACGAGAGCAGCATTTTCGGCGCTGCCGTATTGCGCCTCGCCAAAATTCATCGCCGGCAGCAACAGCGAAAAGAACGAGGCCGCAAGCATGACGCCGGCCGCGGCGCTGAGCAGAATGTCCTCGAGCGTCTCCGACAATTGGCGAACAACGAACACACCACAGGCGCCAAAGCTCGTCCCGATACCGGCCGCAAGACTCGCGGCGAATCCAAGCCATATGACGCTGGGCTCGGCCGTCACAGCTTGCCCCGGATGCCTGAGTTGAGCATCGCGCTATGGTACAGCGCGATGTCGGCCGGTGTCGCGGGCACTCGCCTGTCCGTCTGTCGCTATTGATAAGCCGGCCACCCTGGCGGAATGTCCTGTAACGCATCAATCAATGCGACGCCCAGAATAACCAGCCCGACGATTGCCAGCGTTTTTCCGCTACCGCTGCTGCCGGTGTCTTTGACCTCCAGCTTCTCGATATCGTCGACCGGGATCGAATACGCGGATCCCGCGTCATCGTACAGCGCGCCGTACAGCACTTCGTCCTCGATCCTTTCGTAGCGGATCGCGACTTTGCGGCCCGACGCTTCGAAGACGGTAATACGGTCGCTGGAATCCAGCGTCGAACTCCAATCCGCGGCATCACCATGAAGCGTTCTCGTCGATCCGCAGCCAACCAGTGACAGGCACGCCAGTGCGATCACCAAATTCCTGCTCGTCATGACTCTCTCCTCCGTAACGCGGCCGCTCGACATCGCGGCGAGCTTGCATCGTCACTAAACGACAACCGCAAGTCCTGAGCACCGGCTGATGCCGGCATGAGGAATTACTGACGGTGGACCGAGCCGCATGCAGGAGGCTGCCCGCACCTCTGCAAGAGCCGCCGGTCACGGAACTGAAGCGCGAGCTCGAGCGCATCGACACGCCATAAAAACCGGCCAACCAGAAAGTCTGGCTCGGGCATTGTCCGGCTCGTCAAGTCCAGCTGCATGCCGACGGCGGCACTGAGGGGTGCCGGCCACAACGAAAAAGCGGCGCCACTGGCCCGGGCCGTGTCTTGAGAAATCAGGAAGCTGAATGGTGCCGGCACCAGGAGTCGAACCCGGGACCTACTGATTACAAATCAGTTGCTCTACCAACTGAGCTATGCCGGCATGGGTGGCGCGATTATATCGGAGGCGGGTCGGGAATCCAGCAACGCTGGCCGGCATATCGGGCCGGTCGAGGATTTCCCGGGACGCAATGACGGGTCGGGGCTGAAGGCCCTCCTACAGTGCCTCGATGAAGCGTTCGATCTCGTTTTCCGTGTTGTAGTAGTGAATCGAGGCTCTGACGACCGCGTCCAGGCCGCGGGCGCCGAGGTCCAGGACCGCGTAGGTTTTCGGGGTGACGGAGACGTTGATACCCGCCTTTCCGAGCCGGGCCATGATGCGGTCAGCGGGCTCCGAGGCGCGGGTGAACGTGACGATACCGCACCGGTGCTCACCTGGATCCTGCACGGATACGCCGCTTACGCCGGTCAGTGCTTCCCGCAATGTCTTCGCCAGTTCGGTGACGCGCGATTCGATGGCCGGCATGCCGATGTCGCGTGCATACCGGACGGCACGCGCGAGTCCGAGCTTCCCGGCGACGAAGCCTTCCCAGGTTTCGTAGCGGCGCGCACCGTCGGCCCATTCGTAGAGACCCGGCGCGGTCCACTCGGCCGAATGCAAATCGATGAACGGCGGCTCGATCGTTTCCATGACGTCGCGGCGGACGTAGAGAAAACCGGTGCCGCGCGGGCCGCGCAGGAACTTGCGGCCGGTGCCCGTCAGCACGTCGCAACCCAGTTTTTCGACATCGAGGTCGATCTGGCCGGCGGACTGGCAGGCATCGAGTATGTAGATCAGCTCGTGTTTGCGCGCGATGCCGCCCACTGCCGCGGCCGGGTTGACGAGACCGCTTTGCGACGGCACGTGCGTAATCGCGACGACGCGGGTGCGCGGCGTAATCATCGATTCCATCGCATCACAGTCGATCTGGCCGGTTTTATCCGACGGCACGACGTCAATCGTAAAATCGCGGCGCTTCGCTTGCTGCAGAAACGCGAGGTAGTTCGATGCGTACTCGGAGCCGTGCGTCAGAATGCGGTCGCCGGGCTCAAGCGGCAAACCGTAGAACGCCGTGTCCCAGGCCCGCGTTGCGTTCTCGACGAATGCGATCTCGCCCGGCCGGCAATTCAGCAGCGCGGCGAACTCGTCGTAAAAGGCGGCGAGCGCGTCTTTCGCCTGCCGCGCCGCCTCGTAGCCGCCGATATCGCGCTCCAGCTCGAGGTGCGACATCACCGTCTGGAAGACCGGCGTCGGCATCAGCGATGCGCCGGCGTTGTTGAAGTGAATTACGGTTTCAGAGGCCGGCGTGTCCGCGCGTAGCGCTTCGATATCCATCGTCAGGGGCAGGTTGCCGCGCCGCGCATCAACACCTGGTCCTCGCCGTAACGCTCGATGATTTCGCCGGCGCCCTTGCCGGGCGGCAGGGAAATATCGACCCAAGCGAGCTCGCCTTCGCTCATCCTCGGCGCAATATCCGCGTCGAAGCCGAGCGACTGTGCCTGCAGCTCGATCTTTTCCGCGCTTTCGAGGTTGCCAAACAGGCCCAGCGAAATCTTACGGCCTTCGTCTTCGGTTTCCACCGGGTAGGCATCGACCAGGCCGCCCTCTTTCAGCACCGTGAGCATGCGGTTACTTTCTTCGCGGCTGGGAACATTGCGGATCTGCACCCAGTGCCCCACGAAGTACTCGCCCTTGCCGCTGCGAATCTTTGTACGCATACCCTGCGCCGCGTAGCGTGTCTGTGCGGCGTCGGCATCATCGCTGTCGCGGAATGGGCCGATCGTGATGCAGGACTG
>JBFIQH010000135.1:0-8117 GCA_041609735.1 Woeseiaceae bacterium | reverse complement strand
GTGCTGCTGCTCGTGGCACAGTCGCTTGCAGTCGCGCATACCTACCAGCATGAGTTCGGCTCGCCGGTGGACAAGACCTGTGCGTCCTGTGTCATCGGCGGCCAGCTTGCGAGCGTCTGCGCCGATACCGCGGGCGATTCCCGAGTGCACGTCGACATCGTGTTACACGAGGTCCGCGCGCATTCTCCGTTCGATACCGCCATCATACCTGCCGCGAATCAGCGCGGCCCGCCCGAGTAATCCTCCAGCACGCCGGGTTCCCGGTGACAAGACGATCGACCGTCGGCGATGGCGGTCGCTTGACGAAACGACGGCGGCCCGCCAGGAAGCCGCCTCACTCTCAGGGTGAAACACGATGAAACGGACAGTAACGATTCTGTGCACCGTCGCAGGACTCGCCATCGGCAGCTCTGCGAACGCGGCGGAGCTCGCCGACGAAGTTGCCGAGATCCGGCAAATGATGATTGCGATGCAGCGCGACTACGAAACTCGCATTGCGGAGCTCGAGTCTCGCCTGACGGCGGCAGAACAGCGCGCCCAGAAGGCCGAGCGTGACGCAGGCGAAGCGTTCGAGATCGCCGAGCAGACGGCGATCGACCAATCCTCCGGGGTTGCTGCGGCCAACACCTTCAATCCGTCCGTCGGCGCGGTGCTTATCGGGCGCTATGCCAGCCTCGACCGCAGCTGGGAGGAGATTCCGGGCATTCTGAGCGGCGGCGAGATCGGCTCGGGCGAGTCGGGCTTCGCGCTCGGTGAAGCGGAGATCAACTTCAAAGCCAACGTCGACGCGAACTACTTCGGCAACCTGACGTTCGCGCTGGCAAGCGAGGACGGCGGGCTTGAAGTCGAGCTCGAGGAAGCCTGGCTGCAGACGACCGCGTTGCCTGCCGGCCTCAGCGTGACCGGCGGCCGCTTTTTTTCAGCGGCCGGCTACCTGAATGCGTTTCACCGCCATGCGGACGACTTCGCCGATCGGCCGTTGCCGTACCAGGCGTTCTATGGTGGCCAGTATCTCGTCGACGGCGTGCGCGCCAGCTGGATCGCGCCGACACCGCTGTTTCTCGAGATCGGCACCGAGTTGAATTGGGGCGGCGGCTTTCCGTCGAGCGCAAATGCGACGACATCGCCTGCCGCGTGGACGGCCTTTGCGCATATTGGCGGTGACGTTGGCGTCGGCAACAGCTGGCAGCTCGGTGTTTCAAGAATCAGCGCCGATGCGGTCGAGCGCAGCGGCGGCCACCACGAAGACGAGGGCGACGCGGAAACGTTTACCGGTGACAGCGACCTGACGGTGCTCGATTTCGTCTGGAAATGGGCGCCCGAGGGCAACAGCGCCGTGCAGAATTTCAAAGTGCAGGGCGAATACTTCCGTCGTTCGGAATCCGGGGACTTCGATGGCCTCGTGTACGAGGGCGATCAGGACGGCTGGTACCTGCAGACGATCTGGCAGTTTGCGCCACGCTGGCGACTCGGGCTCAGGCACGACACGGTCAACGCCGACAACAGCCCGCTGCTCGTTGGCACCGAGCTCGAGGATCCGGGCCGACGCTCCAGCCGCGACGCGCTGATGCTCGACTGGTCACCCAGCGAATACAGCCGACTGCGCCTGCAGTACAGCAAAGACCGCGTTCTGCCGGATTCGGACGACCAGTGGTTGTTGCAGTACATCATGAGTATCGGCGCGCACGGCGCTCACCAGTTTTAGGAGAGCGGCGATGCAAAGACTGCTTATCCTGCTCGCCCTGCTGGCGCCGCTGCCGGCAAACGCGATCAACGTCTTCGCCTGTGAACCCGAGTGGGCAGCGCTCGTTGCGGAGCTGGCGGGCGATCATGCCAGCGTAACGGTTGCGACAACCGCCTTCCAGGATCCGCACCGCCTGCAGGCGAGACCCAGCCTGATCGCTGCGGTGCGTACTGCGGACCTCGTGATATGCACCGGCGCAGACCTCGAAGTCGGCTGGCTGCCGTTGTTGCTGCGGCGCGCCGGTAATTCCGCAATACAACCGGGCGCTCCCGGTTACTTCATGGCGGCGGATCAGGTGCGCAAGCTCGAGGTGCCGCAACGGATCGACCGAAGCCAGGGCGATGTGCATCCGCAGGGCAATCCGCACGTGCACCTTGACGCGCGCAACATCCGGCGCATTGCCGATGCGCTTGGCGCGCGTTTGCCGCAAATTGACCCGGCCAACGCGGCGGAGTATGCGCGGCGCCTCGACAATTTTTCGTCGCGCTGGACTGACGCCATCGATCGGTGGGAAGAACGCGCATTACCGCTTGCCGGCATGCGGCTTGCGTCGAGCCACAAGAGCTTCAGTTATCTCGCCGCCTGGCTGGATCTCGACATCGTCGCGACGCTGGAGCCGAAGCCCGGTATTCCGGCAAGCGGTGCGCACCTCGCGCGCCTGCTCGAGCAGCTTCAGGACAACCCGCCGGCTGCCGTCGTGCGAACGCCTTATGAAAACGAAAAATCCGCGGACTGGTTGACGAAAAGGCTGTCGATCCCGCATCTCGTCCTGCCGTACACGGTCGGCGGTTCGGATGACGTTGTCGACCTGTTCACGCTTTTCGATGCAAGCATCGGCGCTCTCGAGGAGCTCGCGCCGTGAATGCATCGGAATGGAGCATCATCGCACCGGCGTTTATCGCGATCGCGCTCGTGCTCAGTACGCACGTGCCGCTGGGTACCGAGGTGCTGCGACGCGGCATCATATTCATCGACCTCGCCATCGCGCAGGTCGCTGGTCTCGGCGTGATCGCTGCCTACACGATCGGTTGGGAAGCCGAGGGCTGGCTTGTTCAGGTCGCGGCCGTCAGCTCGGCACTGATAGCGGCATTCATCCTGCACCTGACCGACAGGCGATTCCCGGAGATCCAGGAAGCGCTGATCGGCGTCGCGTTCATCCTTGCCGCGACGCTGGGCATACTGTTGCTCGCAGGCAACCCGCACGGCGGCGAACACCTGAAGGAACTGCTGGTCGGGCAGGTACTGTGGGTCAGCTACTCACAACTGCTGCCGGCCGCGATCGTCAGCGGCATCGTGCTGGCCGCCTGGTACTGGATGCGTGACCACCTGCTAGGTTTCGGCTTTTACGCGATTTTTGCTTTTGCAGTGACTGTCTCGGTACAGCTCGTCGGCGTCTACCTGGTGTTCGCGGCGCTGATCGTGCCTGCACTGGCAACGCGCAGCATTGGCAATCGGTGGCTGCGAATTTCCTGCGGCTACGGCGTCGGGCTCGTCGGTGCCGCCGCCGGCTTGCTCATTACAATCAACATGGACTTGCCGGCGGGGGCCATTGTCGTTCTGTGCATTGCGTTGACCGCCGTCGTGTTTGCCTGGCTGCTGCAGCCCCGGCTCGGCAATCGCCAATAGACCCGAGGTTGCGGAGACAGAATCCTTGAATTCGATGTACGAAACGCCATAAACAACAACCGGGACACCCAAGGCTGTTTCCCGTACCCTGTCATCCGCCTGACGCAACGGACCCGCGACGATTGAACGACATGACCGACAATGAACCCCGCATAAGCGTGCTATTCGTCTGCATGGGCAATATCTGCCGTTCGCCGACGGCTGAAGGCGTGTTTCGCCACGTGCTTGCCGAAGCCGGCCTCGTTGACAAAGTGCGCGTCGATTCCGCCGGCACGCACGCCTACCACGTCGGCGAGCCGCCGGACCGGCGCTCGCAGGCGGCCGCAGAACGCCGCGGCATATCGCTCGCCGACATACGCGCGAGGAAGGTCAGCGAGGCGGATTTTTTAACGTTTGATTACGTTATTGCGATGGACAGGCTCAACCTGCACACGCTGGCCGACATTGCCGCTGACGAATATCACGGCCGGTTGAGCCTGTTTCTCGACTACGGTTCCGGGTCGGAACAGGAAGTGCCGGATCCGTATTATGGCGGCGCAGCGGGTTTTGAGCGCGTACTCGACCTGGTCGAAGAAGCGTCCCGAGGCTTGCTCGAGACGCTGCGCTCGAAACACGCTCTGTAGAGCCTAGGTCTGGTCTGTCGTCGATTCGCGTGCGGGGTTGTCGGTCGCTTTCGCGGGCTTTTCGACCGGTGCCGCCGGCGAATCCCAAGGTAGCAGGCGACCTTCCGGCTTCGCCGCGGCCGGGTCCCGGCGTTCGGGCTTGCTCTCCGGTTTCGGCGTGGCGGCCCCACTGCTGCCGGTGCTTTCCTGTTTCGGTTCTGGTTTGGGATTTTCAGCAGGCGACTGACGGGTTTCTCGGCGCGACTCACCGCCGCCATTTCTCGCCGACGGTTGCGTTTGCTTCGCGACCTCTTGCTGTCCTGACTCCGCAGCACGCTCGGCATCAGTACGAGCGCGCGGCGGACCACCGTTGCCGCCGGTGTTCTCTTTCAGTGTTTCGCGAGCGGGCGCATCTGCAGGTTTCGCCGCGCGAGGATCCCTGGTTTCTGCGGCGGGCGTTGACTCACCGGCGGACTTTTGCGGCCGCGCCGATTTCTGTTCGCCCTCTTTGTTGCCGCCAGCCTCGGCATTGACGTTTTTCTGCGAACCGTCTGTTTTCTGATTGTTCTGGTCCTGCTGCTCGCCACGGTCTCCTGCACTGCGCCGCCGCCGCCTGCCGCCACGACTGCGTCGATTGCGTGACGGGCGTTTCTTTTGTTCACCGGTTTCTTTGGCGGCCGCCGACTCGTCGGTATTCGGCTGCGCATTCTCGCCCTGATTCTGTGTTTTTTTCTTACGCGTCTTTTTTCGATTCGGCGATTTGGTTTTCGTTTGCGCAGATTTTTTCTTTGCCGTGTCGCGCTTGCCGTGCTGGCGCTGGTCGCTGCGGCCGCGGCTGCGCTGTTTTGAACCGCCGGCCCGCTTATTGCCCGACGCGGCTTTCCGGCGCGTGGCCTTTGCGGGCTTGTCACGGCTTTCGCCGCTGGCAAACAGCGACTTGAGCCACGCGAGGATGCCGCCGGTCTTCGCGCGCTTTGGTGCCGGGGTCGACGGCTTGATGACGTCGATCGCGGCCTGTTCGGCTACCTTGCGGTCTTCCAGCGTCGCCGGCACGTCGACCAGCGGATCCGCTTCGGCCAGCGAATAGCTGGCGCCCGAATTTTCCGGCATCAACGTTTGGTCGTCACGTACGCGACGAATGTCGTAGTGCGGCGTTTCAAGATGGGAATTCGCAACCAGGATAACCTGGGTGTCGTTGATCGTCTCCAGGCTTTGTACCCAGTCGCGTTTTTCGTTCAACAGGTAGGTGGCGACCTCGACCGGCAATTGGGCAATGACCTTGGCGGTACGTTCCTTGCGTGCTTCTTCGCCGATGATCCTGAGAATTGCGAGCGCCAGTGACTCAATTGACCGAATTGTGCCGAATCCCGTACAGCGCGGACAGGTCTGGTACGCGGACTCGCCGATCGACGGACGCAGCCGCTGCCGCGACATTTCGAGCAGGCCGAAGCGCGTGATCTTGCCGATCTGTACGCGCGCGCGATCCTGGCGCACGGCATCGCGCAAGCGATTCTCGACTTCGCGTTGGTTCTTCGACGGGCCCATGTCGATAAAGTCGATAACGATCAGGCCACCGAGGTCGCGGATGCGCAGCTGCCGTGCGATTTCGTCGGCGGCTTCGAGGTTGGTATTCAATGCCGTTGCTTCAATGTCGCCGCCTTTGGTGGCGCGGGCGGAGTTGATGTCGATCGACACCAGGGCTTCGGTATGGTCGATGACGATGCTGCCGCCGGACGGCAGCGTCACCGAGTGGGCAAATGCCGATTCGATTTGCGACTCGATCTGGAAGCGCGTGAACAGCGGTACCGGGTCGTCATACAGCTTCAACTTTTTCAGGTTGTGAGGCATGACCTGCTGGATGAATTCGCGCGCCTGTTCGTGCGTTGCCGGGTCATCAATGAGGATTTCGCCGATCTCGTTTGAGAGGTAATCACGCAATGCGCGGATGACGGCATTGTCCTCGCGATAGAGCAGGAAGGGCGCGGGTTTTTGCAGCACGTGGTCGAGAATGGCCTGCCAGACTTTGAGCAGGGTCTCGAGGTCCCACGCCAGCTCCTCGGCACTACGGTCGATACCCGCGGTGCGCAGGATCACGCTCATGCCCTTCGGAATCTCGACTTCGTTCAGCGACTGGCGGGCGAGGTCGCGATCGTCCCCGACGATCCGCCGCGAGACGCCGCCGGAGCGCTCCTTGTTCGGCTTCAGGACGATGAAGCGGCCGGCGAGGCTGACGAAGGTCGTCAATGCAGCACCCTTGTTGCCGCGCTCTTCCTTGTCGATCTGGACGACGATGTCCTGACCTTCCTTCAGGACGTCGCGAATATTGGGTTTGCCGGATTCGACCGGCTTGATGAAGTACTCGCTCGAGATTTCCTTCAGCGGCAGAAAGCCGTGGCGGTCAGCACCGTAATCGACGAACGCGGCCTCGAGGCTGGGCTCGATGCGCGTGATCTTGCCTTTGTAGATATTGGCTTTCTTACGTTCGCTGGCAGGACCTTCGATGTTGAGATCGAATAGACGCTGGCCATCGACCATCGCCATGCGCAACTCTTCTTCCTGAGTTGCGTTGATTAGCATTCTTTTCATGTTGCCCTACTTGTAATTTGACATGGGGCAACGAGCCGGAACCGGGTCGCTCGCTGGATGCTGTACACACGGGGCAGGGCGCCGGGCGCACAGGCGTGCGGCGCAGCGTAACGCTGAACAAAACGTGATATGTCGCTTTAATCGTGCGAATCCAGAGAGTCGCGACGGGCAAAACTATCAGCATGATTTCCCTGCGGTGTGACCGCCCTTGGCGCTTGCCGGTTAAGCTGCTCGCTGCCAATGAAATCAGGCCACGCTGTGGGCGAGACCAAATCGTAAAACCGTTTAGAAGTCAGGCGGTGATCCCGGACCGGGGCCGCTGGCATTCGTCTGTATTTAAACTGTGTGCCGCACGGCGGCACATGGCGGTAATATACCACAGCCTTTACTGCCATCAACTCATTGATCATGCAAGAAAAGTCACGTGAAGGCGCTGGCCAGCAACGCACCGGGGTCCGTAAGGTCCGGATCGACGCGGAGCAGGCAGGTCAGCGCATCGACAACTTTCTGCGCCGGGAGCTGCCCGGACTGCCAAAAGGCCGGCTGTACCGGCTGTTGCGCCGTGGCGAGGTCAGGGTCAATGGCGGCCGGGTTCGTGCCGAGTACAAGCTCGCGGCCGGCGACGAGGTCAGGATTCCGCCGGCACGCATCAATGCGGCCGGAGCTGCGCCGGCGGCGCACCGCATGGACGACATGCTGCGGCGCATCATTTACGAGGACAAGCGCCTCATCGTCATTGACAAGGCCTCGGGCCTTGCGGTGCACGGGGGCAGCGGTATCAGTCATGGCGCTATCGAGCTGCTGCGGCATGCGCGACCGGAGCTCAAGGACCTGTCGCTCGTTCACCGGCTGGATCGTGAAACCTCGGGCTGTCTGGTACTGGCGAAGCGCCGCAGTGCATTGCGGGCGCTGCACGAGAAGTTTCGCCAGGGCCAGGTCGAGAAGAATTACCTGGCGCTGTGTATCGGCGACTGGCAGATCGGGGAGCAACTGATCGAAGCGCCGTTATTGGTGACCCATCGCCAGGGCGGCGAGCGGCACGTCATTGTCGACGACAGCGGCAAGCCGGCAGCAACGCGCATTCGCTTGTCTCGCCGCTACCGGGACTACAGCCTGCTGCAGTGCCGGCCGCTCACGGGGCGGACCCACCAGATACGCGTGCACGCGCTCGCCGCGGGCTTTCCGCTGGCCGGCGATGAGCGTTACGGCGATGCCGGCGAAAACCGCAAACTGAAGAAGCTGGGATTGCCGCGACTGTTCCTGCACGCGCAGTCGATCGCGTTTCCCGACGACAGCGGCAACGATCTGCATTTCACGTCGCCGCTGGCCGACGATCTCGATCAATTCCTGCAACAACTGGGAAAAGTTGATTAGTCCAGGATCTGTCTACGGCAGCAGGTAGCCGAGCGCTAGCAGGCGGTCGGCAACCCAGATCATCGGCAAGCCGATCAGCGCCGTCGGGTCCTCGGCTTGGATCGATTCGAACAATACGAAGCCTGCGCCCTCGAGTTTGAAACTGCCGGCGCAATCGTAGGGTTCGTCGTGCCGCAGGTAGGTCT
>JBFIQH010000134.1:0-8209 GCA_041609735.1 Woeseiaceae bacterium | reverse complement strand
TTCAGCAGGCTTCAGCTCGCTGCGACGGTTTAGCTCCTGACTTAATGGCCCCTTATACGCACGATCCGCCACCTTCGAGCTCAACTAAGAAGGAAGGACCCGGCGGTCGCATGGATCAACGCTGCGGATCCATGTGACAGAGACAGAGCAATCACTTTGGAGGCTGCGGACGAAGAACGAACTATTGAGAAAAGAGCTGAATGTGTCATGCATCTGTTGGAATTTCACAACAGGGTTAGCCGATTTTTCCGCTTAGCCTTTGCCTGCATAAAGCCCCATTCAATGGTCCCGGCTGAAAGCATAGCGGGTGACGGCGGCAAGCTCGCAACTTCAAGATCCGCACACCAGACCTGACCCCTGACGACGCTTCCTACGTTGAAGATTGAAGCGACTCCAGTGTGCTTCGTGTCAACGCCTCGTGTTTGGGCATGCCGCACCGACCATAAATGGCCTGCGCGTCGGACAGCAGCGTCCGCGCCCGTTCCCTGTCGCCATCACCTGCGCGGCGCTTAAGCATGCTGGCCCACCAGCGCCGCACTTCACCCTGTTCGGGGACAACCGGCATGGATTCAGCGAGCCTCAGGGCCACGCTGAAATGCTGTTCCGCCACATCGAACCTGTTGGCCATCGTGGCCGCGATGCCCAGGTACCTGTCGATCAATCCTGGATTCCACGTCAGCACAGCGCCCTGGCTCTTTAACACCTCGGCCATGGCGTAAAGCTGTTCCGGATCACACGCTGAATCGAGCAGTGCCGCGGCCTCGATCACCGCGCACAGTAAAAGCCACGCACCAACCCGGTTGGCAGCGCCCGGGGATGGTAGCCCGGGCAGCAGTTCCTGCAGCAGCTCGCGAGCCAATCGATCATCGGTATAGGCATAGTAAGTCAGGAGCCGGGCCGGCTCGGCATCGGCCCAGCAACCGACGAGCCGTGATTGATCGGCCTCTTTCAGGACTCGATGGGCCGCCTCCCAGTTGCCACGAAGAAACAGAGCCTGCCCGTACATTCCGGCAGCAATTGTCCAGTAAACGGTACCCATGGCCTGCATCTTCTTAGTCGCCGCGAGGCTGAATCGCTCGTTGCCACTCAGGTCACCCCGGGCATAGCAGAGAGCAGCCCTGCCGTAGTCCATGGCAATGGGAACCAGCGCATTACCAGCTTTCTTTTCGCATTCGGCCATTTCGTCGATGTGCTGCTGCAGGCGCTCAAGTTTCCCGCTCCAAAAAAATCCGTGGTTGGAGATTGCCAGGGCATTTGCCAGTGACCATGTGAATTTTGCCTGGCGAGCGGCCTCAGCACTTCGCTCAGCCGCTTCCACGTATTGGGACACCAGCATGAAGTGCTCGCAGTGGAACAGACGGGCCTGCATCACCTCACCCAGCAGCACTTCAGGATCTTCAAGCTGTCGCGCCAGAGCCTCTGCCTGCTCCAGAGGTTCAACACTCTCCTCATACCTGCCAGCAGTGCTGGCGGTATGAGCTTGCACCGCCAGCAGCCGGCAACGTCCTGCGGTTACCTCTTCCCCCGCGCACGCCAGACCCCGCTGAATCAGCGCCCGGGATTCTTCAAACTGGTTGTTCCAGTTGGCAATCGTCGCCAGTTCCCAGCAGATGGCAGTAACTCGATCCCGGTCGGCTTCGCCTTCCAGCACGGGCAGCGCCTTCTGCCAATCGTCCGCAGCGGCGGGCCAGTCCGAAAGCGCTTTTTTTGCTACTGCGCGCTGATCCAGCGCCCTGGCTCGTTCCACCCGGTCGTCATCCGGAATAATGTCCAGCGCCCGATCCAGATGTTCAACAGCTTCCCGAAACGCAGCAGTTTCCTGCGCAAAGCTGGCGGCCTGCTGCAGATAGCTGCTGGTGACTTGCGAGTCGGCGTTGCCGCCGGATTCGTAAAGGTGGTGTGCAATGTCCGCAAAACGCCTGCGCTCTCCTGCAAATCTTTCGATCATGATGTCGGCAATTTTTCGGTGCAGCCGTTGCCTGCGCAGCGGTGACAGGGTCTCCAGCAGAGCCTGACGCACCAGGGCATGGGCGAACTCATAACGGGTATCGCGGCCTGTCGCGGCCGGCAGCAGCAGCTTGGCAGACTCGGCCTCCTCGATTGCGTCCAATGCAGACTCGCCCAGATCGCTTGCGGATTCCAGCAGTAGCGGATCGAAGCGTAGCCCCAGCACCGCTGCCACGTTCAGCAACTGACGACATTTCGGTGTGATCCGCGTCACGCGTTGCTCGATCACCAGCCTCAGCGAGTCAGGGACGGCAAACTCATCAACCTCCACATCGCTACGCCATTCGCCCTGACTGTCCAGCAACTGTCCTGCGTCGAACAGGTTTTGGAATACCGACTGTACAAAAAGCGCGTTGCCCTCGGTTTCCTTGAATATCCGCTCGACCACGGCATCTGGTGGACTGGAGCCAGCGAGGCTGGACAGCAGCTTAGCAACGTCAGGTTGCGACAGCCGGTGAAGCGCGAGGCGTGTGACGTAAGGTTGCCGGTTGAAGGAGTTGAGCGATCGGCGAAAAGGCGCGCCCATGTCGGCGGCCACATCGCGATAAGTGACCACCAAAAGCACGGAAAGATCTGGCAAGTGCGGCGCCAGGTGTTCCAGCAGTGCGATGCTTGAATCGTCAGCCCAGTGCAGATCGTCCAGCAGTATGACCAGCGGCACCTTTTCGCTCAGCCGCGTCATGAACTCCAGCATCGCGTTAAACAGGTGGCGCTGTTGCTGGTCCGGCGGCAGGTCCAGCGGCTGCGGCAGGTCATGAAAAACCCGCCGCAGCTCCGGCACCAGGCGCCCGATTTCCGGAGCCGTCGGCCCCAGAATCGCGCGCAACTGGGGCGCAGGCACGATACGAATGAGTTGCTCAATAATCTCGCTAGCCACTATGAAGGGCGCGCCGCGTTCCTCATAGGCGTGACCGGCGAGCGGGAGCATATTTCGCTCACGCCCCAGATCGCTGGCCAGCTGGGCTAGCCGGGTTTTTCCGACCCCCGGTTCGCCGCCTATCATCAGGACACCGCCCGTCCCCAACGCGAGCCGGTCCAGACACTCTGTAACGGCAAGTCGTTCGCCGTCCCGGCCTACGAAGGGGGCCGAGGAGACAACGGGCAGACTCAAATTCGATAAATCAAAGTCGTCGGCCGTCCAGGTGGCTTCCGGGTTCTGCAGCGATTCGGACCGCTCAGCTTCAGGCTTCGGCAACCGGCTTCGCAGCGCTTCCAGCAGTTCAGAAATGTCTGTACTGGCGCGCGGCGGCAGCCGATCGCTCAGGTTAATGGTCTGAATCTGGCGAAAGCCCAGCCGAGGCTCGACGTTGTCGATACACACGGGAATGAGATTACCCTTTTGCAGCCCGACGCTCGCCTCATCCGCCACCCAAAGGGATTTCACGGAAGATGCTGACCACGCCACAATGACTACCTTGGCCTGATTCAGAACCTGCTCGATTTCCTTCGAAAATTCCGTGCCGCTGGATATTCGCGTATCCCACCAGACATCGAAGCCCTCTCTGGTAAGCGTCTCGACCAGCGGTTCAATGCGAGGCCGATCGTCACGAGAGTAGGAAAGAAAAATATCCGTCATAGAGATAGCAGCGCCCAGGCAAATAAGCAGTGTTGCAATCGTACATAAAGGCCCTCGCAGGATATACCGCGGAAATTTGGTCCCGGATGAGTCAGTCAGGACAGCCGGCGAGGGCGGCCGCTGAGGAAGCATCGATTGCGGCAGGTTGTAATGCGCTCAAGACGCCAGGTTTTGGCCACCGAGCCGCTCCGGTGCGTCGGAATATCGCCCGCAGGGCGTGCGATCTGGGCTGCACCAGGTGGATTGCCGATGAACGGATCGCCTCGCTTACCGTCACACTTGCAGCGCTAGACCCGATCATAGCGCCGATCATAATGTAATGAACGGCCCTGGGGCGGGAACGTCCGCTATGCGCTTAAGACGCCGTATCGCGACGGCACCACGCGGCGGGCACTTGCGTGTCATCGCCAGCATTGAGGAACCTGCCGTCATCGAGCGGATTTTCGAGCACCTCCGCCGTGCTGCCGAGACCGTCGATCCGGCACATCCGAGTCGGGCGCCGCCGAAGGGCGATCGTTTCGTCTGACCACTTCGTCCTGTTCCTCACCACCCGGACAACCGTGCAGGGACGGGCGGGTTTTGGCTTGCGCCGTGATGCGCCGGCATTTCCGGGGGCAAGAGCAAGGTTCACGCGCCTCAACGACGAGGGGTCGGGCCGGCTCCGCACGATGGCGGCCTCGATCTGCCGTTAATCGGCCCGGTTTCAGCTCGCTCCGACGATTTCGCTCCTGACATAATGGCCCCTTATACGCACTATCCGCTTGCTGGCAGTGGTAGCTGCGCCATCAATGTGTTCAACCCGCTCTCGAGCAGTTGCCTGTCGGCCTGCGACCGGTTCTCGAACGAGTCGCTCCAGGCGAGCTCGCCGCCCGCATCGAACAGCTGCAGCGTTAGCCGCACGACTCCTTCACGCTGGGCCGGCGTTCCGGCAATGCGATAACGGGCATCGGCCGCATTGCTGCCAAATTCCGGTACACGCAACTCGGGTCGGGTAGCCAGCAGCGCTCGCTGTTGTCTCGCGATGCGGTCAGCAAGCGCATTCGAATCCTCGCGCATGTCGGTCGCAATGATCGGCTCGACCACGACGACCGGGCGCGAAAACGACACGAACCACTGCTGCCAGGCGAACAACGTTGCCGCTGTGCCAATTGCGGCGATGATGACGAGGTCGCCGGTCACTGCCAACCACTTCTGTTCACGCCATGGCGAGTCGAGAAACCAGCTTGCCAGCACGGTGACCGGGAAGCCGATGACCGCAACAAGTATGAGCCAGCGCACGAGGCGGTCACTGACGATTCCGGCGCCCGCGAGCAGGTCGGCAGCCTGCAGCGCCACCCAGACCAGCGCGGCATACAGCAGCGTCGCGCGAAACACCCGGCGCTTCTGGAGCTGCGCGAAAAAAACCGGGCTCATTCATCGTGCGTCGATCCTGCAATCCGCGTCATGTCAAGAGTGTAGTTGTCACCCGGTGTGCCGTGCACGATGCGCCCGCGTCTTTGCTAGAATACACAGACAATAATGGTCGACCGCTTCCCGAGGCAGATATGGCCGTAATGAAAAGCGTGATTGGCCGGATTTCGACATTCTGCACCGTAGCGGCGGGACTCGGGGCGCTTTTTCCTGCCGCCGTCCATGCCCAGGTTGATGATCTTGGCGACGCCGTCGTCGAGGAAATCGTCGTCACGGGTTCGCGCCTCGTGCGCCGCGACTTCAACTCACCGAGCCCGATCACGACGATCGACCGCGGCGATATTCTCAGCGCGGGGCAGCCGACGCTCGAGGAAGCGCTGAACACGCTGCCGCAAATGCAGCCATCGTTCGGCCGCACGAGCAACAACCCGGGCGACGGCACCTCCAAAGTCGACCTGCGCGGCATCGGCCCGGGCCGCACGCTCGTCATGCTCAATGGGCGGCGCATCGCGCCGGCCGGCATCGGCAGTGCCATCGACGTCAACGCGCTGCCGAGCGTGCTCGTGCAACGGGTCGAAATCATCACAGGTGGCGCAACGGCCGTTTACGGCGCGGACGCGATCGCAGGCGTCGTCAACGTAATTACGCGCGACGACTTCGAAGGCTTCGGCCTCGAAACGAGTTACTACACGACCGAGCGCGGTGATGCCGATACATTCGATGTCAACCTGACCTGGGGCCGCGAACTCGGCGCCGGCCATCTGACGTTGTTCGGGGCCTTTCTCGACCGCGACCCGCTGTTCCAGGCCGACCGCAGGCATTCGGCGCAGACGATCAACGACGACTGGTTTTCGAATACGCTGGGTCCCGGCGGCAGTCCGACCACGCCCGCCGGCGCGATGAATTTTCCGCGCGTCGACTTCGGCAACGGCCCTGCCCGTACGACCTGGGACGACGCCGGCAATCCCCGCGAATTCGTATCGCCCGACGATCTGTACGACTTTGCGCCGATCAACTACCTGCAGGTGCCGTTGCGGCGCATGTCAGGCGGCATGCTGCTGCGCCACGATGTCGGCGGCCGCGTCGAACTGTACTCGGAACTGACGTACACGCACAACGAAGTCGTGCAGGCGCTCGCGCCGGCAGGCTCCTTCGGCGCCTTCGTTGCGGTCAATACCGACAACCCGGTGCTGACGCCCGCGAACCAGCAATTCCTTGCGGACAACGCGGTACCGCTCGGACCGAACCTGGTCGGCTTGAGTTTCCAGCGGCGCTTCGTCGAGCTCGGGCCGCGCATCGCCGACAGCGAGAAAAAATTCACGCGTCTGCTGACGGGGCTGCGCGGCGATCTCAACGCGACCTGGGAGTTCGATGCCTGGGCCAGCTACACGAAGGTCGACGAGCTTGAACTGCAGCGTAACGACGGTTCGTTCTCGCGCCTGCAGCAGGGCCTGCTCGTCGACCCGGCGACCAGCAACTGCTTCGACCCCGCGAACGGCTGCGTCCCGCTCAATTTGTTCGGCGCCGGCAACCTGTCCGCCGAAGGCGCGGAATTCCTGCGCAACGATCCGTATCAGAATAAAGTGACGCGCGAACAGTCGCTGCTCAGCGCGTTCATCCGCGGCGCGCCGTTCACGCTTCCTGCAGGCGGCCTCGCGACCGCAATCGGTGTCGAGTGGCGCCGCGATTCGGGCGGCTATGCGGCCGACGACAGGCTGTTTTCGGGCGATACGCTCGGCTTCCGTGCCGATTCGAACGTGGTCGGCGCCGAAACCGTTACTGAAATCTATGCAGAGATGCTCGTCCCGATCGTTGCCGATGCACCGTTCGCGCAATACCTGGGGCTCGAGCTCGGCGGCCGACTGTCTTCGTACGATCATGCCGGCGAACTGCAGACCTGGAAACTCGGCACGGAGTGGGAACCGGTCGGCGGCGTTCGCTTCCGCGCGATGTTGCAGCGCAGCGCGCGTGCTCCAAACCTCGCCGAGGCATTCCAGTTGCCGTATCAGGCAAACACGGGGCTCGTACAATTCGATTCGCGCGAAGACCCGTGCTCGGCATCGGCCGACCCGGTCGGCAACGGCTTTCGCGACGTGTGCATCGCGCAGGGCATCCCGGCGGGCGAGATCGGGGTCTTCGAGGCTACGCTGAGGTCGCCGGTCGTTGCTACGCGCGGCGGCAATCCCGACCTCGCGCCCGAGATTGCCGAAACGCTGACGGCCGGCATCGTCTTTTCGCTGTTCGAGTCGTGGACGCTGGCCGTCGACTACTTCGAGATCGACGTCGAAGACACGATCGGCCAGGCTCGACCATGGGTCGTGTGCTGGGACCCGGCGAATACGTCGCGCGCGGGATGCGACCGGATCGGCCGCGACCCGGTGACCTACGACACCAATACGCTCGATCAGCGGGCAGGCAATCTCGGCAACATAAGCACCCGAGGTTTCGACACCCAGCTCAGCTTCGGCACCGAGCTTTCCGGGCCTCTGGCGCTCGGCGCAGGCAACGCGGACCTCGACGTCCGTGTCGTCTGGACCCACGTCAAGGAAAACTCGATCCAGGCCGACTTGGCCTCGACGTCGCTCGAGTGTGTCGGCAAGTTTGGTTTCTTGTGCCGCAATTTCGGCAACGATTCGGTATTTCCCGAGAACCGCGTTACGACGAACCTGACGCTCAGCGCGTCGGACTGGCGAGCGCAGTTGAGCTGGCAATGGATCGACGGCTCCGACAACTCGGCGCGTGAGGTCGGGCCCCTGTTCGGAATCCCTTCTGACTTCATCGACCCGGCCGTCGAATCGGTTGGCGCCAAAAGCTACGTCGATCTCAGCCTCAGATACGACGTCAGCGAACACGTGACGCTCGGCCTGACGATCGCCAACCTGTTCGACGAGGACCCGGCGTTTTTCGCGAACAACGGCCCGGCCGCAAACACCGACCCCGAGATGTACGACGTCTTCGGCCGCGCCTACACGCTGCGCCTCGCGCTCAATTACTAGTTGACCGGGTTATCGTCGAGAAAGCGCTCGAGCAGCTCCGCCGGGAACTCGATCGCCTCGAGCCCCTCGTTGGCCGCCTCGATGGGGTTGCTTATCGGTCACTTTGAGCGGCTTGATACTAAGAATTCACGCCTCGCAGGCCGCATAGGATGACTAAATGGCAGTCACGGTTGACAAGTCGTGCCCAATATACTTAATATATTAATAGTTAACGTGTTAA
>JBFIQH010000133.1:0-8254 GCA_041609735.1 Woeseiaceae bacterium | reverse complement strand
GAGAACCCTTCATTCGAACTGAACAATGCGTTGCTGTCCCGGGCACGCGTCTATGTATTGAAATCCCTCGATACTGCGACGCTGATCGCGATCCTCGAGCGGTCGCTGGCTGACGACAACCGCGGTTATGCGAACAGCTTCGATATCGATGCCGAAGACCTTGAGAAAATCGCGCTCGCGGCAGATGGCGATGCGCGTCGGGCATTGAATTTGCTCGAACTCGCCGCCGACCTCGCGACGGAGGGCCAGATCAAATCGCAAGTCGTCGATGAAGTCGTGTCCGGCAGCCGCCGCCGTTTCGACAAGCAGGGCGATTATTTCTACGACCAGATTTCGGCGTTGCACAAATCGATACGCGGCAGCGATCCGGATGCGTCGCTGTACTGGCTGATGCGCATGATCGACGGGGGCTGCGATCCGCTTTATATCGCGCGTCGCATGATTCGCCTGGCTTCGGAAGACATTGGTAATGCGGATCCGCGGGCGCTGACGATTGCCCTGAATGCCTGGGACACCCTCGAGCGGCTGGGCAGCCCGGAAGGCGAGCTGACGCTCGCACAGGCGGTGATCTACCTCGCCTGTGCCGCAAAGAGCAATGCGACCTACACGGCTGCGAAAGCCGCGGCCGCGGACGCGCGCACTTTCGGCTCGCTCGACGTACCGATGCACCTCAGAAATGCGCCGACGAGACTGATGCAGGAGCTCGGGCACGGCAAAGACTACCGCTACGCGCACGACGAACAGCGTGCATTTGCGGCAGGCGTCAACTATTTTCCCGAGGAAATGTCGCCGGTCACGTATTATCATCCCGAGCCGCGCGGCCTGGAGATCAGGATTCGCGAAAAACTCGACGAACTCAGGGAGCAAAACCGGCAGGCGCGCGAAGCTGCGAACCGGCACGACGCGAACACAGAATGATTGATCCCAGACTATTGAGAAACGCTACCGACGACGTCGCCGCCAACCTTGCGCGCCGCGGAATAGACTTCGACGCCGCACAGTACCTCGATCTCGAGGAGCGCCGCAAAGTGTTGCAGGTCGAGGCCGAGTCACTGCGCAGCGAGCGCAATGCCAGCGCCAAATCGATAGGGCGCGCGAAGGCGAAGGGCGAGGACATCGAGCCATTGCTGGCGGCCGTCCAGGATCTCGGGGACAAGCTGGAAACCGCCGAGGCTGAACTCGAGGGCATCCAGCAGCAACTGAGCGACATCGAACTCGGGTTGCCGAACCTGCTGGCGGACGACGTGCCGGACGGCAGTGACGAATCGGACAACCGGGAAGTGCGAACTTGGGGAAGCCCCGCGACGTTCGATTTCGACGTGCGTGATCACATCGAACTGGGCAACGGCCTCGGCCAGCTCGATTTCGATGCGGCCGCCAAGATATCGGGTGCGCGATTCGCGATCATGCGCGGTCCGCTGGCACGGCTGCAGCGCGCGTTGATCCAGTTCATGCTCGATACGCACACGTCCGATCACGGCTACGAAGAAGCTTACGTGCCGTACCTGGTGCACGGCGAGGCGCTCGTCGGAACCGGGCAGTTGCCGAAGTTCGAGGAAGACCTGTTCAGGACGACGACAGAGACGCCGTTCTACCTGATTCCGACAGCCGAGGTGCCGCTGACGAATCTTGGCCGCGAGGTCATATTCGAACCGGACGAGCTGCCGTTGCGCTTTGTCGCACACACGCCGTGTTTCCGTTCCGAGGCCGGGTCCTACGGACAGGATACGCGCGGCATGATCCGCCAGCACCAGTTCGAGAAAGTCGAACTGGTGCATCTTGTGACCGCGGAGGAGTCGGCCGCGGCGCTCGAAGCGCTGACCGGGCACGCCGAAGCCATTCTGCAGGCGCTGGAATTGCCGTATCGCGTCGTTGCCCTGTGCGCCGGCGACATCGGGTTCGGCGCTACCCAGACCTACGATCTCGAAGTCTGGCTTCCCGGGCAGCGGAAATACCGCGAGATCTCATCCTGCAGCAACTGCGGTGATTTCCAGGCCCGGCGCATGAAAGCGCGCGTGCGAAACCGGGAATCCGGTCGTCCCGAGCTGATTCATACGCTCAACGGATCCGGGGTCGCCGCGGGCCGGGCGCTGATCGCGGTCATGGAAAATTTCCAACAAGAGGACGGCAGTATTCGTGTTCCCAGGGTATTGCGGCCCTATATGGGCGGCGTAACGGAAATCCGCCGCGCCGAGTGACGCGCAGCGCGCGCTGCCGGGTTGTTACCAGGGCAGCCGGTAACCCTCTGCATGCCAAAAGCCGCCGCTCGTCTCGAGCGTCAGTTCGTCGATGCGCTGTACCAGTCCCGCCGCCGAGTCGGCTGCAGAGATACCGTGACCGCCGGTCATATCGGTCGCAACGAGGCCGGGGTGCAGCAGCGCGACGGCGATGCCGCGGGGCTCGAGTTCGTGCTTCAGGTTGGTGCCGATCATGTTGACGGCGGTTTTCGATGCCCGATAGCCATAATTGCCTCCGGACCCGTTGTCCTCGATCGAGCCGACGCGGCTGCTGATGATGACGACCTTCGAGCCTTTTTGCAGGTTTCGCGCCAGCGCTTCGGTGACCCGCAGCGGGCCCAGCGTGTTGACGCAATATTGTTCCAGCATCGCGTCGTAGTCGATCGAGCCGAAGGATTCGGATCGCAGGATACCGGCGTTGTTGATCAAGATGTCGAGACGCGTGTCGCCCAGTTTGCGGGCCAGGTCGTCGACCGAATCGCCGCTCGACACATCGATGCCGTCGACAACTTGAACGCCGGCCCGTTTCAATTCGTCGCTCGGCGTTCGGCAGACGGCGATGACGTCGTCACCGCGCTTGTGAAACTGGCGGCAGAGTTCGAGACCAATACCGCGATTGCTGCCGGTGATCAGCACGGTTGCCATGATGTTCTCCTGCGGTAATGCTGGCTCCGCCAGGGTTGATTAATTAGCGGGAGCTTTGCTGTATCGTTCCAGTGTATGGCACAGGCAGCAATTAACAAGTACCGGCATACGACTGTCATAGCCGTCGTCATCGCAAACATGATCGGCACGGGCGTATTTACGAGTCTCGGCTTTCAACTCGTCGACATGCGCTCCGGGTTCGTGCTGCTGTCGCTGTGGGCCATCGGCGGCCTTGTTGCGCTTTGCGGAGCCATGACGTACGCCGAACTGGGCGCGGCGCTGCCGCGCTCGGGGGGAGAATACAATTTTCTGTCGCGGATCTATCATCCGGCTGCCGGGTTCGTCTCGGGCTGGGTATCGGCGACGATCGGGTTCGCAGCGCCGATGGCACTGGCGGCGATGACATTCTCGGCCTACCTGACGTCAGCGGTGGCCGGCGGCGAAGCGCTCGAAAAATTACTTGCCGTTCTGCTTGTCGTTGCGCTGACAGCCGTACACTCGGTGTCGCGACGGCAGAGCGGCGGGCTGCAGGGGCTGTTTACCGTACTCAAGGTCCTCGCGATCGTCGTTTTCTGCATCGCGGCACTGCTGCTGGTGGACGTTTGGCAACCCGTCTCGATGCTGCCGGTCGCCGGCGACGCATCGCTGATGCTGAGCGGTACGTTTGCGGTGTACCTGATTTACGTTAGTTACGCCTACACCGGCTGGAACGCGGCCACCTACCTGAGCAGCGAACTCGAAAACCCGCAGCGTGACTTGCCGAAGATTCTGTTCGCCGGAACCGCAGTGGTTACGCTGCTCTATGTTGCGCTGAATTACGTGTTCCTGAAAGTGGCGCCAATGTCGGCGCTGGTCGGGCAGATCGAGGTCGGTTATGTTGCGGCTGACCATGCGTTCGGCGATTTCGGCGGTCGCTTTGCCGGTGTCGTTCTTGCGCTATTGCTTGTTTCGACCGTCAGCGCGATGACAATGGCCGGGCCGAGGGTTTTGCAGGTCATTGGCGAAGATTTCCCGACACTCGGATTGTTATCCCGTACCAATCGCGACGGGCTACCGTTCGTCGCCATCCTGTTCCAGTCGACGTTGACGGTCATTTTTATATTGTCGTCCGGCTTTGAATCCGTGCTGGTGTTCGCCGGGTTCACGCTGGCGCTGAACAGCTTTGTAACCGTGCTCGGCGTGTTCGTGCTGCGCTGGCGACAACCCGGGCTGCCGCGTCCGTATCGCACGTTCGGCTACCCGGTGACGCCACTGATCTATCTGCTGGTCACCGGCTGGACGCTGACGTTCGTACTGATGCAGCGGCCAACGGAAGGTTGGTTCGGCGTTGGCGTCGTTCTGGCGGGACTCGCGCTGTTCCTGCTAACCTCGCGCGGCCAACGAGACCAGGAGTAGTAGCATGCGGACACGTCGCTGGAAGCTCGGCGAACCCGGAGAGCTGCATCCGGACAATCGCGAACTGCTTGCCGAAATCGACGATTTGATCAGCAACGAGGCGCAGGACGATGTCATGCGCATGCTGCGGGGGTGGCCCGCAGCCGACATCATGGAGCTGCTGATCCTGTTGCCGCTGCGCAAGGCGCGCAAGCTTTACGATTGGTTGCCGCCGGGCCCGGCCGTCAAGGTCCTGGTCGCCATCAACCCGGATCTTCGAGCCGTCCTGATGCAGGAATCGGGCATCGCCCGCGTCGCCGCGATTGCGGAGGAACTCGATGAGGACGATGCCGTCGAGCTGCTGTCGGATTTCCCGGACGATTTTGTCGCGCGGGTTCTCGACCGCCTCGCCAACCGCGAAGCGCTTGCCCAACGCCTGCAATTTGCGGAGGACACCGCCGGCGAGGTCATGAGCAACAAGTTCGTCGTCGTGCTCGATACCTGGGATGTCGGCACGGCAACGCGTGCGATCCGCCGCATGGCCGGGCTCATCGAGAAGTTCTACGAAGCTTATGTCGTCGATCGCGAGCGGCGGCTCGTCGGGCGGCTGAAGCTCCGCGACCTGCTGCTCAACAAGAAGAAAACGCTGATTCGCGACATCATGCGCGAGGTAAAGGTCACGGTTCTGCCGGATGCCGACCAGGAGGACGTTCTGGAGCTGGCGGCGCGCCACAAAGTGCAGACGATCCCGGTCGTCAACCAGCAGCAGCACGTCATCGGCCGTATTACGGTGGAAGAATTGCAAGAAATCACTCGTGACGAAGCGGAAGAGGACATGATGCTGATGAGCGGCGTCACGCCGGACTCGCTGCCGGACCATTCGCTCGGCAAGATCATCCGGGGTCGCTTGCCGTGGCTCATCGGCGGGCTGATCGGCGCCGCGCTGGCCGGATTGGTCGTCGGCAATTTCGAAGACGAGCTCCGCAGGGCTGCAATTCTTGCGACATTTATACCGGTCGTCATGGCGATGGCAGGTAACGCCGGCATTCAGGCATCGACGGTGACGGTGCAGGGCCTCGCCAGCGGCAACCTGTGGACCGGCGACGTGGGGCGCCGCATTGCGAAGGAATTTTTCGGCTCGATCATCAACGGCGCCGTCGTCGCCATGTTGCTGATTGCGCTGGTGCTGGTCGTTGCGTTGTTTGTCTCGATACACGAGCCGCAACGGCTCGCCGTGGCGGCGGGGCTGTCGGTTGCGATCGTAACGACGCTTGCAGCGACGCTCGGTTCAACGGTGCCGCTGGTCCTTGATCACTTTGACATCGACCCGGCCGTTGCCACCGGCGTGTTTATCACGACAGGAAATGACATCCTGAGTGTGCTCGTTTACTTTGCGATCGCGTCGGCGGTGTATCTCGGCGGCTGAGTTCGCGCAAGTGCCGGAACGCAAGGGCGCCTATTCCGGATCCACCCAGGTATTGATCGACATCGATTCGGTGAGTAAATCAGTCCAGCCGTAACCATCGATCCAGGCATAGCCGTCGGTCCACGCATAGCCGTTGGTCCAGGCGTAGCCGTCGGTCCAGAGATAGCCGCCGACACCGACGCCGTCGGTCTGCAGGAGCCCGTCGGTCCAGCCGTAGCCGTCGGCCCAGAAATAGTTGTCGGTCCACGCGTAACCGTTGGTGTTTGCGCCGCTGTCGGTCCAGGCGTAGCCGTCGAGCCCCATCAGGTAGTAGCTGCCGTCGGGATTCTGGTTGGCGCGGCCGCCGAAATGGGCAGTGCCGTTGAGGTCGGCCGTAATGTCCAGGCCATTGTTGGCACAGTTGTAGTTCCAGTTGTAGACCGCGTCGTAGGCGTTGACCATGCCGGCACCTTGCTGGAACACCGAGTAGGCCAGCGTGCCGTCAGGCTTTACGGCCGGCCGTGCTGCGGAAATGACCTTGCACTTGACCTGGTCCGGCGTGAGGCCCGGTTCCATCTGCAGCGCCAGTGCGACGACGCCGCTGACGACGGCCGTCGACTGCGAGGTGCCCGACATCTCGAAATACTTGGTGCCGTCGTGGTATTGCGGAAATACCATCGCGAGTTCGGAGCTTTTCTGCATGAGGCCCAGCATGTGACCGCCCGGCGCGACAATCTCCGGCTTGACGAAGCCCTCGTAGGTCGGGCCGGTCGCCGAAAACGTTGCAAGCCGGTCGTCACTGCCGTCGGCCGGCGTGTAATTGTCGGTCATCGCGCCGACGGTGATGACATAGGGCACGTTGCCGGGTACGCCGATCGTCTGCGCTGCCGGTCCGGTGTTGCCGGCCGAGGCGACGACAACGATGCCGGCTTCCCAGGCAGCCATGACGGCCTGGTTCAGCGGATCTTCCCAGTAGTGCGAGCGCGCCGGAGCGCTCAGCGACATGTTGATGATATCGATGCCGTGCTTGTTGTGATTGGCGACGATCCAGTCGATGCCGCGGATCACGTCGGCGTACGAGCCCTGCCCGAAATCGTTCAGCGCCGTGACCGGGATGATGTTCGCGCCCGGAGCGATGCCGTTGTACGAACCTTCGAAATCCTTGCTGCTTACCGCGATGCTGGCCACGTGGGAACCGTGACCCGACGGATCGGCTATTTGTGAGCCATTGGTATTCTTGTAGGTTGTCACTTCATTGGTGATTGCGTCGTACTGTACCTTGCGACGCAGATTGCCATAGCGGCTGGTCGTCAGACCGTCGTGCGAAAACATGCCGGTATCGATAATTGCGATGCCGATACCCCAGCCGTCGATGCCTTGCTGATGCAGCAAGTTGGCGCCGATCAGCGTCGGGTAATACGTTTCGATGTACGAGTCGGTGCTGCCGCCATCGCCGCCACCGCCGCCACCGCCGCCACCAGACTTGTCCGGCTTGCCGGCGGTCTCGACCTGGGTGTTACCGTGGACATGGGTCACGCGGCTGTCGTTCCTGATTGCCTCGAGCTGCGCTGCCGTCAGGTTTGCCGCAACGGCGCGGATAACGCCGAGTTCGTGGGTGATGTCACCGTCAACATCGATGACGGCGTCGGCAACAGCCTCTGCGGACTCACCTTGAAGAATGTAGGACACAGCCGGCGTTGCATCGGCCTGCACGCCAGGGCCGAATTCCGCGGCGAATACGAGGCTTAGCAGGGCGCAAAGGCCGAGTGTGATTCGACCGAATGGCAACGTTCTGAATAGCATGCAGGATCTCCGTCCGCGGCTGTTGTTCAAGTTCCTTTTGGTGACGCTATTGGAACAAATTCAGCCGTTTACCGGATGTGTAGCGCAGAGGGTCGGTGGCCGCGAAAGTGTGACGCAGGTCACATAATGCGGGCGTTAAATCGCCATTCGCGGCAGATTTATCCGATCCGGACGCAGAGCAGTGAGGCAGTGTACGTGCGGGGCAGGGCTGCGATACGGCGCATGCACTCGGGATTGGGCCAGCGACTGGGGTGCAGCGAAAATTGGCGAGGAAGCGAGCATTGCCTCATCGCGTCGTTCTGCAGCATTAACGTGCGCGCCGAAGCCGGATTTCGCCAGAATTTACTCGACCGGTCGCTCGTTATCGAGCAAGTCGGATTCCTGGTCCCGCGCCCGCTCGCTGTGTACCTTTTCTTCGATATGGGTATCAGGACGCACGTCGATGACCTCGTCGATGCCTGCGGCAGGCCTTGATGCGGCGTGTGGCTCGCCCTCCGTGGCTGATTGCGTGACATCGTCGGCTGCAGCGAGTTTGGCGGTCAGTCGGGAATCGAGCCGCAATCGATAAATCGGTTCCGGCAGCGTAAAGCCCGCATTTTCCAAAGCCATCTTTGCGGCGCGAATCGCAAGGCTGCGGGCTTTGCCATAGTCGCTGTCCCGCTGGTCGATCCACGCCATGATCTTGATCACGATATTCGAATCGCCGACCGCGCTGATGATCGTATCCGGCCCGGGGTCCTTGAGCGTAAACGGCAGAGCCGCGACGGCGTCCAGAGCGACCGCCATCGCG
>JBFIQH010000132.1:0-8310 GCA_041609735.1 Woeseiaceae bacterium | reverse complement strand
TGTTCCTGCTCGACGACTCGGGCAGCATGGACTGGGGCCTGATGACGCGGGAAAACAATGGCATCATGGACCTGGGTTGCCCCTATTACTATGCACAGCCGGCGCCGGACAATGATTATTTCTGGGTGGTGCCGACCGAGGCAGCGCTGATAGCACAAGGCGTTGCAGCGCCCTACGGGGGTGTCTGGCGCGCCTGGAGTCGTGACTACAACCGGCTGTATTACGATCCGCGGATCACTTACACCCCCTGGCCCGGCGAAGATAGAACTGGTGCCTTATTCACCAACGTCAATCCCAAGGCCGCCCCGATCGATCCCTACGATCCGGCAGCAGGTACCGTCGATCTGGTGACGGTGCGCACCTACGACACCGATTATTGCAACCGCGGCACCGGCATATTCACGGTCAATAACTTCACGCCGGCTCGATACCAGGTGTGGACCGACACCGATGGTGACGGCGTTGTTGATGCCGAGGACGGCCACACGCTGGTGGAAATCCAGCCGACGACGCCGGCTTACCTCAGCGGTGTGTTGCGCCGTGACTGCGCGGCTGCACCGGTATGCACCTACGCCGAGGAAATCCAGAACTTCGCCAACTGGTTCAGCTACTACCGCAAGCGCGAATACGTCGCGAAAGCGGCCTACGGGCAGGTGATGGCCGGTGCCAGCAAGTCCCGGATGGGTCTCGTGACGCTGCACGACAACAACAATATCAACACGACGATCCAGTCGATGAACGACGACCCGACGACCGGCGCAAAAGCCGCGTTGCTGGACAAGCTCTACGAGGGACGCGGTTCGGGCGGCACGCCGTTGCGCGACGCGCTCGACGACGCCGGCAAGTACCTGAGCTGCGAGAGTAACGATTTCTTCGGTTCCTGCCCGGCACTGCCGTCCGCGTCGGGCGGCGCGTGCCAGCAGAACTTCACGATCATGATGACCGACGGCTACTACAACGGCGGCTTCGGCGGTGTCGGTAATGCCGATGGCGACAACAACACGCCGTGGGACAGCGGCAACGCGGGGCCGTACGGCGATACGCAAACCAATACGCTGGCCGACATCGCGATGGAGTATTACGAGAACGACATTCGTCCCGGCGTGCCAAACGACCTAATACCGCCGCCCGGGGGCATCGACGAGAATACGGCGCAGCACATGGTCACGTATTCGGTCGCGTTCGGCGTTCAGGGCGCAATCACGGCGATGCCGCCGAACAAAACGGACCCGTTCGCATGGCCGGCGCCGACGACGGACCAGGCAAAAATCGACGATCTGCGGCACGCCGCATGGAACGGTCGCGGCGACTTTTACAGCGCGCAGGATCCGGCAGAACTGATCGCCGGCCTCCGTGGCGCACTGCTGTCGATCCAGGGCCGCATCGGTTCGGCCGCGTCGGTTGCGTTCAACACCGGCTCGCTGAGCACGAATTCCGAGGTCTATCTGGCGCTTTTCAACAGCGATCGCTGGAACGGCGACCTGCTGGCCTTCGATCTCAATCCGAGTGACGGCTCGATCAACCCGGTACCGAACTGGTCGGCGGCAATCAAGATGGCTGCGCGTGACTTGTCCGCGAATCCGCGCACGCTGCTGACCTACGACGGCACCGACGGCATCGCATTCCAGTGGTCCGAATTGACGGCCGCACAGAAAAACGACTTTCGTACCAACTCGAGCGGTGCGCTCGACAACGAAGCCACCGGCATGGCGCGGCATGGCTGGATGCGCGGCGACCGCGGATGTGAATTCTCCTCGGCGGCGGCCTGCTCCTACAATGATGGCATTAATACGTTCAACAACAAGTCGCTGCGAGAACGTACGGGACGGCTGGGCGATATCGTTCACTCCGGACCGGTTTTCGTCGGCGCGCCGGAATCAAACTGGCCGGACGTCGCGCCGTTCCCCGGCACAGTCGGCGATACCTATACCGAGTTTCGCGAGGCCAATGCGACGCGCCCCGGCGTCATCTACGTCGGCGGCAACGACGGCATGCTGCATGGCTTCGCACAGGCGAGCGGCCAGGAGATCATCGGTTACATACCCAATGAACTCTATTCGACCGATGTCGCCGACGGACTGCATTATCTCAGCGACCCCGGTTACTCGCACAAGTATTCGGTCGACCTGACGGCGTCGGTTCAGGACGCATACATCAAGACGTCGGTTGCCGGCTCGACCAGCTGGAAGACGATCTTGGTCGGCGGCCTGCGAGGCGGCGGCCGCGGCCTGTTCGCACTCGATGTCACCGATCCGACGAGCTTCTCGGAGGCCGGTGGTGCGCCAACGAAGACCGTTATGTGGGAATTTACCAGCGCCGACGACCCGGACATGGGCCACACGTTCAGCCGGCCGTCAATCGTACCGCTCGAGGACTCGGGCAACACGATTCGCTGGGGCGTCGTGGTCGGCAACGGCTACAACGATCTCGGCAGCGGTGAAGCGAAGCTCTTTATCCTGTTCGTCGAGCGCGGCCTGGATGGAACGTGGACGCCGGGCAGCGATTATGTCGAGATTTCGACCGGCGTCGGCGATGCAGCGAATCGCAATGGACTGTCGACCGCCGCTGTCGTCGATACCGACGGAGACGGCGTCGCGGACCGCGCATACGCCGGTGACCTCGAGGGGAATATGTGGGCCTTCGACCTGTCAGGCGCAAACGCGGGTAACTGGGACGTTGCACACAAGGCAGGCGGCACGCCAAAACCCTTGTTCACGGCGCCCGCGAATCAGCAGATCACGTCGACTCCGGTTATCGTGAGAAACAGGTCGATACCGACGTCCAATGCCAATTTTCCGAATACACTGGTTATCTTTGGTACCGGGCAATACCTGACGACAGGCGACATCGTCACAACGGATGTACAGGCAATGTACGGCGTCTACGATGCCGGCAACGGTGAGCTGACGCAGGGCGATCTCGTCGAGCAAACCATCGGTGTCGGATCATCGACCGAGGGCGTCCTCGGCCGCACGCTGACGAACAACGCGGTGGATTATGCCTTCAACCAAGGCTGGTACATGGAGCTGCCGGATTCCGGCGAGCGCTTGATTACCGATCCGGTCATTCGCGGCGATCTCGTGTTCTTCAATACGATGATTCCCGATCCGAACCCGTGCAAATTCGGCGGGCGAGGCTGGCTCATGGTCGCCGAGTGGATCGACGGCAGCAATCCGGCGGAGATTGCATTCGACCTGAACCAGGACGGACTGCTCGACGATCTCGACGAGATCGGCGGAGAAGCCGCCGTCGGCAGGGACCTGACCGGTATCGCCACGTCGCCGGTCAACCTGGCGAACAAGCGCTACACGTCGACGACAGAGACGACCGGCGGCAGCACGATCGACGTTACCGAAATCCTCGATGTCGGCGGGCCGAAGACCGGCCGCCTGTCGTGGGAAGAACTGACGCCATAGCACCCGAGGCTTGAGGAGCCTGTTATGACCAAGAGACTTTTTTGTGCCCTGTTCGTGTCACTGGCCCTGTCCGGCGTGGCGATAGCCCAGGTGTTTCCGGCCTATTACCCGAAGGACGGCTTTCAGCGAACCGGGTTGATCGATGCCTACTACCCGGACGAGGCGCGCATTGTCATCAACGACATGCCTTACCAGCTTTCGGACACGGTCATCGTGCATTCGTTGACGTCTTACAGTGACTCGAAGTCGCGGCTGCAACAGGGCCAGAAAGTCGGCTACAAGATCGTGGGCGGTGAGCTGATTTCTGCAATCTGGCTGCTGCCGTCGAACTATAGCGACCGTCGGCGGCGCTAAGCCGCTCCATTTGCCCAAAGCGGAACTAGGACTCATGAAAAAACAATCTGGATTCAACCTGATCGAGCTGCTGGTCGTCGTCGCGATCGTCGGCATCATTGCAGCGTTCGCGTACCCGTCCTATCTCGACCAGGTGCGCGCGACAAAACGTTCGGATTGTTCCGGAGCGCTGGTCAGCCTCGGCAGCGCGATGGAGCGTTTTTATTCGGTCAACAGCACCTACCAGGGCGCTGCAGCGGGCGGGGCAAATACCGGCGCACCGGCGGTGTATTCCACGCAGTGCCCGGTCGACGGTGGCGCGCAGACCTACGTCCTGACGATTCAGGCTGCGACGGCTTCGACCTATTCGCTGCAGGCAGCGCCAGTGGCTGACCAGGTTAACGACAAGTGCGGGACATTGACGCTGACCAACACCGGACTCAAGGGCGTCGTCGGTGCCGATGCCGGGCTAACCTGGCAGCAGTGCTGGCGCTAGTAAGCCGCAGCAATTCCCGCTGCCGGTAACGCACGAACCTTATCCTGATTATGTCGTGCTCCGGGTCAACCTCGGAGGACGCGAATCGTTATATCTGCAAGGCTTATACGGAGATGGCTAATGACGACTAAGGACAGTCTCAGGATCGTTATTGCGGCGACATTACTGCTGTGGTTCGGCCTGTTGTTCGCGCCGGTGCTGCTGGCAGACGAGGCGTGGCAGCAACTCGAACACCCGTCGCTCGACGCGCTTTTCAGAAGCAACGCTCCGCCGGTCGCGTCTTATACTGCCGCGACGCTCGACACCGTGTCGGTCTGGTTTCCGGATGACAGCCTGTCGGCAGCGCAACGCGCCGAGGACTTGCGGCAAATGACGAGTGACTACTTCGAGGCAGCCATGGCAGCGCGCGGCATGACGGTCGCAGGCGATGGTAGCCGCGTTAACGACATAGTCATCGTACGCGTACAGCTGATCGACCTGCGATCAATGCCGGGCGACGGCATCGTTCCGGCCTGGGCGAGCAATTTCCGATTCCGGGTCGCGGCAGGCCGCGTCACGCTGGTCGCGGAACTGGTCGACGCGGTGACCGGGCAGACGGTATTGCGCATGGCCGATTTGCAGGACTCGCCGGCGGTCGATACGCGGCAGGCCGTCGACCGCATGCTGCGGCATTGGGGTGACATCGTGGCACAAAATGCCGTGGCACTGCCCGGCACGCCGAAACTTGCACGGGCTCACTAGCTCGAGCCCGAGAGCGCTGCATGCATATTCGCAGAGACAGGCCGGGAGACTCCGGCAGCGAACCTAGCGCGTCATGCGCTGCGCCAGCGACTGGATGCGTTCCTTTTGCGGATCGGAGAATACGGCGAGTGCCTGCAGGTCGTCGGCACCGATGTCGAGTTCTGCCGCCCAGCCGTGCAGGCTGACGCGGCGGTCTTCGTCGAATTCCATGTTGGATACGGCTGCCGCTCCGGCCGCCAGCAACAGCCCGAGCGGATGCTTGCTCGTCGAAACCGGGTCGGCGCGGTATTCGTAGGCGGCGACCATCGGCGCCGGTAACGTCCAGTTGCTAGCCAGTAAAGCCGTCATCTCGCGATGATCGGTCGCCATCTTGGCACGAAACAGCCCGGCCAGTGTGTTCGGCGCGGCGTCTTCCTGCAGCTCACCGAGGACCCGATTCGTATCGGCCGGCTCCAAGTGAACGAGTGCGAGGAGCCCGAGGTTGTAACAGAGGCCGGTTGAGTAGGCGAGATCCCGCACCGCCACATCGACCGCAGCGTTGTACTGCGCGATCTTCTTGCAGCACTCTGCGGTCAGCAGCGACTGTGTCCAGAATCGCTCGGTATCGAAGTTGGGGCATCCTTTGCGACTGAACGATTGCTGGATGGCCATCGCGAGCACGAGCGAGCGCACCGTTTCCACGCCGAGCACGCGCGATATCGCCTCGCTGATGCGATTGACCGGTTCTGCCAGGCCGAAATAGGCGGAGTTGGCGAGGCCGAGCAGCCGCGCACAAATTCCCGGGTCGTCTTCAACGACGGCGGTCACTTTGTCGGCATCGATGAATTCGTCACCGAAACACGTCAGGATGTCCTGCGCGGTCGCCGGCAGCGGTGGCAACGACGACAAGGATTTGGCAAGCATGCTGCCGGTCGAATTTATATCGGAGGTTGCTGTGCTCTTCATGTCTACCCTGCTTTAAGGTTCGTGAGATCGTGTATGTCCGGTGAGTCGCCGGCGGTCGGGAACCGCGGCGCCAGCGCAAAGGGCCTGCCGATCGCAAAACCCTGGGCGTAATCGGCACCGAGGCCCCTGACAACGTCAAGCAGTTCGTCATTCTCGACGAACTCGCATATCGTCTTGATGTTCAGCGTGTGAGCAATGTCGATAATCGACTTGACGAAGATCCGGTCGGTCTTGTCCTGCAACAGGTCGCGGATGAACATGCCGTCAATCTTCAGGAAGTCGACCGGGAGTTTTTTCAGGTAGCCGAATGACGAGAGGCCACTGCCAAAATCGTCGAGCGCGAACTGGCAGCCCATCTTGCGCAGCGTTGCCATCAGTTTGCCCGCTTCCGAAATACTGCGAATCACTGCGGTTTCGGTAATCTCGAAGTTGATCGTGCCGCGTGGAAGCGGCGACCGTTCGATGGCCTCTGTAAGGAAGGATGCGAATCGCGGGTCGCCAATGCTCGCGCCGGACAAGTTGATCCAGTAGCTGCGTGGTTCGGCCTGGAATGCCTGGTGAACGAACAGCGTGTCCAGCAGGCTCTTGACGACCCACTGGTCGAGTTCGAAGCTGAGGCCGTACCGTTCGGCGGCCGGCAGGAAGGCGCCGGGCGGAATCAGCTTGCGTGTTTCCGGGTCACGCAAGCGCAACAGGATCTCCAGCCGATCCGGCTCGACGATGCTGTCGTCGAGCGGCCTGATCGGCTGGCCGTAGATGGCGAATCGGTTGCTCTCCATCGCCTCGCGCAGCCGCTGCACCCAGCGCACCTGTCCACGGTGAACGCGCGCAGAATCCTTGTCGCCGGCGACCATGTGCACGCGATTGCGGCCGGCTTCCTTGGCCGCGTAACAGGCGGCGTCGGCCAGCTGCTGCAGCTCGTTGACGTCGCCGACGTCCGGGTCGATCGGCACGCCGCCAATGCTGACGCCGATCCGGTAGGTTTCTTCGTCCCAGTGAAAGCGCAGGACCTCGATTGCCAGGCGTATGGATTCGGCGATTCGCTTCGCGACGTCCGTGGGGCATTCCCAAAGGATGATGCCGAACTCGTCACCGCCGAGGCGCGCGACGATATCGTCGCCTCGGACGCAGTCCTCGAGGATCTCGCTGACGGCACGCAGCAGCTGGTCGCCGGCATTGTGCCCGGAGGTATCGTTGACGACCTTGAACTGGTCGAGGTCCATGAACATCAGGTAACTCGGTCGCTTGCCCGCGGAACCGCGGTTCCACGCCTGCGTCAATTCCGTTTCGAAGGCACGCCGGTTCAGGAGCCCGGTCAGCTCGTCGTAACTTGCCTGGTACTCGAGCTGAACGGTCAGCTTCTGTGATTCGGTGATGTCCTGGATCTGCAGGACCGAGTACAGGAATTCGCCGTCATCGGCCCGGATGGCCGAAAGGTTGGCAACCGTCTGCAGCTCGTCACCGATGTCGTTTCGGCAAATCAGTTTTTCGTTCAGGCTGTCCGACTTCGACATCGTCAGGCGCGAGTAGTCGTCCAGGAACCGATCCCGATCCCGGTCGTCGATTGCGTCGACGAAGCTGACGTCGGCGTCATCGTCCGCACTCTCCCAAAGCATGTTGCGCAGAGCCGGGTTGGCGTCGAACAGGCGGCCCGAGGCATCGAGCAAACCCATGCCGATCGGCGCATTCTCGAACGCACGCCGGAAGCGGGTTTCGATTTCTGCACGCGCCTGTTCCGATTTGCGTCGCTCCTCGACTTCACGCACCAGCTGTTCGTTGCTGCGTTCGAGGCTCTGTTTGGCGAGTTCTATCGAGTGCGTGCGCTCTTCGACCTGCTCGCGCAACGTCTGGTTCATCCATTCGATCTTGCGGGTACGGTAATACAGGAAACCGCGCAAGCTCAGCAGGAACAGGATGATCACGGCGGCGACGAACCAAGGCTGTTGCCAGAAGTACGGCAATACCGTGAAGTTCAGGCTGGCGTGGTTACGGCTCCACTCCCCGCCGGGATAGCGCGCGCGCACGCGGAATTCATAGCTGCCTGGCGGAATACGTGGATAGCTGACGTTCCTGACGGTCGTCGACATGCCCCAATCGCTGTCGATGCCGACCATACGGTAGCTGTACTGCATACCTTTGGGATTCAGCAGCGAAATCGCCGCATATTCCACGTGTATACCGAGCTGTTTGGGATCCAGTTCGTCGCCATCGGATATGCTGTGGCGATCGACTTCGGTCTCGCTGACAACGATCGTCGGCGTCGGCTCCACGTATTCGGGCATCGGTCGGCTGACGTCCATGCGGGCAGCGCCGTTGATGGTGCCGATCCACAGATAGCCGTCGCTGTCGAACAGGGTCGCGTGCACATTGGTTTCGAGG
>JBFIQH010000131.1:0-8366 GCA_041609735.1 Woeseiaceae bacterium | reverse complement strand
GCGGGCTTTCCGCTGGCCGGCGATGAGCGTTACGGCGATGCCGGCGAAAACCGCAAACTGAAGAAGCTGGGATTGCCGCGATTGTTCCTGCACGCGCAGTCGATCGCGTTTCCCGACGACAGCGGCAACGATCTGCATTTCACGTCGCCGCTTGCCGACGATCTCGATCAATTCCTGCAACAACTGGGAAACGTAGTCTAGTCCAGGATCTGTCTACGGCAGCAGGTAGCCGAGCGCGAGCAGGCGGTCGGCAACCCAGATCATCGGCAAGCCGATCAGCGCCGTCGGGTCTTCGGCTTGGACCGATTCGAACAATACGAAGCCCGCGCCCTCGAGTTTGAAACTGCCGGCGCAATCGTAGGGTTCGTCGTGCCGCAGGTAGGTCTCTGCGAGCCGAATGTCGAACTGCCGAAACCGCACCCGGGTCGTATCGGTGTGCTCGTAGCGCTTGCGCGTCACCGGATCGAGGATGCATACCGCGGTCAGAAAGGTTACGGTCTTGCCAGCGGCGGCCATCAGCTGTTCGACGGCTTTGGCGTGATTGCCGGGCTTACCCAGCACGCGGTCGTCGAGAACGGCCAGTTGGTCGGCGCCGATGATCAGTGCGCGGTGAATAGAGGCCGACACGGCTTCGGCCTTCTTGCGCGCCAGGTGCGTCGCAAGGCTGGCCGGGTCCAAACCGTCGGGGTTGCTTTCGTCGATATCGGGTGACACCGCCTCGTACTCGTCGAGAAAGCGGTCCAAAAGCCCACGACGGTAGGGCGACGACGACGCCAGGAATATCTCGGGAGCGGACGGATTTTGCATAAATAAATCAGCGCCTTGGCGACAGGACTTGGCAGTGTACCTGCTTATTCAGGAGGCGCGAACCGTTTTGTAAAACGACAAAGAATCAATGCTTTGACAGTGACAGCCATGATCCTTATCATGCGCGCGCCATGAACGATCCGTTGCGCGATCGACGTAGCCTCGCGGACCTGGCTTCAAAAGGTCAAGTTATTGAAATCGCTGGCGTTATTGGAGATTTCGGTCGGCTGACGGAGGTTGTCGCCGCGGATCTTGCGACGCTGGAGCCGGCCGAGGTGCCGGCGGACTGGCGCAAACGGCCGGTAGTCGGCCGGCTGGCGTTCAATGCGGTCCAGGGCGACGACAGCGCTGCGCGGCTGACTGGCGAGCTCAATGCGGCGCTGGTGTCGGTGTGCCAGCGCTGCCTGGCACCGTTTGAATGGCACCTGGCGACGTCGATCAGCCTGGTGCTGGTCGAGGCGGGCGAACTTGATCGAAGCGGCGAGGGCCGCGAGGTCTGGGAACTCGATGGCAGTGACGCGCGACCCGCGGACATCGTCGACGAGGCGCTGGTCATGGCGATGCCGCTGTCGGTGCGGCATGCGGGGCTCGACGATTGTGTCGATCTGCAGTCCGGCGAGCCGCCGGAGGTGACGCCGGGTGAATCCGGCGTACGAATGACAACGCCGTTTGCAGGCCTTGCCGAGCAGATGGGCAAGGGAACGAAAGACTAGTTGATGGCGCACCGTCGTCATCTCTTTGGAGAAAGTTATGGCTGTTCAGAAGAGTCGCAGAACCCCATCCACACGTGGCATGCGGCGTTCGCATGACAAGCTGAAAACACCAACGCTGTCGGTCGATCCGACGACGGGTGAAACGCATTTGCGCCATCGTGTCTCGCCGGACGGTTTTTACCGCGGCAAGCAGGTTATTGCGCAACCAGACATCATCGACGACGACGAATAGGTCGTTTCCCAGCGGCCGACCGGCCGTCCCGTGACGAAACGTCGCAATGGGAAAACCAACGGTAATCTCCCTCGATGCGATGAGCGGCGACCTCGGCGCCGAGGTTGTCGTGCGCGCGGCCAATGCGTCGCTCGCGAAGTACACGAACCTGAAACTCCTGCTCGTCGGCGACCGTGTTCAGCTCGGCGACCTGGTCACGCGCATCATCGGCGGCGATCCGCGCGCTCAGATCGTGCATGCATCCGAGGTCGTCGAAATGTCGGATGCGCCTGCGGACGCCGTGCGCCGCAAGAAGGACTCGTCGATGCGCGTGGCGATCAACCTCGTCAAGTCCGGTGATGCCGAGGCCTGCGTCAGCGCCGGCAACACCGGCGCGCTGATGGCAACGTCGAAGTTCGTGTTGAAGATGCTCCCCGGCATAGACCGTCCGGCAATCATTGCGGAGTTGCCGTCGAAAATAGGCACGCTGCACATGCTCGACCTCGGGGCCAACACGTCATGCACGGCGGAGCAGCTGTTTCAGTTTGCGGTCATGGGTTCCATCGTGACGTCGGACATCGTCGGTATCGACGAACCGCGAGTCGCGCTGCTGAACATCGGTGCCGAAGACACCAAAGGCAATGACACGGTCAAGGAAGCGGCGGGGCTGCTACAGTCGAGCTCACTGAACTACATCGGTTACATCGAGGGCAATGAGCTGTTTTCGGGTAAAGCCGATGTCGTTGTTACCGACGGGTTTTCCGGCAACATCGCGCTGAAGGCGATGGAAGGCATGGTAGGCCTTATAAAACACCACATGAAACAGGCATTCACGCGCAACTGGCTGGCAAAACTGCAGGCGATCGCGGCGCGCCCGGTACTGACGCGACTGGCCAGGGAGACCGATTCCCGCAACTACAACGGTGCGACACTGGTCGGCCTAAATGGTATCGTAGTCAAGAGTCACGGCAGCGCAGATTCGTATGCATTTCAGCATGCTATCGACACCGCGGTGACCGAGGTCAGGAAGAACGTGCCGCAGCAGATCGGAAGCCTCTTGCAGCAGGAAACAGGATGACCTATTCGAGAATTGCCGGAACCGGACGCTACCTGCCCGAAAAGGTCTTGACGAATTTCGACCTGGAGAAAATCGTCGATACCACGGATGAGTGGATCCGAAGTCGCACGGGTGTCGAGCGTCGGCACTGTTGCGCGCCGGATGAAACGACGTCACAGATGTGCATCGAGGCGGCGAAGCAGGCCATGGCGTCGGCATCGGTCACTGCCGCCGATATCGACATGGTCGTCATCGGTACGACGACGCCGGATCTCATCTTCCCGAATATCGCGACGCTCGTGCAGCATGAGCTCGGCATACCGGCGTGCCCGGCAATCGGGCTCGAAGCGGCATGCACCGGATTTATCTATGCGCTGTCGACGGCCGACAAGTTCATCAAGTGCGGCGAGGCGAAACGCGCGCTCGTCATCGGCGCGGAGTGCATTACGAAGCTGGTGGACTGGTCCGATCGCAACACCTGCGTACTGTTCGGCGACGGCGCGGGTGCGGTCATACTCGAAGCCTCGGACGAGCAGGGCATCATTGGCTGTCATCTCGGGGCCGACGGACAGTACAAGGAATTGCTGTATTACCCGGTCGGCGCGTCAAAAAATCTCGAGAAGGCCGGCACCGACGAAGCCGCAATCATGATGACGGGTAAGGAAGTCTTCAAGGTCGCCGTCAGCACGCTCGGCAATGTGGCGTCGCAGGCGCTCGAGGCGGCCGGCGTGGAGCAGGACGATCTCGATTGGTTGATTCCGCACCAGGCGAATATTCGCATCATCCAGGCGACCGCGAAGCGGCTGAACCTGCCGATGGAGAAGGTCATATTGACGGTACAGGACCATGGAAACACGTCGGCGGCATCGGTGCCGCTGGCGCTCGACGTCGCGGTTCGAGACGGTCGCGTGCAGCGCGGCCAGCTGGTATTGATGGAAGCATTCGGCGGTGGCTTCACCTGGGGCTCCGTCCTGATGCGTTTTTAGTCGACCGAAACCCGGGAGCGGCACTGCATTGGCAATTCGACTCGTCATCGGTAACAAGAACTACTCGTCGTGGTCGCTGCGGGCGTGGTTTCTGCTGCGCGAAGCCGGCATCGAATTCGAAGAGCAGCGTATTTGCCTCGACGTCGATGATACCCAGAAGAATCTTGCCGAGGTATCGCCGTCGGGATGCGTGCCGGTACTCTACATTGATGACACGGTTGTCTGGGATACGCTCGCGATCGCCGAGACGGTTGCAGAACGCTGGCCGGACAAGCAGCTGTGGCCGTCGGATCCCGGCGCGCGCGCGCACGCGCGCAGCATCAGCGCGGAAATGCATTCAGGATTCGCGGAATTGCGCGCGAGAATGCCGATGAATTGCCGTGCCATGGGGCGCAAAGTGTCTTTACCCGACGCGCTGACCAGGGATATCGACCGCGTCTTTGCGATCTGGACCGATTGTTACAAACGCTACGGGGGTGACTGGTTATTTGGCAACTTCAGCGTTGCCGATGCGATGTTTGCGCCGGTCGCGCTGCGATTCCGGACCTACGGCGTGAACCTTCCGGATTCCGCCTACGTTTACGCGAAGCGGGTCCTCGAAAGCCCGGCGATGCAGGCATGGCTCGCCGACGCAGAGACCGAAGTCGAAGTCATCGAACACGATGAAGTAGGGCAGTAAGCAATCATGATTCGCATTGGCAAGGCGCTCCTGCTGCTGACTTTCCTGATGGCGCAGACAACGCTCGGGGCGACCTATGACATGCCGCCCGACGGTTCCGATGTCGTTGGCGAAATTTCCGTAACGACGGCAACGTTCGACGACACTCTGCTCGATATCGCGCGTCGGCATGGAGTCGGTTACCAGGACATTGTGCGAGCCAACCCAGAGGTCAACGTCTGGCTGCCGGGCGAAGGTACCGACGTGATTTTGCCGACGCAATTCGTGCTGCCGTCCGGTCCGCGCGAAGGGATTGTGCTGAATCTCGCGGAATATCGGCTCTATTACTTTCCAAAACCGGCGGCCGGTGAGACTGCAAAAGTCATTACCTATCCGATCAGTATCGGCCGGCAGGACTGGGAAACGCCGATCGGCGTGACGAAAATCGTAGCCAAAGCAGTGAATCCGTCGTGGTATCCACCGCAATCCGTTCGCGAAGAACATGCGGCCGAAGGCCGGCCGCTCGCGAGTGTCGTGCCGCCGGGACCCGATAATCCGCTGGGCAAACACGCAATGCGGCTGGGCCTGCCCGGATACTTGATTCACGGCACGAACAAGCCGGCTGGTGTCGGCATGCGCGTGACTCACGGCTGTTTGCGCATGTTCCCCGAGGACATCGAGTCGCTATTCGATCTCGTCAGTATCAACACGCGTGTGCGCATCATCAACGAGCCGGTAAAGATCGGCTGGCGCGCCGACGAGCTCGTCATGGAAGTGCACCCGGTGCTCGAAACCGGCCCGGTCGAGACGCTTGATGAACCTGTTCGCAATATCGGAACGGAAACGACAGTCGTTGACGAGGTACAGGATGCGGTTGTGGAGTCCGGGGTCGATAGCGTCGACGACGTTGAGCCGGACACCGATCCAGTCATTGAGCCGGCTGAGAAAAGTCCGCTGACCTATGTCACGGAACAATTCATTGTGGCAACGGCGGAACGTGCCGGTGCGCTCGACTGGCTGCTTGCTGAAGAAGTCGTCCGCCGTTCGGACGGCATGCCGGTCGTCGTTGGTGCGGAAATAAAAAACGCCGCGACAAGCGCGGCGTCTGAATAATACTTCGTAGTCTTAAGCTACTTCGACATTGACCTCTGGAACATGCGTTCCATGGCTTCTTTGTTGGCATCGCAGCAGGACTGGGCGCCATTGGCAGCTGACAGGGCACGATCTGCGGTGGCCTGTGCGTTCGCGGCAGCCTGAGCAGCGCGATCAGCAGCAGCACGAGCAGCTTCGGCAGCTGATGCAGCAGCGGCGGCGTCGGCCGCAGCACGCTGGACAGATGCCTGCATGTCGTCACCCGTTGTGGCACAACCTGCGGCGAGTCCGAGTGTGAGCAGAATGGCGCTCGCTTTCAGTACGGTTTTTTTCATTTTCCAAGATTCCTCTGTTGGGAAAAAATTGCAGGCGGATTATTCCGTAATTGCCTGCAAGCTGCAATGAATATACAAGTTTTCTCGCGGTTTTGTCGCCCTCTGCCGACAAGCGCCTGACGGAATAAAGCGGTGTTCGTCGGCGGGTGGCGATCGATTCGAACCGGTACGACGACGATCCTGGACGGTCGTTACGGATGCTCGCCGTTGTGTTTGCAGGGTCTGTTGCGACGGAAGGGGCGGCGGGGTAAACCCACGGCACCGGCGGGCCGCGCCGGGACAATTCGTGCTTGCACGAATCCCACTACTGTATATAATCGCAGTTACTGTGAATCCATACAGGACTGCTGAAATGCGCCAACTGACCCCCAGACAATCGCAAATCCTCGAAATGATTCAGGATTTTATTGCCGAAACCGGGATGCCGCCGACGCGCGCCGAGATCGCCTCCGAGCTCGGTTTCCGCTCGGCGAATGCGGCCGAGGAGCATCTGCGCGCACTGCAGAAAAAGGGTGTGCTGGACCTGTTGCCGGGGGCCTCGCGCGGCATCCAGCTGAAGGATTCCCTGCGGGAACAGATGGGGCTGCCGCTGATTGGTCGGGTAGCCGCCGGCAGTCCCATCCTCGCAGAGGAACACATCGAAACGCACTACAAGCTCGATTCGGCACTCTTCAACCCGAAACCGCACTACCTGCTCAGGGTGTACGGCATGAGCATGAAAAATGCCGGCATCCTCGACGGCGATCTCGTGGCCGTGCACCGCACGCCGGAGGTCCGCAGCCGGCAGATCGTCGTTGCACGTCTCGACGACGAGGTCACGGTCAAGCGTTATCGCCAGGACGGCAAGCTGGTCTGGCTGTTGCCGGAGAACGAGGAGTTCGAGCCGATCCAGGTGGACCTGAGTCACCAGTCGATGGTCATCGAGGGTGTTGTCGTCGGCGTCATTCGCGACGGCCTGCCGTTGCATTGATGGGTGCCGGGCATGCGGCGCGATTCGTCTTCTCTCGACACACTGCTTCAGAGTCCGCGCGTCTGGCGCGGCCGCGCACAGGCCCGGGTTGAAGCCGGCCTCCCGACCGGCTACGAAAAACTCGACCGGCACCTGCCGGGCGGCGGCTGGCCGCTCTACACGCTGACCGAGGTGCTGACCGCGCACTACGGTATCGGTGAGCTGCAGCTCTTCATGCCGGCGCTCGCGCGGCTCAGTGCCGAAGACCGGGTCGTCCCGTACAGCGAACCCGGCTGGATCGCCTGGGTCGCGCCGCCGTTCCAGCCGTATCCGCCGGCGCTCGACGCCTGGGGCATCAACCTCTCGCGACTCCTTATCGTGCGGCCGAAAGACGACAGCGACATTCTCTGGTCGGCCGAGCAGGCGCTGTCGTCCGGTACCTGTGCCGCCGTGCTGTTGTGGCCGGGAGATTTGAGCGACCAGGACAGCCGCCGTTTGCAGCTGGCCGCGGAGAAGGGGCAGAGCTGGGCCATCGCGTTCCGGCCGGCGAGTGCGCGCAACATGCCGTCGGCGGCGGCCGTACGCATGGAACTCGAAGCGGATGCATCGGGCACGAACCTCAACATTTTCAAGAACCGTGGCGGCCGTCCGGTAACGCTGCACCGTATTTTCTCGGGCTGATCGTGGCCCGCACTCGCAAGCATCCTGTTTGGGTACGGGAGGCGGCCCCGGCGCCGCTGCAGATGGCGGGCACTGGAAAAGCGGGCGCCGTATGCGCGGACAGTCCCCAGCAGCCGCTGGCGCTCGGTAACGCAGCACCGCCCGCGAACGATGCGCCCGGTCCCGCGACGACGCCTCGGTTGTGGTTTTGCGCGTATTTCCCGCAGCTGGCGCTCGAGGCGAGCGGTAACGCTGACGCGCCGAAGGCCGTCGTCGAAGTCCAGCACGGCATGCATCGCGTGCTGCTTGCGAACCGGGCGGCGGCGGAGCACGGCGTCATGCCGGGACAGTCGGCAAATGCCGCACTGGCGCTGGTGCCGGAACTCGAACTCGAGGAACGCTGCACATTGAAAGAGCAGCAGGCGCTGGAATCGCTGGCCGCCTGGCTGGAGCGCTTCTCCTCGTTCGTTTCGATTCCGGCCAGCGACATGCTGCTCATGGAAATCGCCGGCAGCCTGCGCCTGTTCGGCGGTTTGCGGAGCCTGCGCCAGCAGGTATCGCGCAGTCTCGAGCAGCAGGGCTTCACGGCATCGCTCGCGATTGCGCCGACGCCGCTGGCGGCGACCTGGCTTGCCCAGAGCGGACGGCGTGCCTGCGTGCGCGAGCCTAAGAACCTGCTGCCGGTGCTGCGCAAATTGTCGCTCGCCTGTCTCGACTGGCCGCCAACCGTCATGGAATCGCTGTCCGGCATCGGCATCGAGCGCGTCGGCGATTGCCTGCGCCTGCCGCGCGAAGGTTTTGCACGGCGCTTCGGCGCGAAGCGGCTGCTCGAACTCGATCGTGCGACCGGCCGCCTGCCGGATCCGCGACTGTCGTGGCGGGCGCCGGAATGTTTTCG
>JBFIQH010000130.1:0-8417 GCA_041609735.1 Woeseiaceae bacterium | reverse complement strand
GCGGATCTGCACCCAGTGCCCCACGAAGTACTCGCCCTTGCCGCTGCGAATCTTTGTACGCATACCCTGCGCCGCGTAGCGTGTCTGTGCGGCGTCGGCATCATCGCTGTCGCGGAATGGGCCGATCGTGATGCAGGACTGGCCGACGACGACCTGGTAGTTCGACGATGCAGCCGCCTCGAAATCACCGACTGCGTCGTTGTTATCGGGTGTCGGCTGCCGCGCCAGCGAGAGTGTCGGGCCCAGGTCCGACTCGTTGACGATGGCGACGCCCGTTTCACGGCTGTTATCAGCCGTCAGTCCCCACAGGAAGTAGAGGATGTTCGCCAGCAGCAGGATCAACAGTAGATTTCTCATCGGCGCAATGTCGGGTCGGCGGTCAGCATGTGCAACAAACCCTGCAGCACCAGGTGTGGCCGGTGCACCGGCTTGCCGTCGAGCGACTGTAGGATGCGCGATGCATCCCCGCCGGTCAACACGAGCTTCGGCCGGTAAGCTTTCGATCGCAATTCGCGTATCGCACGTTCGACGGCACCAACAACGGCATTCTGTGCGCCGCTGCCGATCGCGTCGCGCGTATTGGACGCAAACATCGCCATGCCGGCATACGTTGCGCTTTTTTTGCCTTGGGCAAGCGGCAGGTCGCTGGTCTCGCTGTACAGCGCATTTGCCATCAGCGTGACGCCGGGCAGTATCTGGCCGCCGAGGTGACGGCCGTTCTTGTCCAGAGCATCGATCGTGACCGCGGTGCCGGCATCGACGACGACGCAGGCAACCTTGAACTCTGCGCGCGCGCCGACCATCGCCACCCAGCGATCGACGCCCATGCGCCGTGGCTGCGCATAACTGTTCGTCACCCCGAACGCCTCGCGTGCGGGCTTGGCAAAATGCAGGTCGCGGTCGCAGTGCGCGTGCACCAGGCCCGCCAGGCGCGTGGCGTAGGTCGTCCCGGCAACGTTGCTCGCGAGCACGGCATCGACCTGGCGCGGCAACCGCTTCGTCAGCACGCCAAGACCCTGCTCGCGTATTTTTTGTTGCGCAATGTGGCCGGTTCTCGCCAGCCCGCCGTTTTCCGCAACGCCCCACTTCAGCCGCGAATTGCCGATATCGAGCAGCAGCGCCTTCATGAGATTCGTGGCTCGTCGCGCCGGCGATCCGCAATGCGAATCGATCCTGAAAAAATGCGCTGCACGCGATCGCGGCGCTGCAGCAGCAAGGACCCGTCGCGTTCGATGCCCGCGGCGACGCCGGCGATCTCACCATCCGGAGTCTCGACGACGATCGGCTGCCCACGCAGCCAGTCGACCCGGACGAATGCCTGCTCGAACGGTGCCAGCCCATGTTCGTCGTAAAGCGACATCGCGTCGACAATCGTGTCGACGAGCCGTGCGGCAAGATCGTCTCGTCCGGGCGGCTCTGGAATGCAATCGTCCAGCCCGACCGGCCCGCTTGCCCAAGCCGAGTCGACCTCGTCGGCAATAGTTTTCGGCACGGTGAGGTTGATACCAATGCCGGCGATGGCGGTTACCGAGCTTGCAGCATTGTTGCGGCTGAGCTGTGACTCGACGAGTATGCCGCCGAGCTTGGCGCCGTCGATCAACAGGTCGTTCGGCCACTTCAGCCGTACCTGGTCGATACCGAAGCTTGCCAGCGCATTCGCGGTGGCAACGCCGACCGCGAGCGTCAGCGGCGGCAGCACCTCGGGCGGCTTGCGAAACGTGTACGCAATCGACAGGCACAGGCTGCAGCCGGGTGCCGACAGCCATGCACGATCGTGCCTGCCACGGCCGGCAGTCTGGTGGTCGGCAATGGCGACAGTGATATTGCCCGGCTGCGGGGGCGGCTGATCCTTGAGCCAGCTGTTGGTGGACTCGATGCTCGCGAAAGCATCGAGGCGTTCGATGCGGTTGCGGCTTGCGTCGGTCAGGAAACTGCGCAGCCGGTCGGCGTCAGGCGCTGTCATCGTTGGCCGTTTCGCCTTTGGAACGGAACACCATCAGCTTCGTATTGCGGTGCTCGGTGCCGGCACGCATCCGCTGAATATTCGAACGATGACAGTAAATGATGAACACCGCCATGAATGTGGTGTAGATGAACAGGGGCTGGTCAGCAGGAAGGCGTGTTGCCGCGAGCCACGCCGGCAAGGCGACGCTGGCCGACATCGTTGCGAGGCCGACGAATCCGGAGAGCGTCAACACCCATGCCCAGACGAGCAACAGCGGCAGGATCAGTTTCGGCGCGAGGATGAGCAGCGTGCCGATCATTGTCGCGGCACCCTTCCCGCCGCGGAAGCGATGGTAGATCGGCCAGACGTGCCCGATAACGGCGGCCGCGGCACAGCATAACGCCAGCCACGTGCGGGAGATCGCCGGGTCGGTGGCGATAAACGGCAGCTCGAGGTGCGGCACGACGCCGGCCCCGATGACGCCCTTGCCGATATCGATGATGACGACGCCGAGGGCGAACAGGAAGCCCTGAGTGCGCAGCGCATTGGTACCGCCGGCGTTGCCGCTGCCCATTTCGCGGATATCGACGCCGCCGCGCAGTTTGCCCATAATCAGCGAGCCCATCAGTGAGCCGATGAAGTAGCTGATCAGGAATTTGCTGCCAAGCTCGAGCATCTACATCTGAATCCGGTGGTAACGCGACGGCGCGGCCGCATTGTAGCATCGAGCGCTCGCCGGCCGCCGACTCTCACCGGTCCGGGTCTGCAATATTTGGGATCTCCATGAATCGTCTCGTCATTCCACTGTTCGTCAATCCGACCGCCGGGCGCGGCCGAGCGGGCAAACGCCTGCCGCGCATTGTCGAACTCCTGCAGGCAGCGGGCGTCGAGCCGCGCGTCGTGCAAAGCGCCGCCATCGGCGACCTGGAGACGCAGGTCCGAACTGCTGTCGGCAACGGCGCAAGCAGAATCATCGTCGTCGGCGGTGACGGCAGTGTGCATGAGGCCGTCAATGCCCTGATCGCCGCCGGTTCGGGCGCCGCGCTCGGCGTTATCCCCAGCGGTACCGGCAATGACTTCGCGAAAGCGGCCGATATTCCGCTCGACTGGGAAACTGCGACCCAGCTGCTTGCCGATCGCATCGTCAGCAACGCCGTGCCGCGCATGCTCGATGCCGGGCGTATGAACTCGCGCTGCTTTGCCAATGGCGCCGGTATCGGGTTCGATGCCGAGGTCACGCGGATTGCGCGCGCCTATCGCTGGCCGATCGGAGACTTCGTTTACCTGTTTGCGATATTTCGCGCGATGCGGGGTGGCATCGCGGCGCCTAACCTGACGGTCGACGCCGATACCTTCAGTTTCAGCGGGCCCGTGACGCTTGCCAGTATCAGCAATGGCCCCTGGATCGGCGGCATGTTTCACATTGCGCCGGCGGCGCGCAACGACGACGGCGCGCTGGAGCTGCTGATCGTCGACCCGGTGACGCGGCTGCGGATTACCTCGTTGTTACCGAAATTGATGCAGGGCAAACACATGGATGAACCGGAAATCCGGCACGTCAGCATCACTCGGTTATCGATCCGCAGTGACGAAGCATTGCCGTCACATCTCGACGGAGAGGTGCAGCCGCTCTGCCGCGAGTTCGAGATCGAGGTACTGCCGGAGGCGCTACACCTGCTTTGAGGGTCTTCGCGCTCCCAGGTAAATGGCGAACAACGCGATTGATGCACCCATCAGTTCGACGAGCGTCGTTGGACGCGCGAACAGCACGATATCCCAGACGAAGCTGAGCGTCGGCTGCAGTAACAGCGCCAGCCCTGCTTCGGTGGTCGATACCTGCGGCAAGCTGCTGGCGATCAGCATAAGCCCGATCGCGTGTGACAATAAACCGTAGCCTGCAAGCCAGCCCGCATCGACGAGCGTCGGAATCGCGAGGGACTCGCCTTCGACCACCGCGGAAGCCGCCAGCATGACGGCAACGGCGAGCGACATGACGGCGATCTCACGGGACGGCACCGGATGCTCCGATTTGACGCGCACCGAACGCATCGTCAGCAGGTAGCCAGCGTACGCGACCGCGGTCAGCAGCCCGAATACGACACCGACGCGGTATTCGCTCGACGCCGAACTCCAGTCTGCGCCGACGATGAGGCCGAGGCCGATCAGCGCGAGCGGAATCGCAATGAGTTGCAGCAGTGTCGGTGTTTGTTTCAGCAGCAACGCGCCAGCCAGCATCATGATGAATACCTGGAAGTTGGCAAGCAGCGTGGCGAGTCCCGGTCCGACGTAGTTGATGCTGCGGTGCCAGAACCACAGGTCGAGCGCATAGAATACGGCGGCAATCAGCAGCATCTTCCACGCCCACCCGCCGAGACGCAGGCGCTGCCCGCTGAAGAGCAGGTAAAGCGCCAGCGCAACACCGCCGATCGCAACACGGTAGAAGCCGCTGGTCGTGGCAGATACGTCGACCAGCCGCACCCAGACCGGCGACAGGCTGATCAGCGCGGCACCGATGTAGAGCCGCACTCTCGGGTTTGCCGGCATCACCGGGCCAGCCAGGCCTCGCGTCGCGCCCCGGCTTCGGGCGCCGCATCGTTGTCGACCTGCAGGTAACAGGTATCGTCGGGCGCGGCATCGAGACGAACCTTGAATGCCCGCAGTTCATCATCGCGAAAGACCACGAGCTCTACCCTGTCACCGTCCCGGTGGGCTTTGAGGCGCTTGTCGAAATTGCCCGGCGTCAGTTTCAGTCCATCGAGCGCGACCGCCTCGTCGCCGGGCGAAATGCCGGCTTTCTCGGCCGCGCCGCCGTTGATGATCGGCCCGAAGACGACGCTGCCGTTGCGTTCGATGACGATCGCACCCAGCGAGGGCTGCGTTTTCTCGTCGGGCTTCGGCGGTGTACCGCCTTTGTCGTCGCGACCGCGGGCCGGCCTCGTCTGCAGCTGTATTCCGTGGCTCGATAGCAGCGACTCGAGCGGCAGTTCGCCGGTACCGCGCACCGCTGCATCGAAAAAATCTTCCAGGTCGAGGCCCGAGACGTCTTCGCACAGCCGCTCGAATCCATCTTCCGGCACACCGTCGGCATCGTCGCCATAGCGTTTCCAGAACGCGTACATGACGTCGTCCAGCGAAACCTTGCCGCTGGACTCGAGCCGCAACTTCAGGTCGAGACACAGTGCAATCAGCGCACCCTTTGCGTAGTAGCTGACGATCGAATTCGGCGAGTTTTCGTCTTGCTTGTAAAACTTGATCCACGCGTCGAAGCTCGATTCGGCGACGCTCTGTCGCGCGCGTCCGGGTCCGCGACGCACGCGCGTCATCGTGCGTCCCAGCAGCTCGAAGTAGCTCTTTTCGTCAATGAGGCCGGATCGAAACAGCTGCAGGTCGTCGTAGTAGGATGTTATCCCCTCGAACACCCAAAGCAGTCGCGTGTAACACTCTGCGGCAAGGTCACTCGACTTTACGGCGGCCGGTCGAATGCGCTTTACGTTCCACAAGTGAAAGTATTCGTGGCTGGCCAGGCCAAGAAATGTCCGGTACGACTCGTCGACGCCGGTCTGCCCCTTGACCGGCAGATTGTCGCGACTGCACACCAGGCTCGACGACCATCGATGTTCGAGACCGCCATAGCCCTGCCCGGGCGCATGCAGCAGGAACAGGTAGCGATCGAAATCGTCGGGGATTCCGAGAAATCCGAGGTGCTGCTCGCACAGCGTCTGCAGATCACGGCACAGGCGCGCCATGTCTGTCCGCACGCGTCCGCGTATCGCAATCGCGTGCGGTATGCCGCACGCTTCGAACTCGCCCATTGTGAGCTCGCCGATCTCGAACGGGTGATCGATCAGATCCTCGTAATTCTGCGCACAATAGGTTCCGAAGCCGTACCGCTCCGCCCCGAGGCGCTGCATCGATGTCGCGACCCGCCAATTGGCCGCGGCTTTGAGATCCGGCGCGACGACGTCGAGTTCGGCCGGCACGTCGTCCTGGCCGAGGACACGCAAGAAAACCCCTGCGCCGTCGAAAAATGCGTGCGTCAGGTCGAGGTGCGAGCCGCGGACGCTCGAATCCTGCGCATAGATCTCGGCGGTTACCGTTAGTTGCCGATCCGCCCTGCCAGCCTGCCACGTACTCTTGTCCAGCTTTGTCAGCGGTATGGCGACGCCACCGGACTCTGCGCGAATCGAAACCACGTTGCGCGCATAGTCGCGGATCATGTAGCTGCCCGGCACCCAGGCCGGCAGTGCGAAGCGCTGCCCGTCCGGATCCGGCCGGGCAACGGTGACGCTGACCGTGTACAGATGCGCTGCCGGATCGCTCGCTTCGACTCGATATCGGTGGGCGTTGTTCACCGGGACCATACTACGCGGCCCGGCGCGGCAGGTGGATTTCGGCGAGCATGCAGCGCACGCTGCCGCCGGCCGAAGTTTCGATTGCGTCTATCGGGCTGACGATCAGGCCGCCGTTTTTTTTCAGCATGGCAACTTGTGCATCGTCGAGCGAATCAAAGGCGCGTTTCGACATCGCAACACGCCGCTCGCCGGACGATGTCCTCAACTCCAGCATGTTGCCCGCGAACGCCTCGAGTTGGTCGTAGGTCAATGTCAGAACTTCATGGCCGGTCGACACGAGGCTCTCGAGCACGGCGTCGCGTTGATCGTCTCTCGGTATAGCGGCGTCGCAGATGACGGCGAGTTCCTCGCCGATGTTCATCAATACGTTCGTGTGATAGATCGGGACGCCGTCACGGTCGACGGCATCGAACGCGACGACGTCGTAGTCGAGCCGCTGTGCGAAGTCGCCGAGCGCATCGAGCTGTGTACGGGTCGACAGGCATGCGTAAGCAACCCGGTTGACCCGATCCAGTACCAGGCTGCCGGTGCCTTCGAGAAAATGCCCGTTGGCCTCGTGCAACGACAGGTCAACGATGTCAGTAACGGCGAATCCACGCTCGGTGTCGAGCCACTCGATGACGTCCAGGCGCCGTTCCGTGCGGCGGTTCTCGGCCTCCATCGGATACAGGACGACGCGTCCGTCAGCATGAAAACTCACCCAGTTGTTCGGAAAAATCGCGTCCGGCGTGTGCGGCTCGGGCGTGTCCTCGACGACGACCACTTCGATGCCGTTATCCCGCAGTACTGCGACGAGCGCGTCGAATTCAGCCAGCGCAAGCGCATGCTGCTCGGCCGGGGCCGCGCTGGTCTTGCCCTGGAAGCGATTCGACTCCGCCGTCAGCGGATTGCTTTCGAATCGTGCCGGCCGCACCATCAGCACGGTCGACGCAAGTTGTGATTCAGTGCTCGTCATTCTAGAGTTCTCAAAAGGCCCGGGATTTATTCTGCTTCTGTCGGGCCGCGCGGCAAAGCCTCCGCAAACCCCAATATAAGGCAGGACTCGTGAGTAAATCTATTGTTCAGTCTCTACGCACGGCTTTTACGAATCCGGCCTGGGTCTTCCTGACGTGGTTCGGCATGACCGCCGGCGTGTCGCTGCTGGCGACGCCGGTCAAGTTCACCGCGCCGCTCGCGACCCGTGCGATCGCGCTGGACATCGGCAGGGTCACGTTTCAGGCGCTAAACAAAGCCGAACTCGTCGCCCTGGTGCTGGCGCTGATCGTCGTCAGAGTCAGCGGCAGCGCACGTCATTGGTGGGCCGTCATGGGTGTTCTGGCACTGATCGTGCTCGCCCAGTCGGCCTGGCTGTTGCCGGAGCTCGCTGCGCGTTCCGAAATGGTTGCCGCCGGTATCGAACCACCTCCGTCGCACCTGCACGCAACCTATTCGATTCTCGAGCTGTCGAAGCTCGGCATCCTGTTGTTTGCGGGCCTTGCGGCTCTCGGCAGACATGACCAACGTATTGTTGCAGTCGACAAATCGTGACGCCGATACTCGCACTGATTAAGATTCACGTTGCCGACAAGTCGATATTTGACGTCTACGAGGATACAGGAACACTCGCGACCCGATGACTGAAACAACAGCAAAGACAACGTCGCTTAAAGCAGACGACGGCCACGAAATCGCCGTAAGCATTTACGAACCCGGCACTCTTGCAATTGGCATTATTCAGATTCTGCACGGCCTCGGCGAACATGCCGCCCGCTACCGCCGCTTCGCCACAGCCGCCGCTGGTCGCGGCTTTGTCGTCTGCACCCACAATCATCGCGGCCACGGTTCGACGAGCGAGCATCCTGGATTCTTCGCTGCCGAAAACGGCTGGCAGCGTCTGGTCGGCGATGCGTTGCTCGTGCAGGAACGCGTCTGCACGTCGTACCCGGAATTGCCGGTGACGCTGCTCGGCCACAGCATGGGTTCATACATCGCGCAGCATTTCGCGATGAATCATGGCCCGCGATTGTCGGCACTGGTACTGTCAGGGTCGACATGGCCATCACGCGCGCAAGTGCTGGTCGCACGACTGCTGCGGACCATCGTCAGCCTGCGCCATACGCAGCACGCTCACAGCCCGTTGC
>JBFIQH010000129.1:0-8437 GCA_041609735.1 Woeseiaceae bacterium | reverse complement strand
TCGGCCGGATGTTGCCAATCTATCATCCGCTCGGCGGCGACTCGGCAAGCGTATCCAGCGTCAGCGGCGCACGGGCGAGGGCGGCCGGACTGCACAACCGCCCGATCCGCGAAACGATTCGCGACCTGATGAGCTGGTGGCAGACGCTGCCGGAAGATCGTATTGCCAACACGCGATTCGCGATGACGCCGGAACGAGAGGCCGAACTGGTCGCACTCTGGAAGTCCCGGGAAACGTAACGGCAAATTAGTGTCATCGGAAACCGGCATTAACGCCTGACAGAAATCGCACGTTACACTGCGGCGCATGACGCTCGTCGCCCATTCCGATTTGCCGACCTTCGATCACCTGCGTGAGCAGGGGCACGACGTGCTGTCGCTCGACCGCTCGCTGAAGCAGGATATTCGTGAACTGCATATCGGCTTTCTGAACATGATGCCCGACGCCGCGCTCAGGGCGACGGAACGGCAGTTCATCAAGTTGGTGGGCAGCTGCAACCGAATCGCCCAGTTCTATGTCTATCCGTTCTCTTTGCCGGCACTGGCGCGCAGCCGGGACTGCGCCTCCTACATTGATCGCTATTACAACACGTTCGAGTCGCTTCGCGATGCCGGTCTCGACGCACTGATTATCACCGGTGCCAACGTGGCCAATCCGTCGCTTCAGGATGAGCCTTTCTGGGATCCGCTGATCGAGGTGACCGAATGGGCGCGGGCAAATGTGACTTCGATTCTGTGTTCCTGCCTTGCCACCCATGCATTGTTGAAACACTTTCACAATATCGACCGGCAGCCGTTGCCGCGTAAGCGCTGGGGTGTTTATCGGCACCGAGTCCGAGCTTCCCGGCATCCGCTCCTGCGCGACATTAATACCAGCTTCGACGTGCCGCATTCGAGATTCAACGATATTTCGCGCGAGCAGTTCGAATCTTCGGGGCTCACCGTTCTGGCCGAGGGCGCAGAGGGCGGTGTCCACTTGGCCTCAAGCCCGGACTGGATTCGCGTCATTTACATGCAGGGTCATCCAGAATATGACGCAAACAGCCTGTTGAAGGAGTTCCGCCGTGAAGTACGACGATACGTGCAGGGGGAGCGCTCCGACCCGCCGCCGTTGCCGGAGAACTATTTTTCCGACGAGGCGACAAAAAAAGCACTGCACACACTGGATTGTGCAGAGCGTGCGCGGTCGTCCGGTAAGTCTTTCGACGACAGGCTCGAGAGCGAACTCGAAGGCATGCTCGACAATACGTGGAATGACACTGCAAAGGCCGTCTTCAACAACTGGCTGGGCGTTGTATACAGTCTGACAAGCCTTGATCGCAAGCTTCCTTTCATGCCCGGTGTCGATCCTGAGGATCCATTGGGGCAGCGAGCTTACAGCGGCCGCTGACGAGCATTGTCAGCGGCCGCCGGTCGACAGGACCGACGCGTTCGGCGACGCCTGACAACTAATTCCAGATGCGCTTCCACCACGGCTCCGGCAATTCCGGCGGATTGTAGGCAACCGTCGGAATCTTTGCGCGGATGTCGTCGATGTCCCAGCCGGTCAGGTGGGCCAGCTGCTGCGCCTCGCGCTCGCGACGCTTGGCGAGTTCTGCCTGGTAGTCCGACAGGTCGCAGCTGGCCTTGCCCTTCCACGGGTGGCGAACGACGTAGCGGCCCTGGAAATTCTGGCGGTCGCCGGTCTCCTGGAACATCAGGTCTTCCGGGAAATGCTCGGCGTCGTAACGCACGTGCAGCCGCGTGACGAACACGTTCTGCGGCTGCTGCGGCGCGATGCTGCGTGCGGGTTTCTCGCCGACGGCGTTCGGGCCGACCCAGAAGACGCCCAGCCGACGCAACTCGTCGGTCGACAACGGGTCGGCCGCGCACGGGTCACACCAAGCCATGTCCCAGGCGTACTCGAGAAACACGGCGCGACGGTTCTCTTTCTCGACCTGCCTTGCGAACATCGAGCGGTAGAAATCGCCGAACTCGGCCTGCACGAACTCCGGTACCTCGGTATTGCTCGGCAGCCGGACCGTGCGATAGTTCGTCGTCTCGACACGCCCGCTGCGGGTCAGCGCATAGACGTACAGTTCCTGCATGCCGTCGGCGTTCAGCGTACCGAGGCGGATCGGCAGCATGAACTTCTTGCTCTCGAACGCGACCTGCAGCGGCCGCAGGTAGCTGAAGCCGGCCTTCTTTTGCTCGTCGAGATTCACTTTCGCGACGAAGAAGCGCATGTCTTGCCGGATATAGCTGCCGACGATTTTTTCCGCGCCCTGCGGCAGGCGGTATCCGCTGTCGTTGAGCCAGCGGATCAGTCCGGCAGACTCCTTGCCGGACAGGATCAGGATGTCGTATTCGCCGACGGTGTAGCTGGCCTCGATCGTGACGCCGGCCGCATTGGCCCGGCCGATCGCGTCCGCGTTGACCTTTGATGCGGCCGGCAGCTGCGACATCAGTTCACGGCGCTCATACATCGCGCACGGATCCGGGTCGAAGTACTCGACCAGGCGCGGTGCCGTGTACGCGTCGAGGTGATCGATCAGGCCCTGTTCGGCCACATTAATCTGTTCGCGCTCGATGAACGTCGGCACCGGAATAACGATCGCGAAATCCTTGACGTCGCCCTCGAAATCGTTGGCCATCGTCAACACCGTGCGATCGCCGTCGCGCACCATGACCACCTGCGATGCGCGGTTGAAAAGCGCGGTGTCGGCCTTGGCGACGTAAAAACCGCAGAAGGCCTCTGCCGTTTGCGATATCGTGACGGTGACCGCCGCGACAACAATCAATACTAGAAAACGCATCATGAAACTCCTTTGACCAGTTTCGGGTTATCGGTCGAGATCACTGCCGATGGCAGCGACCAGTTGTATTTGCTGCCGCAAAGCAGTGCGTCGATGACCGGTACCACCGGCGAGCAGGCGATCAGCGCGAGTACCGGCGCGCCGGGCTCATACAGGATGAACTGAACGAACATCGTGGCGGCCGCAACGAAAGCACCGTAGAAAATGCGGCCAATGCGATGATCGGGTGTGGTCTTCGGATCGGAGATCATGAAGAACGCGAAGATCAGCAGCGCACCGTTCGAGAGCTGGTGGAGCGGAATTGTCAGCGGATCACCGAGCCATAGCGCGCGGCCGACGAGCAACAGTGAGTATGCGCCGAGAAATGCGAGCGTCGTTTCGGCGCGTTTCGCGCGCGTCAGCACGAGGAAGCCGAGACAGGACAGCGCGAACGCGCCGAGCGCGGCATTCCCCCACTGCCCGGACGAGATCCACGCGTGATCCGTCGCCAATATCAACGTGACAATGGCAATGTTGGCGGGATTGAAGACGTGCTTGCCGCGTACGCGGATGACGAACTTGCTGCCGATTGCAATGACGGCCGCGAGCGCTGCCAGGACGAGCAGGTCGGTGCGCAGCAACAGCGTCAGCGACAGCGCGGTGATCAACGGGCTCAAAGGATCGAAGGCCGGCAAACCACACAGGCGCGTGCCGGCGTACTGCGTCGCGAGTGCCATCGTGACAATGGTGACGGCGTTCGCCGCGCTGATGCCGAAGTTGAGCCCCACGACACCGAACGTGACCAGCGTGCTCAGCACTGCGATCTGGTAATAGCGCGGGTCGCGCAGGTTGATCCTGCTCTGTTCGCGAGCTGACGTTACTGTGTTCATGCCCGCTATAAACGCGGTCGAACGGCAATCGGGGTTAAGCGATTGCGGCCTTGATGGTCGCATCGAGCGCGAGTCCCGGTCAGCCAGCAGTCTGGTTTCGGCGATCAGGGCAATTGGGCTTGCCGATTGCGACAGCTGCGCTGACACTTGGCTGACCGGTACGGCAAATTGTACGATCCGGCCGCCGCCGCGCGCGATGTTGACCGAAAAAAATATCATGAAAAACAAGAACTTAAATTGTTGCATCCAAGCGGCATGCGGCGTGCATCTTGCGAGTAAGGCCAGTCCACTGGCCGCTGACTAACTGGAGTAGATACCGTGACAGAAGAATTGATACCGATTGTGATGTTCATTTCGATCGCAGTCGTCGTGGGGCTCTCGCTGTGGTTCCGGCACCGGAATCGCAACGACATGCAGCAGACGATCCGGCTCGCGCTGGACAAGGGGCAGGAACTGAGCCCTGAACTGATCGACCGGCTCGGACACCCGAAGGCCGGCCCGAAGCAGGACCTGCGTTACGCGCTGATATGGCTTGCGCTGGCCGTCGGCTTGGCACTGTGCGGCTGGGCGGTACCGGATCCGACCGGGTATACATTGCGCGGCTGCCTCGCCGGCGCCGCATTTCCGGCGGCGATCGGCTTGGCGTACCTGATCATGTACCGGTACGCGGGGCGTGACTGACGATCGCCATGGCATCAACGCGCGACGCCGAAGATCACCAGCTTGTCGCGCGCGTCGTATCGACCAACGATACCGACGCGTTCGGCGAGCTGATCCGGCGTCACCAGTCGCAGGTAAGAAACTTCCTGCGCCGGCTGACGGCGGACGTCGCGCTCGCCGACGACCTCGCGCAGGACAGTTTCATGCACGCCTGGAGCAAGTTGCAGACGTATTCTGGTCGCGGTTCGTTTATCGGCTGGCTGATGAAGGTCGCGTACACGACGTTCCTGCAGTCGAAGAGGCGCTCGAAACGCTATGGCGAAATACTCGCGGAGGCCGGCCATGTGGCCGACCTCGAATCGAGGAGTTACACTTTACCGACGGAAGACGTTTCCGATCTCGACAAGCTGCTCGCTGTTCTGACGGAAGAAGAACGGGCCGTGATGGTCATGTCGTATGCCTGCGGCATGTCGCATCGCGAGATCAGCGACGCGACGAATCAACCCGTCGGCACGATCAAGTCGGTCATTCATCGTGGCAAGGAAAAGATCAGGAACGACTTTGGCATCAAAGATTATCAACATGGCTGATCGATTGAGAGATGACGTCGACGAACGACTCGTAGCGCTGTTCCGCGCCGAGCCGATTGCCGACAATGGTTTCAGCGAACGCATCACGCGCAGAATCCGGCGGCGGCTGTGGTTGCGCAGGCTGGCGATTCCGCTGGCGGCGGCTATCGGCGGCGCGATTGCGCTTAATCCGCTTGCGTCGATGGTGACGTTGTTGATCAGGTTTGTGCGCTCGTTGCCGTTCGATGTCGTAGCGACGACGCCCGGCTGGATACCGTCCTTGCCGCTGATCGGGCTCGGCGGAACGCTGCTGGTCGCGGTGCTGCTTGGCCTGCGAATGATCGACGAATAATCTCGTTCAAAATCGTGACTCCGTCGTTGTTTCGGCTGGGGGGCTCGGTTACATTGCGACGATGAGTCTTCGCGATGATGTCGAGCGTCTGCTGCCGAACTGGGAACGCTGGTACCCCAGCCTGTTCGACGCCGCCAGCGATCTCGGATTGATTCGCGCTGAGGTCTGCGATCCCGATTCCCTGCTGCTGACGCGGCGTCACCACAAGGTGAGGCAGCGGGCCGAAGATGCGCACCGTGAAAAATGGGGCGGCAAGGCTACCGAATAACAAACACGTGCCTTACGACATAGAAACGATACGGTCGAAGTTCCCGTCGCTCAACGAAACTGACGGCGGAGCACCGCGTCTCTATCTCGACAATCCTGCGGGCACGCAGGTGCCGGCCTCCGTTGCGGCGCGCATGAGCGAGTGTCTGCTTGGCGCCAACGCCAATCTTGGCGGATATTTCCGCACATCACAGCTCGCCGACGCTATCGCCGACGAGGCACATGCGGCGATGGCGGACTTCCTGAATGCACCATCAGCGGACGACATCGTGTTCGGGCAGAACATGACGACGATCACCTTGCACCTGTCGCGATCCATCGGGCGCGAAATGCAGCAGGGTGATGAAATCGTGCTGTCGCGCATGTGCCACGACGCGAACGTGCATCCCTGGATGTTGCTCGCTGAAGACCTCGGCCTGCGGATACGCTGGCTGCCGTTCGACACGAACACCTGTGAGTTCGACCTCGCGGCATTGGATGAGCTGCTGGGCCCACGCACCCGACTGGTCTGCATCGGCGGCGCCAGCAACCTGACCGGCACGCTGAACGACGTCACGACCGTCTGCCGGCGGGCCCGCGACGCCGGCGCGTGGAGCTATGTCGACGCCGTGCAGTCGGCACCGCATGTTGCAACGGACGTCCAGGCGATCGGCTGCGATTTCCTCGTTTGCTCAGCCTACAAGTTTTTCGGGCCGCACCAGGGCATCCTGTGGGGCCGCGGTGACCTGCTGCGCGCGCTCGTGCCGTACAAGGTGCGGCCGGCCGCCGATGAGCCGCCGGGCAGTTTCGAGACGGGTACGCAGAGCCACGAGGGCATGGCCGGCACGACGGCGGCTGTCGATTACTTCGCGTGGATCGGGGAAACGATGGCAGAGCCGTCGTCGGCGGATCTCGACGGCCTCGCCGGACGGCGCAAGCAGGTGCGCGCCGCGATGCACTGCCTGTTCGACTACGAAAAAGGTCTGTCGTCGGCGCTGATCGACGGCTTGCGATCGATCGGTGGCGTTGCCGTCCACGGCATCCAGGATCCGGAATCGATGCACCGGCGCGTACCGACGGTAGCGTTCACCCACTCATCGAAAAAGCCGGACGATATTGCCCGGTCGCTCGCCGAACGGGGCATCTTCGTCTGGAGCGGCCACAACTACGCAATCGAGCCCGCGCGGGCGCTGGGGATCCTCGATAGTGGCGGTGCCGTCCGTATCGGGCCGGTGCACTACAACACGGTAGAAGAGATCGATACGCTGTTGAACGCGCTGGACGACATCCTCGCCCGCTAACCAGCGATCACAAGAGGACTGCGGCATGTGTCCGTAAAAACAAAGGCCGCCTGAAGGCGGCCTTTGCGGGTGAGATCAGTATCGTCAAGCAGTGGTCAGAGGATGCCGGAAGGTTGCTCCATCATCCAAATAAGACCCGCCGGCTCAATCGACACCTTTGCAATCTCACTAGACATGGATCACCTCCTTTAAGTAGTTTGCCCGCGGCCCAGTATGTCGTCCGACCGGAAAAAAGCAAGTGAAAATTTCGTCATAAAACAGAGGTGTAATAGCGACATTTAATGCGTTATTCTAAGCAGCTCGCCTTTAAGCAATGCCCGCTGGCGCGACAATTAGAAGACCGGAACGACGATTCCGGCAGTGACGACGGAACGCCCGATGACAAATCCGGACGCCGGCACATCCGCCAGAGATCCGATGGCCGGCCCCGTGAGCCGCGCCGAGCGGCTGGTCGCGCTCGATGTGCTGCGTGGCGTTGCCGTGCTGGGCATCCTCGTCATGAACATTTACGCGTTTGCCATGCCGTTTGCGGCGTATGCGAATCCGTTGGCCTGGGGCGGAACCGAGCCGCTGAATGTCACAACATGGATCGTCACGCACGTCATGTTCGACCAGAAGTTCATGTCGATATTTTCGATACTTTTCGGCGCCGGCATCGTATTGATGAACGAGCGATCGCTGCAGAAGGCAGCGCCGTTCGGCCGAATTTTTTACCGTCGGCAATTCTGGTTGCTCGTGATCGGGTTGTTGCATGCCTACCTCGTCTGGTTCGGTGACATCCTGTTTTTCTACGCGATCATCGGCATGCTCGCGTACGCATTGCGCAACATGGCGCCGCAGACGCTCGTTGTCGTGGCTTGCTTCATGCTGCTGATCGCACCGTTGTTGTCCTTCGGCGGCGGGTCGTACCTGGAGGACCTGAAGGCACGCGCGGAACAGCTGCAGGAACAGCAGCTGGATGGGGCGGAACTGACCGACGCAGAGCTCGCGGCAGTCGAGGAGTGGTCAGAGATGCGCAGTTTCATACTGCCCGGAGAAGACGAAATTGCCGCGGAGGTCGCCGCCTACACCGGAACGTGGCTGGACGGTTTCGTGCACCGGGCGTCATTCGTCGCGTCATTTCAAATCAACGGCTTGCTTTACTATGTGCTGTGGCGCGTTGGGGGCTTGATGCTGATCGGCATGGCCCTGATGAAGGTTGGCGTCTTGAGCGGCCGGCGCGACCTGAGTTTCTACCGCAGACTGATGGTGGCCGCATACCTCATCGGACTGCCGATCACCGCATGGAGCGCGTTTAATGCCGGCGCGCACGGTTACGATCCGCTGTACATGTTTCGCACGGGTAACGTCTACAACTACGTCGGCAGCATCGTCGTTGCATTCGGACACATCGGTCTCATCATGCTGGTCGTGACCTCGGGCTGGTTCAAGAGCACGCTGAAGCGCGTTGCGGCCGTCGGGCAAATGGCGCTGACGAACTACCTGATGCAATCGGTCGTCATGACGGCCCTGTTTTATGGCTGGGGACTTGGTCTTTACGGTACCGTTCCACGGTTCTGGCAAATGACATTTGTCGCGGGACTGATCGGCGGACAGCTGCTGCTCAGCCCCTGGTGGCTGGCCCGCTTCCGCTTCGGTCCGGTCGA
>JBFIQH010000128.1:0-8517 GCA_041609735.1 Woeseiaceae bacterium | reverse complement strand
TTCCGGGCAGGCCTGGTCGCTCCATCTCGAAGCGATTCAATAGCTCGGACGAGAAATGTTGAGCGTCGCCAGCCGAGCCGCCGTTGCCACAGCTCAGAATCTTGCCGTCGTCGAGCAGACACTGGCTCATCAATGCGCCAGCGGACACAATGCTCTCGCTGATGACGTCAACGGCATTTTGCTTCGTCGCGATACTTTCGGCGAAATGTTCGCGAACGCGGGTTACGGCATCCATGTGGACCTCGGCTTCGTAATTTGTGGCGATTCTAGCAGACTGGTCGCGGCTCGCGGTCAGTCGCCTGGACGGAACGCGTCGCGACGCCAGTTAATGGACAGTTCCCCATTCTCGTTACGGTCGACGCCGACAACGTCGAATCGGCAGGTGCTATGGCGAAAGCGCCCATGCTTTGCGAGAAACAGTGCTGCTGCGCTTGCAAGCTTTCCCTGTTTGCGTGCATCGACGGTCAGTAGTGCGTTGACGAAGCTGCTGGCGTTGCGGTAGCGAACCTCGATGAAGGCGAGGCAATCGCCGTCCAGCATGACAAGGTCTATTTCTCCGCGGCGGGTGCGAAAGTTGCGGGCGACCGGCCGCAGCCCGTTCGATCGCAGGTATCGAAAGGCAATTTGTTCAGCATCGGACCCTAGTCGTCGACGGTCTCTTGGTACCACTCTTCCGCGTCCGTGGCGTCAGGCGGTATGGGATTGGCTGAGTCGCCGTCAAAGTACGGCGGCCGGTCAATGGCATCGGCGAAGTCATGGCGTGGCAGCGCGACCGGTTGACCGCGTTGAAACTGCGCCCACGCGAGATCGCGATGTACCTTGCCGTCGGCATCGACGCGCAACCGCCCCGTGGCACCGTCGACGGCCGCGACCGGCGCGCCGCGAGATGCATACAAAGGCGCGACAAGCTGGTACGCGTCGTATCCCATGGCATGCAGGCGCCCGAGGCGTCGCTGCCGCGGCCAGTATTCCTCGTACAACGCGGGCAATCGAGAAATCCACGGCTGCGGCGATATGATCCAGGGCGTGTCGGCAAACATGACACCATTCAGGTCCGTGTTCGAACGCCCGTCCATCGCATAAATGGAGGACGTTGAATAAACGGGCAGGTCACCGGCGTAATGAAATTTCAGCTGCGCCTTCATCAGCCGTCCGGCGGCCGCGTCCGCCGCCATGAATATGGCATCGACATCCTGCCGGCGACGCGGGTCGAACTGCAGCGTTCCGCCGATATTCGCGCGGAGTCGCTGATAGCGTCGAACGCTTCCCGATAATGCCATCAGGTCTTCGATCGTGTTGGAAAAGTCCGGATTGCCGGTGACGTAGCTACGGTAATCGAGCACGGTACCGCCGAGCGCCTCGAACGTCGTGGCGAAGCTGCTGAAAACGCGTCGACCCCAGTCACTGTTCGGTATCAGTGCAACGACGTAGCGATGGCCGTCGGCGATCGCGCGTTCTGCGGCCGAGGCGGCCTCGTGTTCCGGTGCCAGGGCGAACTGGTAAAGTCCGGGCGGCGTCATCGTGTTCTCAGGCAGATTGTTCAGCGTCAGCACCGGGACCGGCACGAGAATATCGTTAGCGAGTTCGGTGACGCTCGAACGCAGCAGCGGCCCGACGACGAACTCGGCACCGTCACGCACGGCGCTGGCATAGGCAGCGCTTGCGCCGCCCTCCGCATTGACGTCATAAACGCGAATCGTCTGGCTATCGTCGAGTTCACTCGCCGTCGAGAAATATGCGCCGAAAAAACCGTTTTGAATGGCCTGGCCGGCACTTTCCGCATTGCCGCTCAGCGGCAACAGCAGTGCAACCTGGCGCGGGTAATCGCTGACCGACTCCGGCAATTCCAGGTCGTCGATGATGACGACGGCGGGATGATCACGATGCGCCTCACGCCAGCGCCTCACACCGCTTGCCCAGCCGATACCCTGTTGCCCGGTTGCGGCGGCGAGCGCGCCGAGCGAGAGCCAACCTCGCACGACCGGGTCGCTGACCGACTCGGCCGATGTGCGCAGATTCTCCGGGCGGCTGACCGACAGGCCTTGCCAGAGACGGCGGCGGTTCTGCTCGATCTCACGGCCGCGGGTCATCCACGATTCCCGCTGAATCATGATCCCGACGGCGCGCGCCGGATCGCCCTTTTGAAACCACGCGTCCGCGCGCAGGACGTCAATACGGGAGCGATGGTCAAGCGGCAGCGGTTCGCGGCTCAATGGCTCGAGCAATTCCAGGGCGCGATCTGCGTTACCGTCGTAAAGGGCGAATGCGGCGGAATTCGCATGCCATAGCCACAGGTTCTCACCGGACTGCGGCTTTGAAACCGTCGCGAATGCGGATCGCGCACGCGTGATGTCGCCGGCATACAGCCACTGTTCGACCGCAAGCAGGGTCAGGCGGCCGCGTTCGACGCCGACAGCATCGCTGGCCAGCCCGATGTACACCCCGGCTGCTTCTGCATATTCGCCGTTCTGCGACAGGCGAATCGCGCGGCTCTCGCCCGACAGCGAGCCAAACCCGCCGAGCGTCCCGGTCTCGCACGCGGCGAGCACCAGCAGCAAAAACGCGATGACGCCGGTCCTTGCTATCCCGCTGCCGGGCCCGGCACGATGTTCGCTGCGCAAAAGTATGGTTCCTGTCATTATCCCATCCGGTTGTTTCATCCCGACGCGTAATCAAGCCGTCAATCGCCCATTCCGCCAGGGGACAGCAGTGCAATGAGCGGCACGCTCTACATCGTCGCAACGCCCATCGGCAACCTCGAGGATTTGACGCCGCGGGCACGGAGAATACTCGCCGACGTCGACCTGATTGCCGCCGAGGATACCCGCCACACTGGGCGATTGCTATCGCATATCGGTGCGAAAACGCCACAAACACCGCTCCATGATTACAACGAATCGGACGCTGTCGAGGCCCTGCTCGGGCGGCTCGGCGCGGGCGGATCCGTCGCGCTGGTCAGCGACGCGGGCACGCCGCTCGTCAGTGATCCGGGTTACCGCCTGGTGCGCGACGCGCTCGCTGCCGGCATTACCGTGGTTCCCGTGCCGGGACCGAGCGCGGTCATCGCAGGGTTGTCGGCTGCCGGACTGCCGACCGATCGCTTCACGTTCGAAGGATTCCTGCCCGCCAAACGCGCGGCACGTGCCGAGATGCTGAAGGCACTCGCGCGGGAGCCGCGCACGATGGTGTTTTTCGAGTCCGTGCATCGCATTCGTGACTGCATTCGCGATATGGCGAGCGTGTTCGGCCCGGATCGCCGCGCGTTCATCGGCCGCGAACTGACGAAGCTGCACGAACACTGCGTCGCGGCAACACTCGGCGGCCTCGACAGCGGGCTCGACGACGGATCGATCGTGCAAAAAGGTGAGTTCGTCATCGTCGTCGCCGGCACCAGCGAAACGCCGATGTCCTCGATTGACGCCGACCGGCTGCTCGTCGAACTCGCTGGGCGCCTGCCCGCCAAAGAGATTGCCGCGATCGCCGCGGCCGTCACCGGGAAGCGTAAGAATGCGCTGTACGCGCGCCTTATCGAACTGACGGACGACGATGGCGCCTGACAAGGCGCGCCGCGCCGGATTAGCGTAGAATCGCCGCCGGAAATGTCGGAGTCGGCCAGGCAATCGCTGTTCTTCGGAACAGAGGAAAGTCCGGGCTCCCTCGGACAGGGCGCCAGGTAACGCCTGGGGGGCGTGAGTCCACGGAAAGTGCCACAGAAAACAAACCGCCTGGCTTCGGCCAGGTAAGGGTGAAAAGGTGCGGTAAGAGCGCACCGCGCGACTGGTAACAGCTCGCGGCACGGTAAACCCCGCCCGGAGCAAGACCAAATAGGGGAGTGCGCAGGCCTTTGGCCTGCACCGCCGGTCCCGAGCGGACTCCCGGGTAGGTTGCTTCAGGTGACCGGTGACGGTCATCGCAGATGAATGATTGCCCTCGACAGAACCCGGCTTATGGCCGGCTCCGCCATTTCCACCTGAATGTCCCCATTTCGTCGCTTCGAACTCCCCTTTGGCCCGCCCTCCGGGCCCTGTCGCGCAATCGGGCCAATTTCAGGCGCCAACGCCCCGCTTGTCGCCGTTTACCGACCGTATTTTAACGGCTCGTAGAGAAACCACCTGTAACAAACTGATTTACTTAGCGCGATCACTGCCACAATTCGCCCGAATTGGGCCACAGAAACGCCCCTAAGTGACTGTAGAACTTAAGGTTATTGAAAAGCTTTGTTGACGCTCTGTGAGGTCGACCCTATAGTGTCGAAAAGTGGAAAAAAGTGGGAGGAAAGGGGCGCCGCGCCCGGATATCGCGCTGAAAGAGCGATTCCCGGCCAGTCCAAACCACCGTGTTTCGAGGGGCTACCAAAGTCACGTTGGACGCCAAGGGGCGTATGGCCGTGCCGACCAAGTATCGGGAACGGCTCGCCGCCCGTTGTGATGGCCAGATGGTGGTCACTGTCGACAAGGATCATTGCCTCCTCATATACCCGCTGCCGGACTGGGAAGAGCTCGAGCGCAAGCTCGTGCGGCTGCCGAGCATGAACAAGGTCGCGCGCCAGCTGGTGCGCATTATGGTCGGTTACGCGACCGAGGTCGATATGGATGCGAACGGTCGCGTCCTGGTGTCACGCGAATTGCGTGATTTCGCGAACCTCGAGAAGAACGCGATGTTGATCGGGCAGGGGAACAAATTCGAACTCTGGGATGAAGGCACCTGGAACGCGAAATGTGACGAATGGATTGACGAGAGCGGCGACGGCGGACTGCCGTCCGACCTCGAGTCGATTGCGTTCTAGTTTGCACGATTACGGAAGTTGAGCATGGCGCACGTGCCGGTGCTCATGGGGCCAGTCCTTGACGGACTGCGGATTTTACAGGACGGCGTTTACGTCGATGCAACGTTTGGTCGCGGCGGACATTCAATCGCGATCCTGGAGCAACTTGGGAACAACGGTCGGCTGTTCGCAATTGACAGGGACCCGGATGCCATCAGCAATGCTCCTGCATCGCTCGTTGGCGACCCGAGATTCGAACTGATACGGGGCGAATTTGCAGAACTCGAAGCCATCATGGAAGAACACGAACACATCGGACGGGTCGACGGGCTGCTTCTCGATCTCGGCGTTTCTTCACCGCAGCTGGATGAAGCCGGTCGTGGGTTCAGCTTTATGCGCGACGGACCGCTGGACATGCGTATGGACCCGGAATCGGGCGTCAGCGCGGCCGAATTCCTGGCGCGAGTAGACGAGATGGATCTCAAAAATATCTTGAAGCGGTACGGGGAGGAGGCGCATGCGGCGCGTATTGCTCGCGCCGTCGTGGCTGCGCGCGAGACGTCGCCGATACGGACCACTGCCGAGTTGGCTCAGATAGTGCTTGATGCCGTGCCAGCGGCTACGCGCAAGAAGAAGATTCATCCCGCGACCAAGACATTTCAGGCGATACGCATCTTCCTGAACGACGAGCTCGGCCAGCTTGAGGACGTGCTCGCGCAATCGCTGCGCGTGCTGAAAAAAAGCGGGCGGCTCTGCGTCATTTCATTTCACTCGCTCGAGGATCGCATCGTCAAGCGCTTCATGCGCGACCACTCGCGCGAGGCTGAACAGTACCGCGGTATGCCCGACGTACCGACCGAGTTCCGGCCGCGGCTTGCGATTGTCGGCAAAGCGGTGACGGCGACCGACGCCGAGATCGCAGCCAACGCCCGCGCACGCAGCGCGCGGCTGCGCATCGCGGAGCTGGCCCGATGATGCTGAGCGTCCGGCGGCAGCCGGTGCTGCTGGTGTTTGTCTTTGCCGTTGTCTGTGTCGTCAGTGCGATCGGGCTCGTCTACACGAAGCACGAGGCACGCAAGTTGTTCGTCGAGCTTGAAGCGCTGACGAACGAACGCGACGCGTTGAATATCGAATGGGGCCAGCTGCAGATCGAGCAGAGCACCTGGGCGACACACGCGCGTATCGAAAAGGTTGCTGCGGACGACCTGCAGCTGACGCGACCAAGGGCGACCGAAATATTCGTAATTGAAAAACAATGACTCGCGGCGCAGAAACAAAAACTCAAACTGCAAGACGATTCGTTGGCAGGGTATCGGTCATCATCGTTTTCTTCGCGCTGGCGGCGACGTCGCTGGTGGCGCGCGCCATTCACCTGCAGGTGCTGGACAAGGAATTCCTTAACCAGCAGGCCGACACGCGCCACCTGCGCACCGAGCGCATCTCGGCGCATCGCGGTGCGATCACCGACCGTAACGGCGAGCCGCTGGCGATCAGCACGCCGGTCGACAGCATCTGGGTCAATCCGAAGGAGCTGGCACACGCGGTGGATCGCGTACCGAAGCTCGCCAACGCGCTGGGGCTCGACGCCGACCTGACGATCCGCCGCATTACGCGCAGCATGGACAAGGAGTTCGTCTACCTGAAGCGGCACCTGAGCCCTGATAAGGCCGCCGACGTCCTTGCGCTCGAGCTGCCGGGCGTCAACGTACAGCGTGAATACCGCCGCTACTATCCGGCCGGTGAGGTTACCGGCCATCTCGTCGGCTTTACCGACATCGATGACCAGGGACAGGAAGGCCTCGAGCTCGCGTACAACCATTGGCTGGCCGGCGAGTCCGGCGCCAAACGGGTGCTGAAGGACCGCCTGGGCCGCTCCGTGGAAAACGTCGAGAGTATTCGCCCGCCACGTCACGGCAAGGCATTCCGCTCGAGCATCGACCTGCGCATCCAGTACCTTGCCTACCGCGCGCTGAAGTCTGCCATCCGCCAGTACAACGCCGTGTCCGGGTCGATCGTCGTGCTCGATATCAATTCCGGCGAAGTGCTCGCGGTCGTCAACCAGCCGTCGTACAACCCCAACGATCGCTCGCAGTTTTCGGCCGAGCGCTACCGCAACCGCGCGATCACCGACATCTTCGAGCCGGGCTCGAGTATAAAGCCGCTGGTCGTCGCCGCGGCGCTCGAAAGCGGGCAGTACCGCCCAAGCAGCGTCATCGATACGGCGCCGGGCTACGTTACCGTCGGCCCGAAAAAGATCGAGGACCGCCGCAATCTCGGCCGCGTGAGCCTGACGACAATCCTGGCCCGTTCGTCGAACGTCGGCGTGACCAAGCTTGCGATGTCGCTGCCGGCAGACCAGTTGTGGTCGACGATGACGTCGCTCGGCTTCGGTGAGCTGACCGCCAGCGGGTTTCCGGGCGAATCGGCGGGCCTCTTGACGCACTTCGATCACTGGAAGCAGATCAACCAGGCGACGCTGGGCTACGGCTACGGCATATCGGTGACGCCGCTGCAGTTGGCGCAGGCGTACGCGTCGATCGGCAATGGTGGACGCTTGCGGCCGATATCGCTGGTTGCGCTGGACCAGCCGGTCGACGGCAAGCAGGTCATTTCGCAGGACACGGCCAGTGCCGTCAAACGCATGCTCGAGGAAGTCGTGCGCCCTGGCGGCACGGGCACGAAGGCATCGGTGACGGGCTACCGAATCGCCGGTAAGACCGGCACCGCGTGGAAATCGGGCGTCGGCGGATACTCGGAGGACAAGTATTTTTCGATCTTCGCCGGGCTTGCACCGGCGAGCGATCCGCGCCTCGCCGCGGTTGTCGTCATCGACGAACCCAGCGGCGAGCTCTACTACGGTAGCGACGTTGCCGCGCCGGTGTTCTCGGACGTCATGGCCGAAGCGTTGCGGCTGCTTGCCATTCCGCCAGACGCGCTTCCGGCACGTGACCCCGGCAGCGTCATGCAGGCAATGACGCACCAGGCTTCGAGTCAATGAGCATGCCTGCTGAACACCTGACCGCTCACATGACGCTCGACACGCTGCTCGAGCGGCTTGCGGCCGCACCGGCGATACCGGTCGCCGATATCACTATCGACAGCCGCAGCGTCCGGCCGGGTTCCGTTTTCATCGCTACCGCGGGCGCGACCCATCACGGTGTGGATTTCCTGTCGCTGGCTCGCGACGCTGGCGCCGTTGCCTGCGTTTACGATTCGAGCACGGCCGGCAAGGTCCCCGCATCGTTCGATATCCCCCTGATACCGGTGGCGTCGCTGGCGTCGCACCTCGGCGATATCGCCAACCGCTTCTTCGACGCACCGTCCGCGCAGATTGACGTCATCGGCGTAACCGGGACCAACGGAAAGTCGACGGTGGCCTGGATGTTGTCCCGGTGCCTGAAAACGCTTGGCCATCGCTGCGGCTATGCCGGCACGCTGGGCTACGGGATGGGTGACATTCGCGCAAGCTCCGCAATGACAACACCGGACGTCATTGAAACGCATCGCCGCCTTGCGTCGTTTCGCGATGACGGCGCATCGCATGCGGCAATCGAGGTTTCCTCGCATGCGCTGGACCAGGGGCGCGTCAACGGCGTGCGATTTGGCGCTGCGCTGTTCACGAACCTGAGTCGCGATCACCTGGATTATCACGGCGACATGCAGGCGTACGGCGAAGCCAAGGCCCGCCTGTTCGTCGAACATCGCGCGAACTCGCGCATTGTCAATATCGACTCCGACTTCGGCGCCCGGCT
>JBFIQH010000127.1:0-8653 GCA_041609735.1 Woeseiaceae bacterium | reverse complement strand
CGCGGTCGCCGAGGACGTCGTACAGGAATCGTTGCTCCGCGCATGGAAGTCGCTCGATGCGCTCCGCGACGATGCCGCCGCCAAACCCTGGCTGCTGACGATTGTCCGGCGCGAGAACGCGCGATACTTTGAGCGGCGGCGCCTCGAGACCGTCGATGTCGACGACCTGACGCCGTCACAGGAGGCGCTGCTCGCCGAGCAAACCGATGACGGGCTCGACGACGTCCGCGAGGCCATTTTCGATCTCGAGGACGATTATCGGGAACCGCTCGTGCTGCAGGTCCTGATGGGCTACAGCACGAAAGAAATCGCCGAGTTGATGGAGTTGAAACAGGGAGCAGTACTGACACGTTTGCACCGGGCGCGCCTGAAATTAAAAGAGCGCATCGGCAACGAAGCGGGCGTGTCAACAGGAACACAGGGATCATGATGACATGTGACAGGGCAATGGAAGCGATGGCAGCGGAGCCGTCATCGGCCGACGTGATGGATCACGTTGCGGCCTGTGACTCCTGCCGCGCTTTTCACGAGGAAATGCTGGAGCTTGACGCAAAAATTTCCCGGGCACTGGCCATCCCGGTGCCGCCTTTAAAGATGCCCGAGCTGGAGTCGCTGGACACCGGCAATGTCGCGATGCTGCCGGCGCGCCGCATGACGGCGCCGGCATGGATCGCCGTCGCGGCGACGATAGCAATCGTCGCGGTCTTCGGGTTCCGCATGCAGGCAGCGCTGGTCTCGCAGTCGCTGGCCGACGAAATCGTTGCGCACCTCGAGCACGAGCCTTACGCATTCAACAACACCGAAACCGCGGTATCCGACGACCGGCTCGCCCGCATAGTGCCGGCACGTGTCGCAACCCTGGACCACAGTGCCGGTCTGATCACCTATGCGCAGAGCTGCATTATCAACGGGGAAACGGTGCCACACCTCGTGATCCAGGGCGAGCACGGACCGGTCACGATCCTGCTGATGCAGAACCAGCGAGTAAGTAAGGCGCAGAAAATCAGTGGCGAATCGATCAACGGCGTCATCTTGCCGGTCGGCAGCGGCAGCATCGCAATCGTCGGTGACGACGACGAAGACCTCGAACGGATTGAAAGAAAGATGAAGAATTCGGTGACGTTCAGCACCTGAGAGAGACTGCAGACGTCAGCCATGAATGCCCACGCTTAGGGCGTAACGCAAGTAGGAGAGAGAAGAATGTCAGACAGAAAAGTAGTAAAACCCGTAGCCCTGGCCGTTGGAGCGGCTCTCGCCAGCTCTTTCGCAATGGGTGGTATCGCGAATGCCGACGCGATTGACAGCCCGTTCAGCATGTCATCGTTGAGCGCAGGCTACATGCTCGGCACCGGCGAAGGCTCCTGTGGCGGCGACAAGGAAGGTAAGGGCGGCGAAGGCTCTTGCGGTGAAGGTTCCTGTGGTGGCGACAAGGAGAAAGAAGGCGAGGGCGCCTGTGGTGAAGGATCCTGCGGCGGCGACAAGAAAGGTGAAGGTTCCTGCGGCGAGAAGGACGGCGAAGGCGCCTGCGGTGAAGGTTCCTGCGGCGGCGACAAGGACAAGGACGCTGAAGGTGCCTGCGGTGAAGGCTCTTGCGGTGGCTCGGTCTGATCGACTGACTACAGCTTGAGCTGAACCAAAAGACGAAAGGCCCGGGTGGCAACGCCCGGGCCTTTTTTTACCTGAGTCCGATATACGAGACATCGAATCGATCGAGATCATGCTGATCGAGTTATCATTAGCGTCAATGTCGCACCCGTAGCCGGCCTTCGTCGCCAACGAATCGAGGTACGCAATGGATGTTTATGAATACGTTGCCGTACTCACGTCGATAATCATCGGTCTCGGTATTACCCACCTGCTCTACGGATTGGCGACGATCGTGCAGAACCCGGATCGCGAACCCATTTACTGGGTGCACCTTGTCTGGGCGATCTTCATGTTCTTCACCCTCGTCTGGTGGTGGTGGTGGCAAATCGCGCTCAGCTCGGTATCGGTCTGGACTTTGGGACTCTACCTGTATATCACCTGCTTTTCGGTTGTCCTGTACTTTCTCTGCGTGCTGCTATTCCCTTCAGATATGGACGATTACGACGGCTATCGGGATTACTTTCTATCGAGACGCCGATGGTTCTTCGGCCTTCTCGCAACGGCCTACGTCGTCGATATCGGCGACACACTCCTCAAAGGGATCGACTACTTCGTAAGCCTGGGAATATCGTATCCATTCATTATGGGTACGATCATTGTTGGCTGCATGTTTGCAGCTTATTCACGCAATGAGCGATTTCATGCGGGATTTGCGATCGTCGCACTGAGCACGCAGATTTACCAGGCGCTCGCCTATACAGCTACGATCGGATAGTCACGAATGGAGAGCTCTCAGCATTATCGGTTGCAGCGACGGGCAGGCCGATCCGAGGTGAGGAAAGCCATGAAAACAATTGCTTCGATCGGGGCCGTCGCCGCTCTACTGATCGGATGCGTCGTTGCCGAACCACGGGGAACAACTTACAAGCTTTACTTTCTCGGTGGGCAGTCGAATATGGAGGGATTCGGCTACTCGGCCGAACTGCCGGAGAACGCTGCGAACCCTTCCAACAATGTCATGATCTTTGTCGGGCGGATGGCGCTGAACAACGAGTCACACGGCGGGGTCGGGATGTGGCAGCCGCTGCAGCCCGGATTCGGTACCGGCTTCAGGACCGACGGCAACACGATGACGCTGTCCGACCGCTTCGGGCCAGAGCTGTATTTCGGCCGGACGATGGCTGATCGTTTACCCGATACGAACATTGCAATCGTCAAATACGCGCTCGGCGGTTCCGGGCTGGCGCAAGGCGTCGGCTACGGCAACTGGCATCCGGATTTCTCGGACGGCGCCGGCATCAACCAGTACGACCACGCGCTCAGGACCCTGCGCGACGCGCTCGGCGTAGCGGACATTGACGGCGACGGTCGTACCGATCGCCTCGTTCCTTCCGGAATCGTCTGGATGCAGGGCGAGGCCGACGCGTTTGACAGCCAGGCAGCCGCAAATGAATACCGTGCAAATATCGAGCGCCTGATGAATCTGCTGCGCGCGGCGCTGCGAGTGGACGACCTGCCGGTCGTCGTAGGAAAAATCACGGACTCCGGCATGGCCGACGATGGCTCCGTCATGGACTACATCGGCACGGTGCAGGCGGCGCAGCAGGACTACGTCAGCAACGACGCCTGTGCCGCGTATGTGACGGTGACCGACGATTTGCCCTACCTGGACGATGGCTGGCACTACAACACCGAGGGATTCATCCGGCTCGGCACCGCGTTCGCCGAGGCGATGATCGAGCTCGAGCAAGATTGCAGAGGAGAACGGAGGTGAAGAGTGAACTACCGAAACCGGTTGCCCAATGGTTCGCCTGCTGGAATTCAGGAAATATCGAGAACCTGCCGATCACCGATGATTTTCGCCACACGAGTCCGTTCGGCACGATAGAAACAAAAGCGCGCTATATGGATATTGTCAGGAAAAATAGAGACACGTTCCTCGGCAATCAACTGGAAGTTTTGAAGCAGATCGTGGATGGAAACCACGTGTGCGTGCAGTTTCGGCAGACGCGCGAGGACGATCGGAAATTCGACATGCCGGTATGCGAGTGGTACCGGCTCGAAGGCGATCGGATTAAGGAGATTGAGTCGTTTTACAATATCGGCGACGCGGTGATTCAGGGCTGACAAGATTTAGTGCCATGGCTGTTGCCTGCAGAATCCGGCGGCCTGGACGATTAACGGCAAAATGACTGCCCCTGGTCCGTTGCAGACAGCAATAGCGAAATCATGTGGAGTGTAGTACCGAGCGTTGTCATTCTGGGGTTGGTTGCCATCGTCGCGGCACGGCTTGCACTCGCTCGCTCGTCGCCCGTCGATGCAATTGCAGAACGAGCATCTGCATCTGTCGTTTTGGCAATTGCAACCGCGATTCAGAGCGCGCACTTCGCGGAGGAGTGGTTTACCGGCTTTCACACCCGGTTTCCGTCCCTGCTCGGCCTGGATCCGATGCCGCTGTCGTTTTTCGTTTCCTTCAATCTGGCGTGGATAGTGATCTGGATCGCATCGGTGCCACTCCTTGGGCGCAGCAGGCGCGCAGCGTTCTTCGCCGCGTGGTTCCTGGCGATCGCTGGAGTGCTGAACGGCATCGCGCATCCGTTGATGGCACTTGCATCGGGTGGCTACTTCCCGGGACTGATCACGTCGCCCATTATCGGCATCGCCGGTGCCATTCTGTGGCAACGGCTCCGGGGAGCCACTGCGGACCTCGTCCAAGTTGAGTAAATTGTCGCTAGCAGCGTTTTCTGCCCATCGCAACAACAGGCTTGTATCGAAAACAGCCGGTGATATGGTCATTGACGAGGCCGGTTGCCTGCATGTGCGCATAGATGATCGTGCTGCCGACAAACTTGAAGCCGCGTTGCTTCAGGTCCTTGCTAAGGGCGTCCGACTCCGGTGACGTGGCCGGAATGTCGCTGTCCCTGCGGAAGCGGTTCTGCACGGGTTTGCCGCCGACGAAGTCCCAGATGTAATCGCTGAACGAGCCGAATTCCTTCTGAACCTTGAGAAACGCTTTTGCATTTGTAACTGAGGACGTGACTTTCAGACGATTGCGCACGATGGCCGGGTTCTCGAGGAGTTTCGCAATTCGCTTGTCGGTGAAGCGAGCGACTTTCGCCGGATCGAAGTCGACGAAGGCTTTCCGGTAGCCATCGCGTTTATTCAGGATCGTCGACCAGCTGAGCCCGGCCTGCGCGCCTTCGAGGATCAGGAACTCGTAATGCACGCGGTCGTCGTAAACCGGCACACCCCATTCCTCGTCGTGGTAGCGGATGTAGTCGAAGTTGCCGCCTTCGGCCCATTTGCAACGCGTCAACTTTTTCGCCATGCGAAGTCTCCGGAAAACGAGCAAGTTATCACTGTTGTTCTGCCGGGCCGACGAGCAAATTTCGGCAGTTCGTGACGATCTAGTTGCCGATAGTGATCAGCGTCAGTCCGGACAGGCCGTTCGGCGTGTTGTGCGAGATCCCGCCCATGTAGATCGTGTCGGCGTTCAGGTTCGCCCAGTCGACGGTCACAGTTTCCGTCGTGCCGGCGTTGACGAACGCAGGGCCGGTCACCGTCATGTTGCCGGGATCGTCAATCTCCCCGAAGAACCAGGCAAGCACCGTGTAATTGGCGCCGGGCCCGCCGGCAACCTCGTCGGTTTCGAAGCCGTGCACGTAAATGACGTAGGTGCCGGCCGGCGGCCGGAACAGGTCGAAGCGCTCCTGCGAAGTCGGGTTGCCGCTCTGGCCGATTTTCGGGCAGTTGACGCCGCCGCTTTCCGCAGAACAGTAGTAAATGTAGATATCCAGGTCGTCATCGCCGTCCGTCAGCGCGTCGAATAGCGCGATGCGCAGGTACAGCTGCCCCGCCGGCACCGGCACCAGGTGCCGCGTCACGCCGTTCCCGGTACGAGGCGTAAACGTTTTCGTCGGGTCATTGTCGACAAATCCCCGGCCGGTTCGAGGCAGGTTGAGGCCATGGACCTGCGGTCCGTACGGGCCCGAGTAGCCGAATTCGACGTCGAAATCGACGGAACCGGTGCCGCCAAAGGACGTGATTTCGGCGGGTGCCGTCAGTGTCGCCGGCTTCACGGCGATCGTGCTGCGCACGTCGTGATCGTTGCTCGACCAGGTCAGCGAGCCGAAACGCCACAGGTCGAGGGGCCCTGTCAGATAAGTCAGCGTCGTGTCGAAGGTCCCGGTCTGGCCGGGGCCGAGCGCCAGCGTCGGCGGATCGACGGCAATCTGCATACCGACGGGCGGCGCGATCGTCACGGCGAAGTTCTGCGCCTCGTCCGATACGTTCGTGACGCGACGCGTCACGGTCTGCTGGCTCGTCAGCCGGGATATCGCGATCGATGGCTGGTTCAGGTCGCGTGCCTTAAACGACATGCCGTTGGTGGCGAGTTCGTTGCAACGCTCGTCGGGTACCGATTCGATCGCGAACCCGCAGGCGAACGCGTCGTAGTCGTCGTCACCGGCGTCGAATACGAGGCCGGGGTCGAACGCCTTGTTCGGCACGATGTGCCCGGCACCGAAATCGAACGGGTTCGCCTGCGTTTCGCCGTCTGACTGCGTCAGCGATTGGTGCGCCGTCGTCATAAGTGCCGACTTGATCGCCGCCGGGCTCCAGTCCGGATGCGACTGCATCAACAATGCGGCGACGCCGGCAACGTGCGGCGTCGACATCGACGTGCCGCTCAGGTAGCCGAAAGTTTCGTTCGGCGTTCGATTAGCAGCGTCCGGCGTGAAGCCGGCGAGGATATTGACACCCGGTGCGCTGACGTCCGGCTTCAGGATGTCCTGCACCGGGCCCGGGCCGCGCGCCGAAAACGTCGCTATGCGGTTGCCGGATTCGGCTTCCGTCAACAGCAGGCCCTTGTCGAGCACGGCAACGATTGTCTCGCCGGCGTCGATTTGCTCGATAAACGATTCGCCGTCGGCCTGGCCGACCATCAATGCAGGAATATCAGACAGGCCGGAAGCGCCGCTCATGACGATCGGGTCACCCGCGATGTTGTAGACGACGACCGCGGCCGCACCGGCGTCATCGGCGTTCTGTATTTTGACCTCGAAATCGCAGCCGCCGCGCTGGATCAGCGCGATCTGGCCGACGATTTCCTCGTCATTGATCAGTGACTCGCAAGCATCTGACGTCGTACCGGCGCCGCCGAGGTCATCGTTGTCGTCGGCGAGCACCAGCTCGGCCTCGATCGGGTCACTGTCGGCCAGCGGCGGCGTGAAACTCGCCTCACGCACGGCGTACTTGCCTGCAATCGACGCCGGTTCGTTGATCTGCATTGCTTCGCGCGACGTCTGGCCTTCGCGCGTCGACGCTGCCGCCGTGATAACCCAGGGCCCGCCTGCAGGGGAGCCGATCGTGCCGAGGTTCGGTCCTTCATTGCCTGCGGCGACGACGCTGAGCACGCCGGCCTTCGTAGCGGCGAGCAGCGCAATGTCGTCCGGCGCCGAGATGCGGTCCATCGACGTGCCGACGGAATAGTTGATGATGTCGACGCCGTCGGCGACCGCCGCGTCAATTGCGCTCGCGAGATCGGACGTATTGCACGACGCGCGCTGGTCACCCGGCCGCAGCCAGCAAGCCTTGTAGACGGCCACGCGCGCGCGTGGCGCCATGCCCTGGACCTCATCGACACGCGTGCCGTAGATTGACGCTTCCTTGCGCACGCCGGCGGCAATCGTTGCCGTGTGTGTGCCGTGGCCGTCCACGTCGCGCGCGGATCGGAACTCGCCGCTGTCGATCGCGCCCGAGGCCTCCGCGCCGTCGATGAACCAGCGCGCGCCGATGAGCTTGTTGTTGCAGTCCGTTGCTTCGAAGCTTTCACCGACCTGGCAGGTACCGTTCCAGTTCTCGGGCGGGTCAAAAACCAGCTGGTCCTCGGCACGCCGGTACCTGCGGCACAGCCAGCGCCCGAGTAACGAGCTTTCGCCCCAGCTCGAGCGACAGGCACGCGGGCGGTCCGCTTCTTTCTTGTCGGACAATGACGGATGTTCCGGGTAAACGCCGCTGTCGATGAACGCGATGACGATGTCTTCGCCGTCGAGTCCGCGCGGCCCTCGCAGGCCGATGTCACGATCAAATAATTCGAGATAGTCCGGGCTGAAGTTTGTCGCAAGGGGCCGGATTTCGTCTTCCCAAACGTTAAGAACTTCCGGCAGGCGCTCGAGCTTCATTGCCTGTGGCTCGGTCATCAGCGCGGCAAAGCCGTTCATGCCGTAGCGATAGCTGTAGACCTTTTCGGTGCCGGCACCGGCTTTTGCGAGCACGCTGTCTTGTTCGGCAGCAATCCTTGCGGTGTAGCTCTGCACGAAGGCACTGGTCTTGTCGAATCGCGCGCGCGGTCCGGTGCCAGGAACCGTTTTCGACACCGGCGCCGACGTCGCCGCAACAGCATCTGCCGCCGATGGCGCGCGCAACTGCACGATATAGACTTTCCGTACGTTGGGGTCGGCAGGGGCGGTGACGCGCAGGTTTGCGGCGTTCAGGTCATCCAGCGGCAGCGGCTCGATGTCGGCGACGGCAGCGAGCGACGCGAGCATGGCGCCTAACAGTATGAAATGTCGGATGATTCTCAAAGTTGCCCACAAGTTGCGGTTTTTCCGGCAATTTAGCACAGCCGCGAGCGCAGCTGCCAGTCGCCGCGGGCGCGTTATTCGTCCCTGTATCCGCTCAGCTCCTGCGGCGTGTAGGTGACGCCGAGGCCGAGCGCGAGGCGATTGACGAAATTGAAGTAGGCGGTGACCAGCGAGAGGTCGAGTATGTCCCTGTCGTCGAGACCCACGACGCGCAGCTCGTCGAGGTCACTTTCGGTCATCGCGCCCGGCGCCGTGGTCAGCTTCTCGGCATGGCGAACGATATTGCTGAGCCGCGGTTCGAGCGTTTCGAGCCCGTCCGCCGTCATCAGCATCGACAGGATTTCTTCGTCCTTGACGTAGCGCCGCAGCGCTTCGGCGTGATGATGAACGCAGTACGCGCAGTCGTTGTTCGCAGAGACCACGACGGCGATGGCTTCGCGTTCGGCGCGCGACAGTCCCGAATTGCCGAACATGATCGTCAT
>JBFIQH010000126.1:0-8919 GCA_041609735.1 Woeseiaceae bacterium | reverse complement strand
TGTGAATTAATCAGAGTCTCCCTAGCTTAGCCGTTGACCGATTCAAAGCCCAGTAAAAGTGAATTGAAGCGCAGGCAGCAGGCGCTGCAGGCGCTCGGCGAACAGCTGATCGACCTCGGCGATGACCTGCTCGACGGCCTGTCGCTGCCGGACCGCCTGCGTGATGCGATCCTGGACGCCCGCCGCATGAAATCGCGCGAGGCGCTGCGCCGCCAGAAACAGTTCATTGGCAGGCTGATGCGCGATATCGATCCTCAACCCATCGAGGCATTATTCGATCGCATGCGCGCCGACGACCGGCGTGAGAAGCGGGTATTCACGAACGCCGAGCGCTGGCGCGACCGGTTGGTTCGCGACGGGCATGCCGGGCTCGACGCGTTCGAAGCCGATTCCGGCGAACAGCACCCGGACATCCGTGAGCTGCTGGAGGCCCTCGATCGGGCCCCCACGGAGCGGATTGAACGCGGCATCCGAAAACAATTATTTCGCAAAATACATGCCGTGCTGGTGACGGGCTCGCCGGATGGTTAGAATTTCACGATGAACGCATCGGTCGGCATCATCATGGGCTCCCGTTCCGACTGGGAGACAATGCAGCACGCGAGCAAAACGCTTGAATCACTCGGCGTCGCGCACGACGTACAGGTCGTCAGTGCGCATCGCACGCCGGACCTGCTCTTCGAGTACGCCGAGACGGCCCTCGATCGCGGCCTCAAGGTCATCATCGCCGGCGCCGGCGGCGCGGCGCACCTGCCCGGCATGACCGCGGCAAAAACCCGCATTCCTGTGCTCGGCGTGCCGGTCGAGTCGAAGGCCCTGCGTGGTCAGGATTCGTTGCTGTCCATCGTGCAAATGCCGGCCGGCGTGCCGGTCGGCACGATGGCCATCGGCAAGGCCGGAGCAATCAACGCCGCGCTGCTCGCGGCTGCTATCGTCGCCAATGGCGACGCCGATGTCGCCACCGCACTCGACGAGTACCGACGCAAGCAGACCGAGCGCGTGCTTGCCAATCCCGACCCGCGCGAAGCCTGAGGCCGGCAGGGCAGAACCTCGTGCGCATCGGCATTATCGGCGCGGGCCAGCTCGGCCAGATGCTCGGCCATGCCGCGCGCGAACTCGACTATGACTGCTGTTTCGTCGATCCGGCGGACGCGCCCCCCGCCGCCAGCACCGGGCGCGTCATTCGCGCGCCGTTCGACGACCAAAACGCGCTGGCAAAGCTTGCCGATTTCGCCGACGTCATTACCTACGAATTCGAGAATGTGCCGGTCGCCGCGCTGCGAAAACTTCGCGACACGATCAGCATCTATCCGCCGCCGGAAGCACTCGAGCACGCGCAGGATCGCCTCTCGGAAAAGCGCCTGTTCGAGGTGCTCGGAATTCCCTTACCCGGGTATCGCCGGATCGACAGTCGGCAAGACATCGAGCAGGCAGCGTCGGATCTCGGTCTGCCGCTCGTCATCAAGACCCGCCGTTTCGGCTACGACGGCAAAGGCCAGCAGGTCCTCCGCAGTGCGGCAGACATCGATGCCGTGTGGCCCGCATTCGACGGCAAGGCGGCCATTGCCGAGGCGTGGGTCGACTTCGCTTTCGAGGTTTCGATCATCGGTGCGCGCAATCCCGACGGGGACATCGTTACCTGGCCGCTGACCGTTAACGAGCATGTCGGCGGCATATTGCATACGTCACGGGCGCCCTGCCGCGAGCCTGCGCTCGAGTCGACAGCGAATGACTACATAAGGCGGCTGCTCGAGCACCTCGATTACGTTGGCGTCCTCGCTCTCGAACTTTTTGTCGCCGGTGACCGGCTGCTGGCCAACGAGTTCGCGCCGCGGGTACACAATTCCGGGCACTGGACGATCGAAGGCGCCGAATCGAGCCAGTTCCTGAATCACCTGCTGACTATTACCGGCCGGCGCGCGCGTTCGACGGCAATCCGCGGCCATGCAGGGATGCTGAACCTGATCGGCAGCATTCCCGATACGGTGCGTGCGGTCGCGAAAAATGTCGGTTACCTGCACGATTATGGCAAGAGCCCGCGGCCTGGGCGCAAGCTCGGCCACGTCACCGTTGTCGCGGACAGCGCATCGGAAAGAGATGCCCGGCTGGCCGAGATTGCCCAAAGTGTGACCCAGTGCACGCCATTGTAAGGGCATTCGACATGGCGGCCCGTGTGCGAATGCAGGTAAACTGTTCATTGCACTGCCAAAAACCGAGCGTAATCAATGATGAACCGACAGTGTAGCTAGCTGGATGTCGTATCTCGAACACTTCAAACTGAAGGAGCAGCCGTTCCGGCTGACGCCTGATCCGGAATTCGTGTACTGGAGCAAGCAGCATGCTCGCGCCAAGGCCTACATGGAATCGACGATCTGGCTGGCCGATGGCTTCGTCGTCATCACCGGCGAAATCGGCGCGGGAAAGACGACGCTACTGCAGTCATTCCTGTCGGAACTCGAAGACGACATCGTCTACGCGGTCGTTTCGCAAACGCAGCTGACGGCCACACAATTTCTGCAGGCAGTGCTAACCGAATTCGGGTTCAAGCCGTTCAACAAGCGCAAGGTCGAGTTGCTCGACATGCTCAATATGTTCCTGATCGAGCAGTATTCGAACGGCAAGAAAGTCGTACTTATCGTCGACGAGGCGCAGAACCTGTCGAAAAAGGTGCTCGAGGAAATCCGTTTGCTGTCGGGCATAGAAACCCACAAGGAAAAGGTGCTGCGCATCATCCTCGCGGGCCAGCCGGAACTGAAGGAAACGCTGGATTCGCCGAGCCTGAAGCAGCTGGTGCAGCGTATTCGCCTGCGTTTTCACCTCGGCCCGCTGGGCTCGCAGGAATTGAAGAATTACATCGATCACCGGCTCGAGATCGCCGGCAGCTCGTCGAAGGCGCTGTTCGGGGACAACAGTTTCGAGATCATTTACCGGTACTCCGGTGGAGTGCCCCGACTCGTTAACACGCTTTGCGACACGGCGCTCTTGTGCGCCTTCGCCGACGGCAAGGAGCGCGTCGACGCCGACGATATCCAGGCCGCGGTCGACGAACTCGGCTGGAAAGAACACGTCAGCAGTACCGGAACCTTCGGACCGATTCGAAATATCGTACCGAAAGCCGCGAACGATGCGCATATAACCGAGATCGAACTGCGCGCCGACGGCGAAACGGTCGCCGTGCAGTCGTTTCCGCAGGGCCGCGTCATCATCGGGCGTTCGCCGGACAACGAGATCTACATAAAGAGCAAGTTCGTCAGCCGGCACCACGCGCAGTTGATCAGCGACGAGACGGGCTGCGTCATTGAAGACCTGAACAGCACAAACGGGGTCTTCGTCGGCGACCGCCAGGTGAAAAAATACCGCCTGAAGGACGGCGACATCGTGTCGCTCGGCGTACACCAGCTCGTCTATCACGACTTGCGTACCGAGCCGGCGGACGTGGGTGCGGCGCAAGAAGACGACGAGGCGTCGGTCGCCCGGAAATAGGGCTTGCGGTCATCGTCGTCAGGTCTTGGGGCCGCGCCGGACCTTGGCGCGCGCGTCGCGTCGTTTCAGCAGGATCACGAGGCCTGCGACGAGGCAGAACAGGCCGGTTACAAAGCTGATCGTGGGCCAGTACCAGTGATTGACGTACATCGACGCGGCCAGCGTCAGTATACCGACCACCAGGTAAAAATACGGCAAGCCTTCATAGATTGGTTTGGAGACCCACATACCCGCGGTGTTGTTCTCGGAATCGGGTAAACCATTGTCCACAGCCACTCCGCCGCCGTCCAGCCCGGAACACGAAAAATGCCCCGACCGCCGGCAGCGGGCCACCGCTCGCCGCGGTTTCGATGCATGCCCGCGGTATGCGTAACGGAGGCGCTACGATCGGCTAGCGGCCGATGCCCAGCAAGCTGAGTAGCCGCGACAGCAGCGAGTCTGACAGTCCGTCAACGGCAAGGTCCGGCTCGATTTCCTGGCTGGTGCGATGACCCTGCACGAAGGATTGCGACGCGTCATCGGGATCGTTTTCTGTCGTTGTTGTATCGAATGCCATCGGTCGAATTCCAGAGTCAGACGCGGCAACAGTATATGAACACTATGTTCAATGCTGTGAGGCAACTCTCGGACTGGCCGCAAAGCGGCGCAAAACTTCGAGCCTTATGTCAAGCGGTGCCGCCGACCGTCAGCTCGTCAATCTTCAGTGTTGGCTGGCCAACACCGACCGGAACCGACTGCCCTTCCTTGCCGCAGGTGCCGACGCCCGTATCGAGTTCGAGATCGTTGCCGACCATCGATATCTTTGTCAACGCTTCCGGCCCGTCACCAATCAGCATCGCACCCTTGACCGGTGTCGTTACTTTACCGTTCTCGATCAGGTACGCCTCGCTCGCCGAAAACACGAATTTGCCGGACGTAATGTCGACCTGGCCGCCGCCAAAATTCGGTGCGTAGAGCCCCTTGTCGACCGACTTCAGGATTTCTTCCGGATCGTACCCGCCGGCCAGCATGTAGGTGTTGGTCATGCGCGGCATAGGCATGTGCGCGAATGATTCCCGCCGCCCATTGCCGGTCGGGCTGACACCCATCAGTTTCGCATTAAGCTTGTCCTGCATGTAGCCACGCAGGATGCCGTTTTCGACGAGAACGTTGTACTGCCCGGCCGTGCCCTCGTCATCGATCGCGAGCGAGCCGCGCCGGTTTGGAATCGTACCGTCATCGACAATCGTGCACTGCCCACTGGCAACCTGCTGCCCCACTCGCCCGCTGAACGCCGACGTTCCCTTGCGATTGAAATCGCCCTCGAGGCCGTGACCGACGGCCTCGTGCAGCAGGATTCCCGGCCAGCCGTTGCCGAGCACAACCGGCATGGTTCCCGCCGGCGCCGGCACCGCGTCGAGCTGTACAACCGCCTGACGCACAGCCTCGCGTGCGTACTGCACGGGCAGGTCGCTGCCAAGGAAATACCTGAGGTCAGCGCGCGCGCCGCCGCCGGCATAGCCCTGCTCCCGGCGGCTGCCGTCGGCGAGAATGACGCTGACGTTGAGCCGGATTAGCGGGCGGATGTCGGCGGCCAGCGTGCCGTCTGACGCGGCGACCAGCACGAGGTCCTGGCTGCTCGACAAGCTGATGATCACCTGCTCGATACGCTTGTCCATCGCGCGAGTCTGTTCGTTGAGATCGTTCAGGAGCGCCGTCTTTTGCTCGTCGCTGATGCTGCTCGTCGGGTCGGCGACCGGGTACAGCGGCGCCGTGTCGCCGCGTCGCCATGCCGGCAGCGCCCTCGACTGTCCGGCACGGGCGATCGCGCGCGCGGCGCCGGCGGCCTGTGTCAGCGCCGGCAACATCAGCTCGTCCGAATAGGCAAAGCCGGTTTTCTCGCCGTTGACCGCGCGAACACCGACGCCCTGGTCGAGGCTGAAGCTGCCGTCACGAATAATATCGTCCTCGAGCGTCCAGCTCTCTTGCCGGCTGACCTGGAAGTACAGATCAGCATAGTCGACGCCGCCCGACAGGATGCCGCCGAGCGTCCTGTTCAGGTGTTTTTCCTCGAGCCCTGCCGGCTCGAGCATCGACGCCATGACCGCTTCGATGGCGCTGGATTCATTGTCAGTCAATGGTTTTCCCATGTTTGTTGTCGAGGCGTCGGTTCGCGAGCGCCGGAAACTCCCGCCGCAGGCGGGTCTGTGCATCCTGGTCGATTTCTGCGGCAACAACGGCGTTGCCGTCGGCCTGTTCCGCGACGATGCGACCCCACGGATCGCAGATCAGCGAATGCCCGAACGTCGAGCGGCCGTCAGCATGACGGCCGAATTGCCCGGGCGCAATGACCCAGGCGAGATTTTCGATGGCCCGCGCACGCAGCAGCGTGTGCCAATGGGCCTTCCCTGTTACGACGGTAAATGCCGCCGGCACGCTGAACAGCGACGCGCCGCGCTCGACGAGCGCCCGAAACAGTTCCGGGAAGCGCACGTCGTAGCAGATAGTAAGACCGAGCACCCCAAGCGGAGTTTCGACAACGGCGAGTTCGGTGCCCGGCATCATCGAATGCGACTCGCGGTAGGACTCTTCGCGATCCGGCAGGTCGACGTCAAACAGGTGAATCTTGCGGTACACCGCCTGCGGGGCGCCATGGTCATCGACGACGACGGTTGCGCCATACACGCGGTGCTCGTCGTCAGAGGCCAGCGGTATGCTGCCGCCGACAATCCACAGCCCGAGTTGCGCCGCGGTTTCCGACAGGAATGCCTGGATCGGACCGTCCCCCTCGCGCTCCGCATGTCGTGACTTGTCGCGGCCCCGCTTCGGCATCAGCGCAAAGTTCTCAGGCAACACGGCGAGAGAGCAGCCGCTATCGGCCGCCTCACGCAACAAGCGCCCCGCCAGTTCGAGATTCTCGCTGACGTCGGCACCGCTGTTCATCTGCAGGGCTGCAACCCGGCTCATCACATTAGTCTCCTTACTCGGTATCGTTCAGGCAACCGTTCTGTTGGCCGATTGCCGCGAATTGTGCGGCATTTGCCGACTCGATCACCGGCTCGTCCCAGTTTCCGGACACGCTGTAGTACACCTGCCCGATGTCCTGCAGCGGCTTCTTGAATATCTGCGAAAACAGGAACAGGGCTGCGGCGGCTTGCGGTCCGGCGGCCAGCGCGCCGACGACCGGCAGCGTGTTGCCGACGTTGGCATTGACGACCGCAGCCTGCGAGTAGTCGCGATTGACAAGATCGACGCGACCGATGATACCAATGTCGGCCGCCGGACCCTCGAGCGACAGGTTGCAGGTATACGCGGTACCGTCGTCGAAGCGGAAATCACCCTGGATACTGTCGAAGCCGAAGCCCTTCTGGAAGACATCCCGGAAGTCGAGCGACAGGCGTCGCGGCAACGCGACAATACTCATCAGCCCAAACATGCGTCCGGCGCCCGGTTCCACGTCGTCGAGCTGACCGCTGCCCAGCCGTACCGCGACCGTGCCGTCGAGCGTCTGCAGGAAGTCCCAGGACGGGCCACCGGAAAAACTCATGTCAAACAGCAGGCTCATGTCGTCGCTGACGATACCGGGCTGATAGTTCAGCCGGGTCATCGTGGCGACGACGTCGCGGCTGGTCAGTGTCGCCGTCAGTTGGCTGCGCGAACCCTTCGGATCCTCCGGATCCGCCAGCCAGCTGCCGCTGCCGACGATCTCGAAGCTGTTGTCGCGCGCGACTATGCGCTCGCTGGTCAGTCCGTCCGGCGTCCGGGCGAACTCGGCCTCGACGGCCCCAAAGTAGCGCTCTCCGAACCCAAGCTCGCCGGCTTTCAGTGAAATCGGCGGCAACCCTCTCGGGTCCAGTGACGTTTTTTCGCGTTCAGCGCGATTGCTAGTGTCGTCACCCGGCAGCACCAGGCGCTCCATATCGAGCACCAGCGCTCGGCCGGCGGAAAAATCGTACGGTACGAAGACCGATCCCGTCAGCAGCTCCCCCTCGAGCTGCACCAGCCAGTCCCGGGCGCTGCGATCCACGCGCACCTGCTGATCCGTGTAGTGCTGGCCAAGCATGTACAGGTTGTCGACGACGAGGTCGATCGACCGGATGCGCTCCGCGATATCGACCTTGGCGTCTTCACCGCGCGACAGTGCAAGCCAGTCGTCGAGGCGTACCTCCGGCGTACGACCGCGGATGTGCAGTCCGCGCACCTCGGGATTGATCAGCGCCGCACCACCGAGCATCAGCACGCCACGGTCGAAGTCCCAGGCTCCGTCGGATTGTGTAAACAGGATGTCCCAGGCGAATTCGTCAGCGGACCGCCCTGTAGACTGAATACCGCCGCCGGCCGGCAGGAAAGCGAGCGCAGCGCCGAACTCTTTCTCATCATCGGGTGATTTGCCGAACGGCGCCGGCAGCTTCACATCGAATCCCTGCAGGTTCGACCGCATACGCACGGTCAGCGGGGCCGGTGGCTCGGCTCCTGCGCGCGGAAACAGGACCTCGGCGGTATAGGCAAATGTACCGCTCAGCTGTTCATCGAGCGGCAACTCGAACCCACGATTAATCGAATCGGCGGTCGCCAGTCCGTCGACGGTGACGACGGCCCGAAAATCCGGCAAAGCGTCGGTCGCGTCGGCCAGCGTAATTGTCACCGGTTCGCCGAGGAACTGGCCGCCGAGCGACTCGCTCAACAGTGTCTCGCGTTCGATCGTCACGCTGCCGTTGATATTCGTGATCGGCGGCTTCAGGCCTTCGACCGCTACCGAGCCGTCGTCGCTGACGATTCGTGCCGTGAACGAATAGGCAGGCACGTCTTTCAGCGGTACCGTGAGATCGAGCTGCAGCGTCGCATTGCCTGCCACGGTCACCCGGTCCAGCTGGCCGCCAAAAACGCGACTGATCGGGCTGGCCGCAGCAAAGTTCTTGATCGTTGACAACGTGCCGGTCGACATCGCATCGATTTCGAGGACGGGGTCCCTGAGGTCCGGAATCTCGACTCGCGCGTCGACCGTCCGGTTACCGAGGCTGACAGAGCGATTACGCCGGGTATAAAGCCGCGTATTCTCGAGGACGACGTCCATCTCGGTGACGTTGGCGACGGGGAATTGCCGCGCGTAACGGAAGTCGAGGTCGTTGACGGTCGCCTCGATTTGAAAGCGGCCGCTGCCGTCGGCGAACGGGAACCGGTCGAGCCGCCCCTGCAAACGCGTTGCGCCCCGCGTCATGCGGCCTGCGATCAGTGCATCCTGGAACCAGAGGAACAGTTTCGGCTTCATGACCGGTTCGGGGATATACGCTTTCGCGGCCGCGATATCAGCGATGCTCCAGCTGCTGACCAAATCGACTTCCGGGGATTGCTCGCCATCGATGACGATCTCGACATTGGTCTGGCTGTCGATAAATGCATTGCTGATCGTAATGCTGTCCGACAGGATCGTCGTCTTCTCGTCACCGCGGCGCCAGA
>JBFIQH010000125.1:0-9101 GCA_041609735.1 Woeseiaceae bacterium | reverse complement strand
GATGTGCTCGGTATAGACCAAGCCGACATACTGGGAATTGATCAGGCTGATATTTTAGGTATCGTTCAGGCTGACATACTCGGGATAGACCAGGCCGATATTCTAGGAATAGATCAGGCTGACATTCTCGGTATTGACCAGGCCGATATTCTAGGAATAGATCAGGCTGACATTCTCGGTATTGACCAGGCTGACATTCTAGGAATAGATCAGGCTGACATACTCGGGATAGACCAGGCCGATATTCTAGGAATAGATCAGGCTGACATTCTAGGAATAGATCAGGCTGACATTCTAGGAATCGACCAGGCTGACATTCTGGGGATAGATCAGGCCGATATTTTAGGTATAGATCAGGCTGATATTCTCGGTATCGACCAGGCCGACATACTTGGGATCGACCAAGCTGATGTATTAGGCATAGATCAGGCAGACGTAGTCCTTCTCGGAGTTGTCGACAGCGTAAATGCAGATCTCGGCGCGTTTGTATCCATGGGCCAAACAGTCGCAACATCCCGCGAGATGTTGTCAGACCTTCGGGTTGGTGATCTGGTCACTGTCGAAGGCTCGGTAATGGGGCCTGGCTGGCTTTATGCCGATCGGGTTTCGGTATCCAGCGAGCAATACGTTCCTGGAGCAACCGAGGTCTACGTCACCGGTATTCCGACATCGGTCAATCGGTTCACGGGTCAGGTCGAGATGGGCGAATTGACGGTCGACTACACGTCCAGCCTTGCTGGTGGTGATCTGCAGCCAGGCACTGTCTGGACATTTCGTGGCATTCAGCCGAATGACCGTGGAGTTCTGGTCGCCGGAGAAGCGGCGAGCTGGTAAAGAAAACCGAAGCTGAAAGGGCGGCTCTGAAAGCGCTCATTGGAGTTCGGAACACGGAAGTTTGCCCTTTCCTAAAAAGGAAAAGGCCACCTGCGCGGTGGCCTTTTTTTTTTGCCAAAAAAAAAAGTCGACGTCCCTGTCGACTTAGTTCTCGTATCAACCTGTTAAGGAGATGCGAGGGTTGGAGGAGCCGCCCCCGAGCGATTAGGGACGACTCGCGAGCAATGTTAGGTGTGATGCACACAAGTTGCTGTGACTAGAGTCACAAATCGTTCTCGCCAAAAAGAAAAGGGCGCCCGTAGCGCCCTGATCTGTATAGCATTTTGGATTAAGTAAAGTCGGATTAGCTCTTCGTGTTCAGCTCGCGGAGCTGCTCCAGGTAGAGCTGTAGCTTTCTTTGTTCCACACGCTGTTTCAACACGTCACGTACCGCGTCCAGCGTCGGCGGCTCTGCGTCGCGGGAATCTTCGCGCAAGATGACGTGCCAGCCGAACTGAGTTTGCACGGGCGCTGATGTGTACTTGCCGTTTTCAAGGGCCGCAACGGCATCGGCGAACGGCTTCACCATCTGGTTGGAAGCAAACCAGCCGAGATCGCCGCCGTTCGGTCCGGACGGTCCCGTCGAGTGTTCCCGCGCGAGCGCTTCAAAATCTGCGCCTTCATTCAACTCGGCGATCAGGTCGACAGCAGCGCTTTGTGTCTCAACGAGAATATGGCGTGCCTTGTACTGCTGATCCGGCGATGCTTCGATCTGAGCCGCATATTCCGCCATGATCTCTTCGTCCGTCGCCGCATTGCGTTCCAGGAAATCGCCGGCAGCGACCTGGGCCAGAAGGCCGCGCTTTTGGAGCTCGAGTTGTGCCTTGACCTTCGGGTCAGCGGTAAGCTCGTCCATGCGAGCCTGCGTCGTCAGCAGGTACAGGTCGGTTAGTTCTTCGATCCACTGCGCGCGCTCTTCGGGAGTCGCCTGCGACGCGGGCTGTTGCGTGCGAGTCTCGATGTAGGCGTCAACCACCGCGCTGTCGACATCCACGCCGTTGACCGTAATTTCTGTCTCCGCGTTTGCCGCGAAACTTGCGGCCAAAACAGCGACAGCAAAGATAGACCCGAAACGTCCGGGCTTGTAAATAGAACTCATAAGGGTTTTCCTCAAGCGAATAGGGGGTAATGATACCCCGTGTCAGACTTCGTCAGGCGCCTTTGCCTGGATTTTCAATGCGTGAATTTCGGTCTCCATAAGGTCGCCAAGTGCGTCGTACACGAGCCGATGGCGCTGAATCTGCGACTTACCGACAAACGCATTCGACACGATCCGCACGTCAAAGTGCCCCTTGCCTTCTTTTGCTCCTGCATGCCCGGCGTGCAGGTGGCTCTGATCCTTAATAAGCAGATCCTGTGGCGTGAATGCTGCATCGAGGCATTCAGCAATGCGCTTCTGACGATCGGACATCAGGGTAATACGTATTTGAACGGTTTGACGACGACGTGCTCGTAAACGCCGGCCGATACGTAAGGATCGGCATCGGCCCATTGTTGCGCGTCGTCCAATGATTCGAATTCGGCAACGACAAGGCTGCCGGTGAAGCCCGCGGCACCGGGGTCCTCGGCGTCGACAGCAGGATGTGGTCCGGCAATCAGCAGTCGGCCGTCGGCGGCGAGCGATTGCAGGCGTGCGATGTGATCGGGGCGGGCCTTGGTTCTCTTCGCCAGACTGTCGTCAATGTCCTGGCTGATAATGGCGTACCACATCAATCCGCCTCCTGCTCGCTGCGCTTATCGGAGATGTCGAGCTTCGAAAAAATCCAGAAGCTTTGCGCAAGGAGAAAAACAATCGTAATGCCCATCAGGCCGAAGACCTTGAATTTCACCCAGAATGGTTCGGAGAAGTTGTAGGCGACGTAAATATTCAGCGCCCCCATCGAGGCGAAAAACACGACCCAGACGAGATTCAGTCGCGACCACTGCTCCCGGGTCAGCTGTTCAGTATCCAGGCCGTCCGACATATCGAAGGCGCGTCGCACCAGCGGACGATCGCCGATCCAGAGGCTGGCAAGAAACGCGACACCGACAACCCAGTAGAATGCCGTCGGCTTCCAGTAGAGAAATTCCGGGTTATCGAAATAGAAGGTTGCGGCGCCTGCCACCAGCAGGAAGATCGTGGACCACAGGTACATCTTGTCGAGCTTTTTCGTCATCAGGTACTTGACGAACAGGCCGATCGGCATCGCGACCATCAGCAAGCCGAGGGCGAAATAAATGCCCTTATAGAAGTAACCGCCGAGAAAGAGTATCAGCGGCAAAAACTCGAATAACGCCTGCATAACGGGTCCGTTTCGAATCGGGGCTGGCGATGATAGCCTGATCCGGCGGCTCGCGTCTAAGGGCCGAAAGCGCTTGCTTACCCGGGTCGACCCCCTACAATCCGCGCGTGGCCAGACTGATCGAAATCCACCCGACGCATCCCCAGCCGCGGCTCGTGGCCAGTGTCGTCCAGGCGCTGCACAGCGGTGCCCTGATTGCGTACCCGACCGATTCGAGCTACGCGTTCGGCTGTCATATTGGCGACAAGCGCGCCATTGACCGGATCCGGCGCATCCGCAAGACCGACAAGAATCACAACTTCACGCTGGTGTGCAGCGATCTGTCCGAGATCAGTATTTATGCCCGTGTCGACAACTGGGCCTACCGGCTGTTGAAGGCGATGACGCCGGGCCCTTACACGTTCATCCTTCCTGCGACCCGCGAGGTCCCCAAGCGGCTGCAGAACCCGAAGCGCCGAACGATCGGGCTGCGAGTCCCGGATCACCCGCTCGTGCATATGATGCTCGAGGATCTCGGCGAGCCGATCATGAGCTCGACACTGTCGCTACCTGGCGACGATAGGCCGTTGACGAATGCGCAGGATGTCGAGGCGCGCATCGGCAGCCAGGTGGACCTAATCATCGATGCCGGCCCCACCGGGCTCGAGCCGACGACGGTGCTGGACCTGTCGCACGGATCCGTCGAAGTACTGCGTCTCGGGCGGGGCGACGTGTCGAGCTTCAGCTAGCCGGTCATGCGCCGCCGAATTACGTTAGAATGCGCGCAAATCCCCCGGAATCCCCGATGAAGCCCGACCTCAAAGTCCTCAAGAAAGAAGACGCACCGAAGCCGGCGCAAGACGAAAAACAGGCTCCCGCGCAGAGTGAAATGCCGTTCGCGGTCGTTGATGGCGAGCCGGTAACCGCGCTGCCGCAGGACCTGTACATTCCGCCGTATGCGCTGCAGGTTTTTCTCGAGGCGTTCGAGGGCCCGCTCGATCTGCTGCTGTACCTGATCCGGCGGCAGAACATCGATATCCTCGACATCCCGATTGCCGAGATCACGCGCCAGTATGTCCAGTACATCGAGCTGATGAAAGAAATGCAGCTGGAACTCGCGGGTGAGTACCTCGTCATGGCCGCGATGCTCGCCGAGATCAAGTCACGTATGCTGTTGCCGCGTCCCGAAGTCGAGGACGAGGAGGAAGACGATCCGCGCGCCGAACTCGTACGGCGTCTGCAGGAGTACGAGCGATTCAAGAAAGCGGCGCAGGATATTTCCGATCTGCCGCGTCTCGAGCGCGATGTTTTCGTTGCACAGATCGAAGCGCCGGAGCGCAAAGTTGTCACGAAGCTTCCCGATGTGACGATGAAGGAACTGCTGCTTGCGTTCCATGACGTCTTACGTCGCGCCGAAATGTTTTCCAACCTGCACCTGCAGCGTGAACCGCTGTCGGTTCGTCAGCGAATGTCCGAAATTCTGACGCGCATCAAGGCAAGCTCGTTCTCCGATTTCTCCGATCTGTTCGATCCGGAGGAAGGGCGCATGGGCGTAGCCGTGACCTTCATAGCGATACTGGAGTTGCTGAAGGAATCCATTATCGAGGTCGTTCAGGCTGACGAATACGCACCTTTGCATGTGCGCGCCGCTTCGACGGTGCGCCTGGTCGGCGACAATGACGTCGATGCCATCGGTACCGAAGTTTCCTGAAATCAAGCATCAATTAGCGAATCCCAATGGAACAGAGAGAAATCGAATATTTCATCGAGGCGGCACTGCTGGCTGCCGGTCGGCCGCTGAGTATTGATCAGTTGCAGGGGCTTTTCGATGGGCGCTCGACGCCGGAGAAAGCGGAAATTCGAAAAGCAATTGCGACGCTCAATGACGAGTACGAAGCGCGCGGTATCACGATCAGCGAAGTTGCCTCGGGTTTTCGCATCCAGGTAAAAGCCACGATGGCCGAGCGGCTGCAAAAGCTCTGGGAAGAGCGGCCGCCGCGCTATTCGCGGGCGCTGTTCGAGACGCTCGCGCTGGTCGCCTATCGGCAACCGATCACCCGCGGTGAGATCGAGGAAATTCGTGGGGTGTCGGTCAGCAGTAATATCGTGCGGACGCTGATGGAAAGAGACTGGATTCGCGTCGTCGGGCACCGCGATGTCCCGGGTCGCCCCGCGATGTTCGGCACGACCAAGTCATTTCTCGATTACTTCGGCCTGAAAAAGCTCGACGACCTGCCGGAATTGGCTGACCTGTCCGACTGGGAGAGTCTGCGCGTGCAGCTCGATCTGCCGGCCGTCGAGGAAGAGGAATTCGAGGCGCCTCCGGAGATTCCTGAAATTCCGCTGCTCGGTGAGGATGAGGCGATCGACGTCGTCAGTGCGAATGACGCGAATATCGACGATGACGATCTGCCGGAGTTGGTACCCGATACAGAAGGCGCCTCGGAGCCCGACGGCTCGTCCGGCGATGAAGAGGGCGCTGACGACGACGAACTCGTCGTTTCCGAATGGCCGGATCCTGTGGAGTCCGGCCGCGGCTGATCCCTGTTGGCCGACCGCATACAGAAAGTACTTGCTGCAGCCGGGCACGGTTCGCGGCGCGAGATCGAGACCTGGATTCGCGACGGACGCGTCACCGTCAATGGCCAGGTTGCCGAGCTCGGCAGTTCGCTAGAAGGCGATGAGCAGGTATTTCTCGATAGCCGGCGCCTCGTACTGCCGACATTTCGACAGGCGCATCGGCACCTGATCTACCACAAGCCAGCCGGCGAGGTGACGACACGCCGCGACCCGGAGGGGCGGCCGCTGGTGTTCGACGCACTGCCGGCGCTCAAGGGTCAGCGCTGGATTGCCGTTGGCCGTCTCGATATCTCGACCACGGGCCTGCTGCTGTTCACGACGGACGGCGCGCTGGCCAATGCGCTGATGCATCCGTCCAACGAGGTCGTGCGACGCTACGCGGTCCGCGTGCACGGGTCGCCGACAGCCGACCAGCTGCGGCAGCTACGTGACGGTGTGCGGCTCGAGGACGGTATGGCGAGCTTCGACAGCATCGAAGCCAGCGGCGGGGACGGCACGAATCGCTGGTTCAGCGTCGCATTGCGCGAAGGGCGTAACCGCGAGGTCCGGCGCCTCTGGGAGGCGGTCGGCCATGAGGTCAGCCGGCTGATTCGCACCGGCTACGGCCCGCTCGACCTGCCGCGCTCGCTGCGTCGCGGCAAGCATCAGTCGCTGACACCGGCGCAGGTGCGGCAGCTCTATCTCGTGGCACGGCTGAAACCGCCCGCGTCGGCCCCGCGGACAATGAAGAAAAAACCCTTTAAAAGAAAAAGATAGAGTTTTTTCTTAATGTTGATACTTACTGTGCGTCGAGGCTCTGCCCGGTGACTTGCTGACTTTCCGGCCCGAGCAGATAGATATAGGTCGGCAGGATCTCGTCCGGCGTTTTCAGCAAGTCCCGGTCTTCGCCTGGATAGGCTGCCTGCCGCATCTTCGTTCGCGTAGGGCCGGGGTTGATGCAGTTCGAGCGCAGCTTCGCGTGACGGTGCTCGTCGGCAAGTACCTGTGACAAGCCCTCCGTTGCGAATTTCGATACTGCATAGGCGCCCCAGAATGCTTTGCCGGTGCGGCCGACGCCGCTGCTGGTAAAGATGACTGACGGATCTTCAGACGCTGCCAGCAGGGGCAGGCAGACCTGCGTCAGCGCAAAAGCGCTGGTTACGTTGACGTGCATGACTTGCTGCCACAACACGGCGTCGTACTGCTCGATCGAATAGCGCTCGCCGAGGATACCCGCGTTGTGCACAAGACCGTCGAGCCGGCCGAACTCGTCGGCGAGGCTGCTCGCCAGCGTCTGGTAGGAGTTGGCGTTGGCGCCGGCGAGGTCCATGACAGCAATCGACGGCCGCGGGGCGCCGTCGATTGCCTCGATGTCGTCGTAGACAGCCTCGAGCTTCTTGACGTTACGGCCGTGCAGGATTACCTGTGCGCCGAGTTCCGCGGCGTGCAGCGCCAGCGCCTTGCCGATGCCGTCGCTTGCGCCGGTGATCAGGATGATGCGTCCTTCCAGGACGTCACCCGGGTAGGTGTAGTTCTTGTGATCCATAGTGCCTACTGCAGTGTCTTGTCGTTTGCGTCGCCGGTCTCTTCATCGTCGGACGTGCTTTCGATCATCGTTCGAGGCACGGGCTCCAGCGATTCGAGCTTTTCGATTTCGCGTTTCTCGTGCACCCCGAGCTCGACGAATTTGCGAGCTCCCGGCAATACGCTGCGTTCCAGCGAGCCAACCGCCTTATTGTAGTTTTCGACACTCGAGGCCAGCTGCTTGCCGACCCGGTTCATGTGACCGACAAACGTGCCGAGGCGAGTGTACAGGTCCTCGGCGAGCTTGCGGATTTCCTTGGCATTGTCGGCAAGTGCCAGTTGGCGCCAGCTGTAGGCGACGGCTTTCAATAACGCGACCAGGCTCGTCGGCGTCGCCAGCATTATGTGTTGCGACAGCGCGTATTCGATCAGGTCCGGTTGCTCGTTCAGTGCGGCGCTCAGGAACTGGTCGCCGGGGATAAACAGAATGACGAACTCCGGGCTTTGCTCGAACTGTCCCCAGTAGGCTTTGGCTGCCAGCGCGCGGACGTGGGCCCGCACGTTCTTCGCATGCCGCTCGAGCCCGAGCTTGCGTTGCACGTCGTCTTTTGCCTCGACGGCCTCCAGGTAAGCGTCCAGCGGCGTCTTGACGTCGACAACGAGCTGCCCGCCATCCGGCAGGTTGACGATCAGATCCGGGCGTATGACCTGGCCTTCGCCAACGCTGTGTACCTGCTCCTGAAAATCGCAGTGTTCGACCATGCCGGCCAGCTCGACGAGGCGCCGCAGCGTAATTTCACCCCAGCGGCCGCGCACCTCGGGCCGGCGCAGCGCGTTGACGAGGTTCTGTGTCTCCTGTTTCAGCAGTTTCTGGCTCGTGTGCATCGCCTCAAGCTGCGACCGTATGCTGCCGTACGCCTCGCTGCGGGACTTTTCCAGCTCGTCGATCTGTTTCTTCGACATCTCGAGCGCATCGCGGATGGGCTTGACCAACGACTCGACCGCCTTTTCGCGTTCGCTGAGTTCACGCTTTGCTTTTTCGTTGTGGACGTTCAGGTGCTGCTCCGCCAGGCGCAGGAAGCTCTCGCTGTTGTCCTTCAGGGAGCGGTTGCTGAGTTCGTTGAAGGCCTGCATTAGCTGCGCATTCGCCGCGTCCAGCGCCTGCTGGCGCTCCTGCTGCAGCGCGTCCTGGCTCTTGATGCGTTCCTCGAGCAGGATGCGCTTGCGGCGCATGACAAGCCAGGTCAGCAGCAGCCCGAGCACGAGGCCGATCGCCAGCGCGGGCAGGCCGATCTCGATCCACAGCGGGTTGATGGTTATGGCGGTCATCAGGACTCTAGGTTAACCGCTTTGAGTACGATTTGCGTGAGGTCGGCGGTGGTTGCCGCAACCTGGTCCGCACCCCAGCTCCGCGGATCGTCGTCGTCGGTAATGTAGCCATAGGTCGCGGCAATGGTTGTCATGCCGGCGGCCCGGCCGGCTTCGATGTCGCGCAGCGCATCGCCGATATACATCGAGCGCGCGGCGTCGACGCCGGCGATCTCGCAGGCATGCCACAGCGGCTCCGGCGCCGGCTTGCGTTCGGTGAGCGTATCCCCGGATACCGTCGCCACGCTGCGTCTGTCGAGGCCAAGCGCGGCCATCAGCGGCGTCGTCAGGTGTTCCGGCTTGTTCGTGACGACCCCCCACGGGCAGCCGGCGTCATCGAGCCGTTCCAGCAGCAAATCGAGCCCGGGAAAGACGATGGTTTGCATCGAGACGCGGGGCGCGTAGCGCTCCAGGTAGTCGCCGATCAGCTGGCTGCGCGCGTCGTCATCGAGATCCGGAAAGCCGATGCGCAGCAGTCCCATTGCGCCGTTCGACACGTTACATCGCCCGACGTCG
>JBFIQH010000124.1:0-9258 GCA_041609735.1 Woeseiaceae bacterium | reverse complement strand
TCGCGCCACGGCAGTATCGATGGCTGGGCGCGCCGCTTCTGGCAGGGATCGCATGACCATCGCGGAACGCCGGACGATCCCGGGCGCGTCGTAACGCTGATCGAGGCGCCGGGCGAGCGCTGTGACGGTGTTGCGTTCCTGGTAGAGCCGTCTGTCTTCGATCATCTCGACTTTCGCGAGAAGAATGGCTACGAGCGGGTCGGTGTCGACATTCGCTTTGACGACGACGTGGTCGCCGGTGTCATGTACCGGGCCGCCGAGCAAAACCATGCATTTCTCGGACCGGCGCCGATCCATGAAATCGCGACGCACATCGAGCGATCGTCGGGACCGAGCGGCACCAACCGAGACTATGTTCTCGAGCTGGCCGGTGCACTGCGCGATCGCGGATTTTTTGATGCGCACGTTTTCGAGGTCGAGGCGGAGCTCCTGGCAACCTGATCAGGCGACGAGTTGGCTGGCAGATCGTGCTGACGACTAACGTTTGTCGTAGACGATCGTGCCGCCGACAATCGTCAGCAGTACCTCGACGTCCTTGATGCCGTTCGGATCCATCGCCAGCAGGTTGTCGGACAGCACGACGAGGTCCGCGAGCTTGCCGGCCTCGAGCGAGCCCTTGATGTCGTCCTCGAAATTCGCGTAGGCGGTATTCAGCGTATAGGCGCGGATTGCTTCCTCGATTGTCAGCCGTTCCTGTGGAAACCAGCCGCCTTCGGGATTACCGGAAAGCGTCTTGCGCGTCACGGCCGCGTACAGACCGAGCATCGGGTTCAGGAAGTAGCGCGATGCATTAGTGCCCGGCGAGTCGGAGCCGAAGCTGACGATAGCGCCGGCGTCCCACAGGCGTCGGAACGCGTAGGCGCCGTGCGAGCGTTCAGCGCCGATGCGTTCCTCCATCCAGCGCATGTCGTCGGACACGTGGTAAGGCTGCACCTCGGCGACGATGCCGAGACGGCCTGCGCGTTCGATGTCCCGGTCGGTCATGACCTGCGCATGCACGAGCCGGAAGCGGCGATCTTTGTCGCCATTCTTCTGAACGATGCGTTCCAGCATGTCCATCAGGTAGCCGTTCGCCTCGTCGCCAATCGCGTGCACGGTCAACTGGATGCCGGCAGCGTCGGCATTCAGCGCCAGGCGCTCGAGATTGCTTTGCATGTCTTCGGGGTTGTCCGGGCTGCGCTCGAACGGGAACATGATGTCGCGCCAGATGCCGCGACTGTCCGGATTGTGCGTGTAAGGCTCGTAAAACCGTGCCGAGCTGTTGCCCATGATGCCGTCGATCCAGGCCTTGACGGCACCGAAGCGCAGCCACTCGTCCCCAAAGCCGATGCGTATGCCGAGGTTGGCCATGTCTTGCCACTTGTCGAGCGGTGGCCGGTAGCGCACGCGCGCCGTCTGCAGGCCGCGATCGCGCAGTTCACGGTAGATGTCGACGTAGACCGGATCGGACGTGATGTCGCTGTAGCCGGTGACGCCGACGCTGGCCATCTTCTGCCAGGTTTCCAGCGTCTCGGCGATGCGCTGCTCGCGCGACGGCGGCGGAATCAGGCCAGCGAACAGCGCTCGCACGTTGTCCTGCACAAGGACCGTTGATTCGACCGCAGCGGTGACCGGATTGAACAATGCGCCGGTCGGTTCCCCGTTGCGCTGCCGCTCTACGATGATGCCGGCGGGATCCACGCTGCCACGGCGTATGCCGGCACGTTCGAGTGCCGCGGAGTTGGCGAGGTAGACCTTGCGATCGAAGCGATTGACGAGCACCGGCCGATCTCCGGTAAACCCGTCGATCATCGATTTGTTCGGCAGGAACAGGTTGCCGTACGCGTCGTTGGGATTGACGATGCGGCCTGCCTTGCCGACGTCATTGGCGGACCAGGCTTCGTAGGCCGACCAGTCGCCGCCGGTAATCCACGAGCCCGGCGCATAGCGGCTGTCGACTTCGCGTATACGCTCGACGAATGTCTGTTCATCGGATACGTCTAGCAGGTTCAGTCCGTACAGCAGGCTGCCGGTCGATTCGAAATGCACGTGGTTGTCAATGAAGCCGGGCGTAACGAAGCGGCCCTGAAGGTCGATGACCTGGGTATCGTCGGTGACGTGGTTCGCAACGCCGTCATCCGTTCCCACGTAAACGATTTTGTCGCCGGTGATCGCGATGGCGGACGCCTGCGGATTGTCGTCGTCTACGGTCCAGATGATGCCGTTGTGCAATACCAGGTCAGCATGCTGCGCCGTCGCCGGCATCGACCAGAGTGCGATGAAGACAAGCCGCACCGCGGCGAGCCACGCCGTCAACCTGCGTGTTTGTGCGGGCCGTCGACCCTTACGTCGAGCGGTCATGGAACAATATTCTGGTTTCCACTGAAGAAGTTCGACGGATCGTACTTGCGCTTCACCGCGACGAGGCGCTTGAAATTCGCTTCGTAAGCAGCCCGGACGTTCTCCGCGCTCTCGTCGCCCGCCATGTAGTTGACATAGGCGCCGCCGGTCGCAAATGAACGCAGCTCGTCGCCGAACGCGCGCGTCCACGCGATATTGTGTTCGTCGTCGTCGGCATCGACCCAGCTGCTGAGTATGGAAGCATTGTAGAGCGCACCCCGGTTGGCGAACGCGGTTTCGTGTTCGCCGACACGGCTGACGGCCCCGCCCAGATGCTCGAGCAATATCATCGTTCCCGGCGGCGGCAGTTCGTCGGCGCGCGCGAGGATCGCGTCGATCGCGTCATCACTCAGCTCCTTCATGAAATTGGAGCGCCAGTAGTTGCGGCTGCCGGGCTGTGCGCCGGCATCAAACATGGTCTGGAGAGCCGAATAGTCCATCGGTCCGATGAAATCGGCGGCCGGCGGGCCGAATTCCTTGATCGGCTGCACCAGGCGTTCGCCCTCGGCTGCTGGCCCGCTGTGGCACACGGCGATCCAGCCGGCATTCTGGCCTTCGACGGGAGAGCCCGGTGGGCCGATCATTATGCCGGCCATCGTCGTGACGGAATCGGGCGCGGACGCCGTGTAGTCGCGAAAGAAGTGCAGCATGTCTTTAACGGCCTTTCTCGGGTACATCGTGAGCCCGCCGACAATCGGCTCGAGGTCGTGTAACCGGTATTCGAACGAGGTGACGACTCCGAAGTTGCCGCCGCCACCGCGAATCGCCCAGTAAAGATCCGCATGTTCGGACTCGTTGACCGCGAGCAGGTTGCCATCCGCCGTCACGACATTCGCCGCCACGACGTTGTCGCAGCTCAGGCCGTGCTTGCGCATCAGCCAGCCCAGTCCGCCCCCGAGGGTAAGACCGCCGACGCCGGTCGAGGAGACCGTGCCGCCGGTGGTAACGAGCCCTGCAGCCAGCGTTTCACGGTCGAAAGCGCCCCACCGCGCTCCGCCCTGCGCCCGCGCGCGCTTTCGCGAGGGATCGACGACGATGCCGTTCATCGGTGCGAGGTCGATCGCGACGGCGCCGTCCCGCAGCGCCTTGCCGGCGATGTTGTGGCCACCGCCCCGCACCGTGACCGGCAGGTTGTTTTCGCGCGCGAACCTCACGATGTCAATAACATCGGCGGCACCGGTGCATCGCGCGATTGCCAGCGGCCGCTTGTCGATCATGCCGTTCCACAACTGCCGTGCTTCGTCATATTTTGAATGCGAGGACGTGATTAGCTCGCCACGGATGCGCTTTGCAAGATCCGCCAGGCCCGGCATCGCCGTTGCCGTGCTGTCGACGACTTTTGCAACTGACGTCGCCGACGCACCCGTCAGTAGCAGCCCCCCCGCAGCCGCGGACCCGATCAGCAATTCCCTGCGCGTAAGTGTGCCGGTATTTGTCTTCACTATGGCCATCCTCCCGACGTGTGCGCCGATGTCGTGTTGTGATACGCCTGATTTTAGCCTCATGCGTCAGCGGACGCACATGAGCGCGCCTGGACGCACCCCGTGTCGGCGACGTTTGCAGGTCAAAGCTTGCACCGTACCTGTGAAAATCCAAGTGCGTACCGATTCGTTTCCAGTGGATGACTGTACGGATCCGGATCCTGCGCTTTTGCGGGTAACGGTGATTCGATCAGTCGGTCTTTTTCGACACCGCGTGACCGCCGAACTGCATGCGCATCATCGCCAGCAGCTTCGACGCATAGTCCTGACGACCCTGGGTGGCGAAACGCGTCATCAGTGCAAGGCTCATGACGGGCGTCGGTATGCCCTGTTCAATTCCCTCGAGGGCCGTCCAGCGGCCCTCGCCGGAATCCGCAACGATCGGCTCTATGTCGGCGAGCTGCTGGTCGCCGGCGAGTACCTCCGCCGTCAGGTCCAGTAGCCAGCTGCGAATTACACTGCCGTGGCGCCAGCACTCTGCAACTTCTGCAAGGTCGAAGTCGAAGTCTTCGCGGTTCTGCATCAGAGAAAAGCCCTCGGCGTACGCCTGCATCATTCCGTATTCGATGCCGTTGTGAATCATCTTGGCGTAGTGGCCGCTACCGACCGGTCCCGTGTGCGCCCAGCCCAGGTCCGGCGCCGGCGCCAGCGCCTCGATGATCGGACGCACGAGCCGGAACGCCTCGTCGGTGCCGCCGACCATCAGTGCATAACCGTTGTCGAGGCCCCAGACGCCGCCGGAAACGCCGGCGTCGACGAAATGAATGCCGTTTTCGGCGAGCATCTTGCCGCGCCGCAATGAGTCCCGGTACCAGGAGTTGGCGCCGTCGATCAGCACGTCGCCAGGCTGCAGCAAGTCGCGCATAGACTCGATGTACGACTCGGTGACGTCACCGGCCGGCAGCATGAGCCAGACGACGCGCGGCGCGTCGAGGCGCTGAACGAGATCAGCGTCGGACTGCGCGCCGATGAGGCCGCATTCCCTCGCCAGCTGCCCCGTTGCCGCGGTGTCGCGGTTGAATCCGACGACGCCGATGCCTGCACGCCGCAAGCGCCGCGCCATGTTGCCGCCCATCTTGCCGAGGCCAATCAGTCCTGTCTTCATTCTTGTACCCCGTTATTCCCGGCGTTCGGTCGCCTGCGAAGCGCACTGCCAGCGATCGCGCGCGCCTCATCAATCTTGGTGCGCATTTTTTTCAACCAGCGCCGCGCCCACGCAAACTCGACACTGAGGATTGCAAGCCCCAGCGGTATGACGATAATGGCGGGCCCTGGCAACAAGATCATCGCGGCGCCAACAACCAGCACCGACGAGCCGATCAGCAGAATGACGGCCTTGCGCGCCTGCCGGTATGAAGCGATTGCTAGCCGGCGGATATCATTTTTCAGCGGCGACATCAGCGGCGCCATATCCTGGCCCGCAGCAAGCGACGCGAGGATACCGACCGTCAGGATTCCGCCAATCACCGATAGCGAAACGAGGTTCGGGATCGGGTGGTGGTGGACGAGTAACATTTTGACGCCGATAAACGCGAGCAGAAACACGAGGCTCGTCTTCAGGTAGCGGAACTTTTCCATCAGTCCCGCGAGTACGAAGTACAGCGAGCGCAGACCAAGAATCGCAAATATGTTGGACGTAAATACGATGAATGGGTCGCGGGTTATCGCGAATATCGCCGGTATCGAATCGATCGCGAATGTCACATCGCTGGTCTCGATCAGCACCAGCGCAAGAAACAGCGGGGTCGCTGTTTTTACGCCATCGATGCGCACGAAAAAGCGGCTGCCGTGGAATTCGGGCGTGACGGGGTAGATCTTCCGCACCAGCCGGATAACGGCATTGTTGTCCGGCGCAAGCTTGTCGTGCCGGATAACCAGCATGCTTACGGCGGAGAAGATCAGCAACAGGCCAAACAGGTAAACTAGCCAATCGAAGCGCTCGAGCAGCGCGATGCCGCCGAAGATCATCAGGCCCCTCAACACGACGGCGCCAAGAATGCCCCAGAACAGGACGCGATGCTGTTCCGCGAGCGGTACATGGAGATGCGCGAATATCATCGCGATGACGAACACGTTGTCGATCGACAGCGATTTCTCGACAAGGTAACCAGTGAAGAACTGAATGGCTGCTTCGGCACCGGTCAGTTGCTCGGTGTCCATGTCCCAGCCGGAGGGATTCAATTCGTACAGGTAATAAACGCCGACGTTGAAGGCCAGCGCCAGTGACACCCAGATCGCCGTCCAGCCGAGCGCCTCCGGCAGTGTCACTACGTGCACCTTGCGGTGAAATACACCGAGGTCCAGAGCAACGACGATCCCGATTAGCAGCAGGAACGAGGCCCAGATGGCCGTGGTGAAGGAAATCATCGCAATTCAGGCACGCGGTGAAGCGGGTAACCAGTGATTGCGACGCATAATAGCACCGCAAGTATTCCGCGGTTGTGGCCGAGCACAGAGCTTGACTCGACGGCAACTAGTCGATTTGGCTCGCGATTTTGCTTGCTTACTTGCGTTTCAGTGCGGCAATCGTATGCCGTGCGCGGACGCGTCGAATGTCGGCGAGGTTCTTCAGGGTCTGGGTGTCAGTCGCTTCGATCTGCTGATTGACTTCCTCGCTGACGGCCGGCGCATTTTCGATTTTCAACCGGTGCCGCCCCAGCGTGATGACGTCATTGCTGCGCATCAATCGTTTCTGGATTTCGATCGAATTGACCGTCGTGCCGTTCGTGCTGTTCAGGTCAAACAGCACGATCGCGTTACGATAGACCTGCAGCATCGCGTGAACCTTGCTGACAAACCGGTCTTCGATTTGGATGTCCGCAAGTTCGTTGCGGCCAATGACATAGCTGCGCGGCGTCAGCAAATGACGGGCGATTGTATCGCCATCGCGCGTGACAACGACACTCGGCGTCGGTGCGTCGGTCACGTTGACCTCTGCAGCGACGTCCAGCGCCAGTTGATCGAGCGCGCCGGGACGGCCCTGGGATTCTGCATGCAGGCGGGCGCAAACGGATGCCGGGAAAACCGTATCGACGCTGTCGCTGCCGCCCGCGGCGATCCACTTCGTGCGCAGGTAGTTGAACGTTTCCGGATGGTTTAAAGGATTGATCGACCAGGTCGCCGGTTTGCGTTCGCCGAGGTCGCGCACGCTGTGATCGCGCAGCATCACCGACAGGTCTTCCGCGCCGGTGAGAACGAATCGCAACGACGGCGTGCCGTGCTCATCGAGCGCGGCCAGCCAGTTCATGAGGCGTCGCGTGCTTGCCATCGTCCGATCGAAATTGTCGACGAATAATATTGGCACCTTGCCGTTGCGGGCCTGGTCGCTCAAAAAACGATTCAATGAACGCAGCACCTGCTCGTCATGCAGCGGTATCTGTTCGATGCCGAACTGTGTCAGCATGCCGCTGACGAGCTGGCGTGGCGACAGGCCGGCGCCATTCAACACGGCGACCGGCAGTTCGCGCCCGATCCATGCGGCATGTTCGCGAATGGTCGTCGTCTTGCCGGAGCCGGTCGGGCCTTCGAGCAGCGCGAGGCCCCCGGGTTCGCTCAGCGCCTCGGCCAGGTAGCGGCGGGCGGCCTGGTGCGCGCTGAATGCGATCGTGAGCTTGCTGTCGGCGTGCTCGCCGAAAGCCTTGCTGCTCAGCGTCGGGTGAGTTGTTTCCATCGGCAGTGTGTGCTCTGTTGTTATGCCAACATTATCACTTGTCAAAGCCTCGTGGCGTAGCAAAGATTCCATAATCTGCGATTACGCTGCCGCTTGGCGGCCGCGAGGGCCACGTGCACCGTGCCTCGCGCAAGTGGCCCGGGCATCAGCTTTCGACCCGGATCGGCGTCCGCATAATGACTTCGCGGTGCGGGAACGGAATAGAGATGCCGTGTTCCTTGAACGTGTCCCATAATGCGAGCAAGACCTTGCCACGAATGTTGGTCAAACCGCCCTGCGGGTCGTCAATCCAGAATCGCAGCACGAAGTTAATCGATGAATCCCCGAACTCGGTCATCCAGCACACCGGCTTGTTGTACTGGGCATCGACGCGGTCGACGCCCGATGCCGCCTCGATAGCCAGGCGTGTGACTTCATGCGGGTCGGAATTGTAAGACACACCGAACGGGACATCGAGTCGCACGAATTTGTCGGAAAAGGACCAGTTGACGACCTGCGTCGTAATGAAGTCTTCGTTCGGAATCAGGTATTCACGGCCATCACGGGTCACGACGGAAACGAAGCGTGCACGCAATTCGCGGATCCAGCCGAACGTTTCACCGAGCGTAATCGTGTCGCCCGGTTTGATCGACTGGTCGAGCAGGATGATGATGCCGGAAATAAAGTTAGAGACGACCTTTTGCAGGCCGAAGCCGATGCCGACACCGACGGCGCCGGACAGCACTGTCAGCGCCGTCAGGTCGAAGTTGAGGCTCTGCATCGCGATCATGACAGCAATGACGATGAAGGAAATGCGGAGGATCTTGCCGAGCAGTACGCGCAACGATGGCGTCAGTTCCTCGACGCTCTGGATGCGCCGGTCGATGAAGTTCCCTGCGGCGAACGTGATCCACATCAGGCCGCTGATGAACAGGATTGCCTGCAGGGTCTTGAGCAGCGATATGCGGGTGTCGCCGAAGCTGAAGCCGATATCGTCGAGCGCCTTGGCAATGTCGTCGGCGATTCCCAGCACTGACGCTGCGACGAAGACCCAGACCACGATGGCGAACAGCCTGCCGATGAACCGGCTGCGGATCGCGTGCGACACGACGTTGATCAGCAGCCATGCGCCGGACAGCAGCATGACGGAGTACAGCAGGTAATTGTTCTCCGGCCAGCCGAAAACCTCGGTTACTGTGTAGGCCGAACCCAGCAACATGACGTAGAACAGCCACTCGAGGCGGCGCAGGAACGCGGCGAGAACGCGCAGCAGTCCGGGCATGCCGGAAATCTGTCGAACCTTCTTCTCGAGCCCGGGCTCTACCCGCGTGGACAGGTACCAGGCTGGCAGGAACAGCACGACGACGAGGCCGAGCTGGGCGAGGATGTCTGGGCGCCGCAGGTAGCCGAGCACAACACTTGCATACTCATTCAGCTGCGCGATGATCTGGTCCAAGCAGTTACCCCTTCTTTGTTATTGGTTCTGGCCGCCGCGGTATACAGGAAACTATAGCACTGTGGCCGGGCGCGGCGCCGACCGGCGATCAGCCCTCGCCGGCGCCGGCCGCATCGTGCTTCAGGCGCATGCAGCGCCCACGGGTGACGTGCAGGCCGTCGCTGATTTTCAGCACCAGCGAATTCTCGTACTTGTCGAGGTCACCGTCGGCATAAGCGATGTGCCACAGTGTGCCGACAATGGCTTCTTTTTCGACATCAGTCAGGTGATTGTGCAAGAGTTGGGTGAACTCG
>JBFIQH010000123.1:0-9321 GCA_041609735.1 Woeseiaceae bacterium | reverse complement strand
GGCTGTAATGGGTCAGTAGCAGCCTCTAGTCGCTAGTTTAGCTCAATGTCCGCTTCCGGGTGGAAAGCGGCCGGCGGGTGGCACCGAGTTACGATTGCCGCCTAACGTTTAAGCTAACACGCACTTGAGGCAGACCGCCTGTAGCGGTAGCGCAAGGCGGGCTAGGTCAAGTGACGGGTGCAGCGCATTGTTAGGCGGCAACTTCGACATAGTCGACGCGACTTGACGCTGGAGGAATCGGGAGATTGTCGGCGCGCAAGCCCTGCAGGTGAAAGGCAATGGCTTCTCGAATCTGTGCTTCGGCCTCGTCCAGGGTATCCCCTGTTGCGACACAGCCCGGCAAATCAGGCACATACGCCGAGAAGTTACTCCCGGCCAACTCTATAACTACGGCGTATCGCATGGACGGATCACTCCTTCAAGCCAGCTTGTTTGAGGATACTGTTGAGCGTCCCGGCTGCCAAGTCGACGGCGGGTTTGCCTGGGACCGTAACCCGTCCTTTCTTTGTCGGATGTTTAAGTTGCCGGTGGCTTCCGCGACGGGCTACTTCGGCCCATCCGTCGTTTCGCAGCAGTTTCAAGACGCTTCGCACTTTCACTCGCCCAGACTGACTGGGCGTTAGTGCAACTGGCTATCCGCATATTTCGGCTGAATGCAGCCTAACTATATTTATCGCGACTGCGGTCACGAATTAATGACACAAAAATGCATGAATAATGATTGTTGCGGTTGTATGTCATTGAATAGTCTCGTGGCTCGGGTTGATATGTTGAAAATATCGCGGATGCGAAATTGCGTGGCCAAGCGACTCGTGGAAGCTGTGTCGAACTCTTTACACTTTTTCCGTTAGTTGTCTTTTTTCCAGACTTTGATTTCGGTCGCAGCTTCGCCCTCGATGATGATCTCGCCGATCTTGCACGGGGTCTTGTGGTCGGTTTCGTCGCAGGTTTTCAACGCCGCCAGCCTCGCCACATGCGCAGCTCGAGACGGGGCGAGACGCGCTGCTGCAGTTTCCGGTGCGCGCCAACCGGTTGTTCCGCGATGCGCTTCGGTAATTGCATCCAGGCTTGCGTAGATACTCTGTTGTCGCGTGGATGGCGCGCAGGACGAATCGTCCGCATTGACTATCGCGTTTTCCGACGCTTCCTTGAGCGCAATCAACTCTTCAAGTGCTTTCTCGCAATCAGCCCGCGTCAGGAACTGCAATTGCCGGGGTTGTCCTCTGCCTCCACTTCGTCTAGCGCGTAGAGCGATTGCGAGTTCAGATCGCGCAGGTCCTGGCGAACCCGTACGACATCCTTCTCGAACCCGGGCATGCTGTCGACAATGGCCTGCCACTGGCCCCGTTGATCGTTTGCGGTCGGCGGCTCGATCTCGGTGCTGGACCGGAAACACACGTGCTCGGAGAAGGACATGGGGGGCGGCGAGCTGCGCGCGGCCTGGTTGGCGCGCCGATAGCGATCGAGAAGGATATTGCAGCCGTCTTCGAGCGCACCGTCGAAATCGGGAAGGCGGCTACGAAAGTGATCCGCCGTATCGATCGCAGCACCGAGCCTCTGGATCGCCGACTTCAGCCGGTCAGCGGCTGCAACAACCTCTGCTTCCGCATTGTCGATCATTGTATTGATCCTGCGGCGCAGTTTTGACACGAGACGTTCGCGCTCCGCGCGCGCCCGGTAATAGGCGCGCTGTACGTCACCATAGCCCGGATACGGGTCGTCAGCGCGATAACCGATGAATAATGCGATAAGGCTCGCCGCACCAACGAGGCTCGTCCGCTGCCAGGCAGTGAAATCGGCAACCGGAGACCAGGGATCATTGGCCATCGCTGCCAGTGCACCGCTGATCGTCGACGCCGGATCATTTGCCGCGTACGCGAGATACCACGTTGCCGCGTACAGCACGGCGCCAATCGCGACCACCGTAAGCAGCGTCGCCAGCCACCCGGCCAGTTGCAGCAATGCATCGGCGTGATTCATGAAACGCAGTGCACCAACACCGATCGTAAACGGCAGCACAACCACAACGACAGCTATGCCCAGCGCCCAGCCCGATGTCAGCAATTGCGGACTTTCTGCGGCGGGTAGCGCCAGAGCAGAAAGAGCGGCAGTCGCCAGCACGATCAACATGGCAATGGAAGCGATGTTGATGACTGGAGAATGCGACTCCTCCGCAATTCGATCGAGCTGATGCCGCTCACGAAACGCGAGGTAATACTGATGCTGCTGCGTTTCCCTTTCCGCCAGCTTTTCGATGCGCGGCTGAAATTCGGCCTTGATCCGCACGGCCGCGTTTCGGCAGCGGGACGGAAGGTCGGCGATTCGGGATCTGGCGTCGTCGACATCAATCGCCTCGGCCGCGCTGCACACTTGCCTTTGCAGGCGCGCCAATCGTTCCTGCGCCCGCACCCGCAGGCGCCGAAAGTAGTGAACGATTTCAGCCTGGGTTCCTGACAGCGTATCTTCGTCGCTTGACGGCCGCTCGTTCTGGCCATCCGCGCGTCCGCGAGCATCGACATCAAGTCGCCGTGCAATCGCATCAGTATCGATGCTCGACGCGGCATACGGGTTCGACGCAATCCGTGGCAGGGGCAGCGCCGACAGCATCTTCCTTGCTTTCCCGGCCGCCAGACGAACCGCGCCAGACACTTTCCGCAACCAGTCCTCCCCATGGCCGGAAACGGCTTCGGCAGTTGCTTGTGACGTCGCGAGATCGGATTTCATTGCAGCTGCTCCCTGTCGTTCAATGCTGTTCGACGAACTCGAACCGGTATTTGCCGATCGCGATCCAGTCACCGTTGTGCAACGCACAGCGCTTGATACGCCTGGAATTGACGTAGATTCCGTTCGTGCTATCGAGATCCTTCAGCACGCAGCCCGCCCGGCTGCTGACGAACTCGGCATGATGGCGGCTCACGTAGCTGCTGCCGAGCTGAATGTCGTTGTCCGGGCTGCTCCCCAGCCGCACGTTACCCTCGTCAAGCGGATAGGACTTCGATGTGCTGCAATTTCTCACGACGAGCAAGCGCTCCGGCACCGGCGCGGCGGCAAAATCGTCGAACGGTACGACCTGTGCGCGCTTTGCGTTTGACGATTCGGCGACGGCGGGTGATTCATCCGCTCCCGCTTCCGGCACCCCTGCCAATGCCGGCCGTTGCCCGGATCCTGGCATTATCTGTGGCGAATCCTGCTGCGACCGATTGGTCTCGGGGCCGGCATCGTCAGCCATCGGAGCGGCGTCCTGCTGGCTCATCGCTATCTGCGTTTTCAGTTTCTCGATTTCGCTCCGGCAAAGTCCGAGCAGTTCTTCCGTCGCGGCCTGTTTCATGCGTATTGCCTCCAGGTCTTTTGCGAGCACGGTGGTGACGCCTTGACCGTCCTGGACGTCGCGATCGAGTGATTCTGTCAGCGCACGAACCAGGTCGACCTCGCTGCGCAGGGATCCGAGCGCGTCGACCAGGCTGGTATCCCCGGATGCAGAGCCCGGCACGGTGCGATCGTCGTCAGCGCCGGCAGATTCCGTCCCGGCGGCTTCGATCGGATCCGACTCGAACCGGTCATCAGGGATCGGGTGGGAATCCGTCGCGTCAAGCACAGATTCCGGGAGCATCTCCAGCTCGGCAGTGGGTTCGGACTCCGCGTCAACAAGCTCGCGGTCTTGTTCTTGTTTTGTCATAAGCCACGGGGTCCGTGTAAGCACGTAGAGCGGTACTCACGCGATTATCAGCCCGCGCGAAATCCCGAAGCTAGAAGCATTATGGCAATGACTGGAATTATCTTGTCAGCGACTGGACGAGGCAGGCGGGCCCCGCTGCCATTAATTACAGGGTGTCAGGTTCATTTTCCCGACCTGACGACAATCCTCGCTCGCCTGATCGTGATGCCCGTGAGCGGTGTCGGGTTTGTTTTTTGCACCTTTGTTGTAACTACAGCTCAACGATTGGAGCGAAGCCACCGTAAATCAGCTGTTTGCCGTCAAACGGCATCGGATTTTTCTCGGGATCCATACGCGGGTCCGCCTTCTCCGGATTCTGCATGCTGTCGGTCATCTTCGCGCAGGCGGCATCACGCGTATCTTTGTCGGGCTACTCGATCCAGGAAAATACGACCGTCTCATCGTCCTTCGCCTGCGCCGCATTGCGAAAGTCCGTCACCTTCCCATCGCTGGCGCAGATTTCCGGCTGCCGCCTGACGTCTAAGCTAACTTGAAACTAGCGTACGGCGGCATTCTTGCGTATGCAAGAATGATGACGGGAGCGGTTTGTAAGTGCAGCGCATTGTTAGGCAGCGCCGAACCACAGTTACTCAACTACATCACTCTCAAATCTGTAAAGCTTTGGAATTTTTTCCTCTTCCTTTACAGCTTTCTCGTGGGACCAGTCTTCTTTCAAATAGTTATAGAGAAATAGTATTTCGTTGTCCTTGAGATAGGAAAACTGCTCAATGGCGACAATGCCCATGATGCTTCCGATTTCGGGTAGATTGCGACCGGTAGATGTAATGCCGGTTCTCAGTAGGGTTGTGAGTTGCTCCAATGTATATGCCTGGACAATCAGCAGGGGTGGGGCGTTGATAATCTCTTTCGGCGTTTGGTGGTGACAGTTAATGCAACCAAGTACGTAAGCGAGGCGCTCACCCTCCGAGTCGGCCGCGTTGGCGTGTAAGCCGGATGCTAGAAATAGTATGACAACTACCAATTTCACCATAACACCTTCTGCTGATGCCTGACGTCTATGCTAACACGCACTTGACGCAGACCGCCTGGAGCAGCAGCGCAAGGCGGGCTGGGTCAAGTGGCGCGTGCAGCGCATTGTCAGTCGGCACTGCCATCGCCCCGACGTTGTTCGTCTCTCATGTTGACATACAACGCCACAGCACCAAGGCAGATAAGCAAGTAGGTTGCTCCTTCGAACGCTACCTGACCAGCTTCTGTGTCCCACATGAACAACAGCGTCGTGCCTATGACGATGAATCCGCCGAAGAGCATCAAGATGGAGGCACCGCAAGCGAAGAGGCCCCAGTACTTCGCCGTCTGAAACTGATCGGCGGAACCGTTTCGGTTCTGCAGGAGCTGAAAAACACCGATAGCACCGGTTACGCCAGTTATGAGTTTCAGCAGCAAGATCCAAAAGACGCCAATCCATACGACGATCGGCGTGTCGAACGCGAATACTCGCGGAACCGATGGCTGAACACCTTCCATAGATAAAACTCGTGCAGCCGCAGCGTATGTCGTGTCGAGACTCGCAAGATTGCCAAGTCCACCGACTAAGCCTTGCAGGGAGACGAAGAAGATCAGCGCAATCTTTAGGTGTCGTGTTGCGCTCCGCATTGACTGTGTCTCCGGGTCACCGAACCTCTAATCTAACACGTACTTGATGCAACTCGCCTGAAGCGGCAGCACAAGGCGGGCTGGGTCAAGTGAAGGGTGCAGCGCACTGTCAGGCGGCAACTTCGACATAGTCGACGCGACCTGACGCTGGAGGAATCGGCAGATTGTCGGCACGCAATCCCTCCAGATGAAAGGCAATGCCTTCTCGAATCTGTGCTTCGGCCTCGTCCAGGGTATCCCCTGTTGCGACACAGCCCGGCAAATCAGGCACATACGCCGAGAAGCTACTCCCGGCCGCCTGTTTAGCTACGGCGTATCGCATGGACGGATCACTCCTTCGAGCCAGCGGGTTTGTGGATACTGATGAGCGTCCCGGCTGCCAAGTCGTCGGCGGGTTTGCCGGGGACCGTGCCCCGTCCTTGTGATACAGGTTAATCGAATAGCGGCCGCAACCTCGCGATACCCTCGCAAATATCATCTTCACTATAGTGCGCGAAACTCAGGCGTATGTAGTTGCGTAATCGTTGTTCAGCAGAAAATAACGACCCGGCCGTGAACCCGCTTTCAAGTTTAAGGGCTTTGTTTTTCATCGGTGTTGTATCGACTCCCTCGTCAAACCGTAACCAGAAGAAATAGCCGCCGTCCGGTCTCGTCCATGTTGCGATGCCATCGAAATTTTCTTTCAGCGCCATATCCATTGCCTCGACGCGGCCGCGATACGTATCGCGCAATTTCTCGAGGTGCGCGTCGAGTAGCCCAAGAGTCATCGCGTGCTGGGCAATATGTGAGCTGATGTGATTGATACAGCCGCCGCTGTGAATCAGGCCGATGCTAAGGATCTTTTCGATAAGAGACTCGGATGTTTGAATCCAGCCCAGACGCATTGCCGGCGCAAGTATTTTCGAGAATGACCCTAATGATAAGACGACACCGCTGTCGATCATCGTGCCATAAGCGGGCGGCGGTTCGTCGTAGTAGTAGAGCAGCTGGTACGGCTCATCGGCCACGATGAGAAGATCGTGTGACCTGGCCAATCCGACAATCTCTTGCCGCCGCTCCGCCGATGAATTGCGTCCTGTCGGATTGTGGTAACTCGGGATGGTGTAGAAGAACGCCGGCGAATGTTGTGCGAGTGCGTTTTCGAGCTCACTCAAATTCGGCCCGTCATCGTCCATAGGAATGCTGACAATATTGAGGTGGTGATCACGAAAAATGTTGAACGCCAGAAAATAGCTCGGCTCCTCGACGAACACGGTGTTACCAGGCTTGGCGAACACAGTCGAGACAAGGCTCAAAGCCTGCGAATTGCCGCCGGTCGTGAAAAGGCTGTCCGGCGATGCTACAGCACCATAATTTCTGCTCAGGAATGCAGCGAGCGTATTGAGAAAGCGCGCATCGCCGCGCGGGACGCCGTAATTAAGGTCAAACGGCTGCGCCGCTGCAAGAAACGACAGCATGGCTTGACGCGCGATTTCGACTGGTAACAGATCGGCAGATGGCTGACCGACGCCGAAGTTGATCGTGCCCGGGGGTGGTGCCCCGTCAAAAGTGACGACATTGGTGGTCATTTATTCGCTCTCTGCCCGGTGCACGTATTTTCGAACCCGATCGTGTTCGCCGTCCAGGAAATACCGGATGTTATCGGCCGACACGCGGCGATTCTCGAGGATCGACCGATCGGAATAAAACGCGACGTGCGGCGTAATGAGTACATTGGGGCGGCCGATCAGCGGCGAGACCTCCATTCTTGGCGACTCTTCGGTCAATACGTCGAGACCGGCCGCAGCGATTTGTCCGGTATCAAGCGCTTCGACCAGTGCTGCTTCGTCGATCAGTCCACCGCGCGCCGTGTTTATGAGGATCGGTTTATTGCGCATTTGCCTGAATGCATCGCGATTGATGAGCTTCTCGTTATCGGTTGTCAGCGCACAATGTAGACTGATAATGTTCGAGCGTTTGAATATCTCGTCGATTTCGCAAAGCTGCACGCCGAGCTCAAGCGCAGCAGCGGTCTCCACTCGCGGGTCATTTGCGATAACGCTCATGCCAAAGCCTAGTGCTCGTTTCGCGACGGACCGACCAATGGTACCGAATCCGATCAGCCCAAGCGTCAGGTCGCCCAAGCGATGCAAGCCGGATACGGAATCCCACTCCCAGCGGTGTTCTACTTGTACCTGCGAGTGATAATCGAGTAGCCGGCGTTCCAGCGCCAGCATAAGTAACAACGTGTGGTCGGCCACTTCCTCGGAGCAGTAGTCATCGATCGCGCTGACGCTGATTCCATTATCAGCCGCAGCTTCAATGTCTACCGCGCTGTAGCCTGTTGCGCTTATTGAGATTAGCCTGCATCGTGGCAGTGCCTCGATGACCGTTCGTGTCAACGGCACGTAAGCTGTGAGAATCACGTCCGCATCGCGACAAACCGCGATCAGTTCGTTCTGATCGCCTTCGTACACATAAGGGATGATGTTTGCTTTCGTGCCAAGTATCGACGCCTCAATATCATAGTCCGCGGCAGCGGCTTCCGGTGTATGGGCGATTAGGACCGTGGTCATTCGGTGTCTCGGGAGAAAGCGCTCAATCCCACGAACACGACGGAAGATACGAGCAGGCCCGGCCACAAAGGATCAATAAAGAACAAATCGTCGTCCTGATACACCTGCACTACTTGCCAGCAGACGACCGTGATGAGTGATAGACACATGCTCCAAAACGCAGCATTTGCATTGACCGCCTTCAGGAACGTGGCGGCCATGATCGGCACGAACAATGAGGCAGACATGACTGTGAAACTGATCTGCAAAATACCGATGATGTCCTGCATTTTCCAGGCCATCAACACCGCAAGAAAACCAACGATTGCTGAAGTCAGGATACCTAAACGCAATAGCTTCTTGTCGGAGATGGAGGGACTCAGGAATCGCTGATGGATGTCACGCGAGTAGTTGGCCGAAGCAGATAGAATGCAGATGTCTGCGCTCGACATTACCGCAGCCAGGATTGCCACCAGAACCAGACCCTTCAGGCCAATCGGAAACAGCTCCACGATGAAGCGCGCCAATATGCCGTTGCCACTGGCCGCTTCCGGAAACAGCACAGCGGCCGCCAGTCCCAACCAGGTTGCTGAAATGGCCATAGGGATAATGAACACCACTGCCAACAACGCGCCATTTCGGGCTGATTTTTCGTCGCGCGCCGCATAGCAGCGCGTATAGCTGTCCATGGCCACGAAGAAACTCAGAACGATCGACGCCACAAGAGCAATGGTGTTGCCCAAGCCCGACGCCCCAAGATTAAAGTGAGCGGCTGGCAGGGTTGCCCGTAAGTCAGCCCAACTGCCTGCCTCGGAGATGGCAATGGGCATTCCCACAATAACCACGCCCAGCAATAACAAGATGAATTGCAGCCAGTCGGTGTAGGTCACCGCCAGATAACCCCCAACTGCGGTATAAATGACCACAACCGTCGCAGCGACCAGCAGTGCGAGGTCGTAATCCCAATTCAACAATACCTGCAAGATCGCTGCGGCGGCGACTAGTTGACCGGCGGCACAGGCAATATAAGCCAGCAACATGGCAGCAGTTGCTACCAGCCGGGTCTTGCCATCGAAGCGATGCTCTACATAGTCTGGAAAAGTCAGGTGATTCTGTTCATCGCCCTCGCGCTTGATGCGCGCAGCCATCAGCCAGCCGAACAAGAAACATCCCAAGGCAAGCGCAGTGATGTACCAGATCGATGTAACCCCGATTTCGAACGCACGGGCGGATGACCCGATGATGGAGGCGCCACCGACCCAGGAAGCCATCCACAGACAGGCGATGGTGAGTGTTCCCATACGGCGTCCGGCTACATAGTAATCTTCGACTCCCTGTTGTTTTCGATTGGCATAGATGCCCAAACCGATGATCATGGCCAGGTAGGCGAAGAGGATGGTGGTATCGATGGAGCTCATGCGGATAAGTGCTTTATGATTTTGGACGGCGTTGCCG
>JBFIQH010000122.1:0-9334 GCA_041609735.1 Woeseiaceae bacterium | reverse complement strand
ATTGAAGCCTGGCGGCCGATAGCCCTCCGACCAGGTTGCGTAGAAAAGCGAATTGCCGCCGGGCGTCCAGCTCAACGTGAACTTGACAATCGTATCGTCAACCTTGATTGGCTGAAGTTGCGCGAAGTTGGTTTCGTATTCGCGCCCGCCGGTAATCGCTGGGCGAATATCATTATTAGGGTCGGCATCGTCAACAAACAGCGGCCGGTTACCGTATCGCCACGCGCCATAGCCTTTGTAGCCGTACTCCAGGTCATAGTATCGGAAGCCGACTGCCGCATTGAGATTATCGGTGAAGTTGTATTTCACCTCACCAAACAACGCGATCTGTTCCTCGGTACGCGTATTGTCATTGCGAAACTGCGTCGCGTTATTCACCAGCCCGCGCGCATTGGCTGCCGAATTGTCGAACGCGGAATTCGTTCGAATGTCGATAGGGGAGAAACCGGCATCTATCGGCGACTGGTAGTTGAAGTTGCCGATGTGCAGGATTTCGAAGTCTTCGAAAAAGATACCACCCTGTAGGCTCAACGGAGAGTCCCAGTCGGTGCTGACACGGAACTCGTGTGTCCAGCGCGTCATTTCGTTGTTGATGCCGGCCGCATTCGCTGGTGTGCCGCATTCAACCACTCCCGGGTCGCCGCCGATCGTCGGATCATAGGTATACGTCGTCGTCGGTCCAACCAATCCGGTATAAAAGCCGCCGACGAGGTATTCACACTGGTATCCGGAAATGAATGCTCCGATATTCGTGTAGCCTGTGTAATCGATGTTCGCATCAACTTCACGATCGAGAAACGCACCGGTATAGACTACGTCGAGTGCGCTCAGCCGACCATGCAGCGTCCAGGCCGTCTGATTGAACTCGTCATCGAGGCGGTCCTGAACGAAGCGCGATACCTTCAGGTCGCCCTTGTCCCGGTCATAGTCAAATACGCCCTCGGTACGTAATGCCTGGTAAGTGTGCTGGACCAGCAAGTCCCACTCGTCGTTGATGATGTACTTGCCGCCGAGCCGGATACCGTTGTAGCTCGCATCATTGAAATCATCCTCCACGAGCGCCGTATTCGTGGCGGCCGTCTTGGCGACCGGAATCGTGACGCCTCCGGCGCCAACTACAGTGCCGTCGGCGAATACAGTTCCGCCCGGGTAGAAAATTGTATCGCCAGGAAAGGTCGGGTTGATTGCATTGTCGGCGACGAATGTGCCTTCGACGTTATCGATGTAGCCGCCCTGGTTATCGTTGAACAACGCGGCCCGGAACGCCAGTTTGCCGTCGATCACCGGAATATTGACCATGGCCTCGAGAGAGTTGCTGTCCTCGCCATGGGCTGTCGTCGACCAGCTGCCGTTAAAGCTCGCCTGGAACTCGTCAATCACTGGCTTGTTCGTAATCAGGCGTACCGTGCCTGCCATTGAGCTCGCGCCGTAGAGCGTCCCCTGTGGTCCTGGAAGCACCTCGATGCGCTCCATGTCGGTCACGTAGATATCTAGATTGCGACCACCGGACGTGACCGGCTGCTCGTCCAGGTAGAGCGCTACGTTGGGGGCCGAGCCTTGTGATTCGGCAACGGTGATATTGATCGCATCGACCGCTGCACCACGAATGTAAATTTCATTTTGGCCGGGCCCTCGTCCGCCTGCGCTGACGTTGGGCAGCAGCATCACGTAATCGGCGAAACTCTGGATATTCTGCTCTTCCAGTTGTTCGCTGCCCATTGCCTGTACGGCCAGGGGGATGTCCTGCATGCTTTCGGAACGCTTTGTTGCAGTGACGGTGATTTCTTCGATAGCACGCTTCGGCTTAGGCTGCTGCTGAGCCTGGGCAGTGCCGGCGCCAACGAGCGCACTCGCGACCGCCAACGACAACGCGGTGCGCGTCGGATGAATTTCAGTAGACATTCTTTTCCCCCTGGGCCCCTGACAATTTAATACTTCTTGATGGAATATAACACCGTCCAGTCGCTCTTCGTTGCCAAGGGCGACGCTGCCTAGCCAAATTTGGACACATAAGCGGATTTAATGCATTGCGAGCATGAACCCGACCGCCTGCTGCGCCGCAGCGTGCCCGTGCGTTGTCGTGTTTCGCCAATCATGCGTCGCTTTGGATCATGCAGCGTGCCGCAAAGTGGCACACACTTGGCGAACTGGATACAGGTCTAGGGCTCGATTGTGGCTATGTTCAACAAAGACTTATGGGGCGATCGATGAGCGCTACATCGCGCCGCAAACGCGGGCGATCTGCCAAGCGCGCCGAGCGGCAGCGTCAGGCAGTTGCGACTGCAGCGTGGATCGATCGCAAGATCCCGTATGTCGAGGTGCTCGATGAGGAAGGCCTGCAGCTGATCGAGCGCAACGCCGACACCGTGCTCGAAGAGATCGGCATCGAATTTCGCGACTTTCCAAAAGCGCTGCAGCTGTTCAAGGCAGCGGGTGCCGACATCGACGGCGAGCGCGTCCGCTTCCCGCGCGGGCTGTGTCGGTCGATCATCAACGCGTCGGCGCCGGCAGAATATAAACAGCACGCTCGTAATCCCGAGCGCAGCGTCATGGTCGGCGGTGACCGAACGGTGCTCGTGCCGGCTTACGGCTCGCCGTTTGTCCGCGACCTCGACAAGGGACGTCGTTACGCGACGCTCGAGGATTTTCAGAACTTCGTCAAGCTCGCCTACATGAGCCCGGGCCTGCACCATTCCGGCGGCACGATCTGCGAGCCGGTGGATGTCCCCGTCAACAAGCGCCACTTCGACATGGTTTACAGCCATATCAAGTACAGCGACAAGCCGTTCATGGGTTCGGTGACGGCGCCGGAACGGGCCCAGGATACCGTCGACATGGCGAAGATCGTTTTCGGTGATGACTTCCTGCAGCAAAACACCGTTATCACCAGCCTGATCAACGCGAATTCGCCGTTGACCTTCGACGCGACGATGCTCGGCGCTGCGACGGTTTATGCCGAAAACAACCAGGCGACGATGATTTCGCCATTCCTGCTTGCCGGCGCGATGTCGCCGGTCTCCGTAGCCGGGACGGTGACACAGATTCTCGCCGAAGCGCTCGCCGGCATCAGCTACGTGCAGCTGGTACGGCCCGGCGCGCCCGTCATTTTCGGCACGTTTGCCGCGGCGGTCTCGATGCAGTCGGGCGCACCGACGTTCGGCACGCCCGAACCGAGCCTGATCATGTACGCGGCGGCACAAATCGCGCGTCGTCTCGGGCTGCCGTTTCGCACCGGCGGTGGCCTGTGCGCGTCGAAAATTCCCGATGCGCAGGCGGCTTACGAAGCGGCGAACACGCTGCAGACCTCGGCGCTGGCCGGCGTCAATTTCATGCTGCACACGGCCGGCTGGCTGGAGGGCGGCCTGGCCATGGGGTACGAAAAATTCATCATGGACGCCGACCAGGCGAACATGATTTCGAAGCTGCTTGCCGGCATCGACCTGTCCGAAAACGGCCAGGCGCTCGACGCACTGCGCGAAGTCGGTCCGGGATCGCATTTTCTCGGCGCCGCGCACACGCAGGCGAACTTCGAAAAAGCGTTCTACCGCTCGACGATTGCCGATAACAACAGCTTCGAACAGTGGGAACAGGACGGGTCCAAGGATGCAGCGCAGCGCGCGAACGCGATCTGGAAACGGATGCTGCGGGACTACGAGGCGCCGCCACTGGATCCGGCGATCGACGAAGCGCTGCTCGATTTCATCGCGCGGCGCAAATCCGAATTTGAAGACCGGGACTACTGAGCAGGTATAGCGATTGTGAGTGACGATACCGAAGCGGACGCTGGCATGGACGACGAAGACATCGTTCTGGCGGAGCTCGACGACAGTGAACTCGTCGAGCAAATACACGATGATCTTTACGATGGGCTCAAGGAGGAGATCGAGGAGGGCACGAACATCCTGTTGTCGCGAGGTTGGTCCGCCGAAAAAGTTTTGAATGAGGCACTCGTTGGCGGCATGAAAATCGTCGGCATCGACTTCCGGGACGGCATCCTGTTCGTGCCCGAGGTGCTGCTCGCCGCGAATGCGATGAAGGGCGGGATGGAGATTCTGCGCCCGTTGCTCGCCGAAACCGGCGTCAAGCCGATCGGCAAGATGGTCATCGGTACCGTCAAAGGCGATATCCACGACATCGGCAAGAACCTGGTCGCGATGATGATGGAAGGTGCCGGCTTCGAGGTCGTCGACATCGGCATCAACAACGCCGTCGAGGATTATCTCGCGGCGCTCGAAGAGCACAAGCCCGACATTCTCGGAATGTCTGCACTGTTGACGACGACAATGCCGTACATGAAGGTCGTTATCGACGAAATGGTCAAGCAGGGCATTCGCAACGATTACATCGTGCTCGTCGGCGGCGCGCCGCTCAATGAGGAGTTCGGTGCCGCCGTTGGCGCCGACGGCTACTGCAGGGATGCGGCCCAGGCGGCCGAAATGGGGCCGGCCCTGCTGCAGGAAAAGCGCGATGCAGCCTGCGCGTGAATCCGTGTTGGTGATCGCCTGCGGCGCACTCGCACGCGAAATCATCGAGCTGAAGCGTTTGCATCGCTGGGATCACCTGCACATGCAGTGTATCGATGCGCGCCTGCATAACCGTCCTGCGCTGATCCCGGAGCGACTGCGTCAGAAAATTCGCGAGAATAAAGAGCGTTACGAGCGCATATTTGTCGCCTACGCGGATTGCGGGACGGGCGGCGCCATCGACCGTGTCATCGACGAGGAACGGGTCGAACGCCTGCCCGGAGCACATTGCTACCAGTTCTATGCCGGCGAGCGAAAGTTCGCGGAACTGTCGGAAGCCGAGCCCGGCACCTTTTATCTGACCGATTTTCTGGCGCGTAACTTCGAGAATCTGGTGATACGTCCGTTGAAGCTCGATCGGCATCCGGAATTGCGCAACGCGTACTTCGGCAATTATTCGAAGCTCGTCTACCTGTCCCAGACCATCGATGACGAACTGAAATTACTGGCGCGTGCTGCTGCGACCCGGCTGGGACTCGAGTTCGAGCACGTTCACTGCGGGTACGGGTCTCTGGAACGTGGCCTGACTGAATTTCTGCAAGAGCAAGATCATGGTCAAAAAAATTCTCGTATTCTGGCGTGACATCCCGGCGCAGGTGATCATGCAGCGCGGCCGACAGCGGGAGAAAGTTCAGCTCAGCGCGCGCTTCCAGGAGGCGATCGACCGCGCGGCCATGCGCGCCGGCAAGGGCAGCAGCGCCGCGTACCTGGCCGACTGGCGACGGGAATCGACGACGGTCGATGCGGCCGGTGATTTGCGGGAACTGGCCGAATTAACGGCACAGGAGTTCGAGCGTCGTTTTACCAACCAGCGGCTCGATGAACTGATTCGCAGTCACGGTTCTGCAGCCGGATAGTCCACGTGTATCGACTGCGGACATGGTCTGTGCGGCACGCGCGGCGCCTGCGAGCGCTGTATGCCGGTGTCGAGGCCGTGCTATTGCGACTGGATCCGCTGCTGCGCAAGATCGATTATCGCCGGCTCGACAAACCGGTCTTGCTGCTGGAAAAAGCCACCAAGGGATTGCTGGTGGATTCCCAGAGCTGTGGTCAGTGCATCCTCGCCTATACCGGCATGTCGTGCCCAATGAACTGCCCGAAAAAAATGCGAAACGGGCCTTGTGGCGGCGTGCGTGCCGACGGCACCTGTGAGGTCGACAAGTCGATGAAATGCGTCTGGGTGCAGGCCTGGGAAGGCAACAAGGGGCTCGGCGAGCAGCCGCCGCCGATCCAGGTCATACAGCCGCCGGTCGACCATCGCCTCATCGGTCACTCGGCATGGTTGCGCGAGCTGGCGTTGAAACGGCGCGAGCCTGAAGCGGGAGCGTCGGGTGCGGTTTGACGACGAGCCGCTGATCCCGGGCGAGTCGTTGCCGATACGGCCCGGGCATGTCTCGCCAGGACGGCTGGAGCGCGTGCTGCGAGCCGGCGCCTTTGCCGTGACGACGGAAATCGCGCCGCCGGATTCGGCGGATCCGAACGAGGTGTACGAACGCGCCGCTTTATTCGACGGTTATGTCGATGCGATGAACGCAACGGACGGTTCCGGAGCCAACTGCCATATGTCGAGCGTCGGCATGTGTTCGCTGCTGACGCGCCGCGGCTATGCGATGGTCATGCAGGTGTCGGCGCGCGACCGCAACCGCATCGCGATCCAGGGCGATGTGCTCGGCGCATCAGCCATGGGCGTCTCCAATATTCTCTGCCTGACCGGCGACAGCGTCGAGGTCGGCGACCACCCGGAGGCCAAACCGGTCTTCGACCTCGACTGTATCTCGATGCTCGAGATGGTGCGGACAATGCGCGACGAACAACGATTCCTGAGCGGCCGCAAGTTGACGGAACCGCCGCGCGTACTGCTCGGCGCAGCCGCGAACCCGTTTGGCCCGCCGCTCGACTACCGGCCACTCCGGCTGGCCAAGAAGATCGCCGCGGGTGCGCAGTTCATCCAGACGCAATACTGTTTCGACATGGATATTTTCAAGCGCTACATGGCGGCGGTGCGTGACCAGGGTCTGCACGAGCAAGCGTTCATCCTGGCCGGCGCCGGTCCGCTGGCATCGGCGAAATCGGCCGAGTGGATTCGCAGTAATGTGCCCGGTGTGCATATCCCGGACAGCGTTATCAAGCGTTTGCGCGGCGCCAGCAAGCAGAGCGATGAGGGCATCAGCATATGCGTCGAATTGATACAGCAGTTGGCCGACATAGAAGGGGTCAGCGGCGTGCACATCATGGCCTTCAGGCAGGAACACCGCGTTGCAGAGATCGTCGAGCGCTCCGGCGTGCTCGGCGATCGCGAACCCTGGCGTCCCGGAACGGGAACCGCCTGATTTATTTTTGACAGGCGTAAAAAGCGCCAGACAGGAGCACTTCGAATGACGGAAACATTGCTAAGCTCGGCGACGCGGGAAGTCCGCATCGGTTTCGACCGGCCGTTCGTCATCATCGGCGAACGCATCAACCCGACCGGCCGCAAGATATTGGCCGAGGAAATGGCGAACGGTGACTTCAGCCGTGTCGAGGCCGACGCGATCGCGCAGGTCGAGGCCGGCGCCCACATGCTCGACGTCAACGCCGGCATACCGCTCGCCGACGAGCCGGCAATACTCGCGGCGGCCATCCAGCTGGTGCAGTCCGTGACGGACGTACCGTTGTCGATCGATTCGTCGATCGTCGCGGCGCTCGAGTCGGGGCTTTCGGTCTACCAGGGTAAGGCGCTGGTCAATTCGGTGACGGGCGAGGAGGAGCGCCTCGAAACGGTGCTACCGCTGGTGAAAAAACATGGCGCGGCAGTGGTGGCGATCTCGAACGACGAAACCGGCATTTCAGAAGACCCGGACGTGCGTTTCGCGGTCGCAAAAAAGATCGTGGAGCGGGCTGCGGACTACGGTATCCCGAGAGAAGACGTCGTCGTCGACCCGCTCGTCATGCCGATCGGCGCAATCAACTCTGCCGGCAAGCAGGTCATGCACATTGTGCGGCGATTACGTGAGGAACTTAAGGTCAACACAACCTGCGGCGCGTCCAACGTCAGCTTTGGGTTGCCGAACAGGAACGGCATCAACAGCGCGTTTCTGACGATGGCAATCGGCGCCGGCATGACGTCGGCCATCACGAGCCCGCTGCACGATGCCACGATCCAGGCGGTCATGGGCGCCGACGTCATGATGGGGCACGACCGCGATTGTGCCCGCTGGATCAAGAAGTACCGCGAACCAACGGCCGACACCGGGGCGCGCGGCAATCGGCGTCGGCGGCGCCGCTCGGCCTGAGCCCGACGGCGCTTCGCATCATGTCGACAGCCGACGCAAAAATCGTTTTCACGCCTTCCGGGCGTCGCGGCCGGTTTCCGCTGGGCACGAAGGTGCTCGAGGCCGCCCGCAGCCTCGGCGTCGACGTCGACTCGGTGTGTGGCGGGCGCGGCCTCTGCGGCCGCTGCCAGGTGACCTGTGCCGAGGGCGATTTTTCAAAGCACGGTATCGTCTCGCGCGCGGAAAATCTGTCCGCGCGCGGCGCCGTCGAGCAGCGATACGGCGAGCGCCGCTCGCCGCTGATTCCAGGCCGGCGCTTGAGCTGCCAGGCCGAGATTCGCGGCGACCTGGTCATCGACGTGCCGCCGGAAAGCCAGGTGCACCGTCAACTTGTTCGAAAAAGAGCTGAATATCGTGATGTTACGCTCGATACTTCCATCCATCTCTACTATGTGGAGGTGCAGGAAGCGAGCCTCGACGAGCCCACCGGAGACCTCGAGCGCCTGAAACTTGCGCTGTCCTGGGAGTGGCAGCTGAACGACCTCGATATCGATCCGGTCATTCTGCGGGGGCTGCAGCCCGCGCTGCGCGACGGCGGCTGGACCGTGACCGTCGCGGTGCACAACGACGCAACGATCGTAGCCGTCTGGCCGGGCTTCAAGCGCGACGCGTACGGTCTCGCGATCGACATCGGGTCGACGACCATCGCGGCACACCTGTGCAACCTGACAACCGGCACCGTCGTGCAGACCGGCGGCGTCATGAATCCGCAGATCCGTTACGGCGAAGACCTGATGAGCCGCGTCTCATACGTGATGATGCACCCGGAGGGCAGTGCGGAACTGACCGCGGCGGTGCGCACGGGGCTAAACGGCCTGATTAGAGATGTGGCGGCGAATGCCGGCATTGACATCGACGACGTGCTCGAGGCCACGATTGCCGGTAACCCGATCATGCACCACCTGTTCCTCGGGCTGAGTCCGGTCGAACTCGGCGGCGCACCGTTCGCGCTGACGACCGATGCGGCGATCGACGTACGTGCCCGAGAGGTGGATCTTGCAATCAATCCCGGCGGGCTGGTCTACGTGTTGCCCTGCATAGCCGGGCACGTTGGCGCCGATGCGGCCGCGATGATCCTGTCGGAGGAGCCGCATCTCAGGGAAGACTATTCGCTGGTCGTCGACGTCGGCACCAATGCGGAAATAGTCCTTGGCAATCGCGAGCGCCTGCTCGCCTGCTCGAGCCCGACCGGACCGGCGTTCGAGGGTGCGCAAATCAGCTGCGGCCAGCGCGCGGCGCCGGGCGCCATCGAACGCGTGCGTATTGACCGGGACACGCTGGAGGTGCGTTTCAGCGTCATCGGCTCCGAGCACTGGTCGGATTCGAGCGACTTCGATGCATCGATCAGTGCGTTTGGCGTCACCGGAATCTGTGGTTCTGGCATCATCGAGGCGGTTGCCGAAATGTACCTGGCCGGCATCATTACGGCCGAGGGCGTCATTGATGGCGAGTACGCGACACGCACGAAACGCATTATTGCCGACGACAGGACCTGGTCGT
>JBFIQH010000121.1:0-9338 GCA_041609735.1 Woeseiaceae bacterium | reverse complement strand
GCGCTTCGCCAGGCATTGAAGTCACAGAATGATCGCGTCCTCCGGCGCGAAGCGAAAGATGATATCGCCGGTCGTGAAGTCACGATCATGGGCGACAAGGAAATTCCGTACAGCGTACTGAAGAAAGTCATGGCGACCTGCACGGATGCCGACTACGGACAAATCTCGCTCGCGGTGCTGCAGAAGAGCTCGGAAAAGCTCGGCGATCTGCAGGCATCACGCTAGGGCGGGCGGTCAGGAGAAACGGACTTGGATTTACCGTTCTACAGAGAGTATGACCTGCCGTGGACGTCGGACGCAGGTCAACAGCGAAAATTCCAGCGCCTACTCGGCCAGATTTTTGCTGTCGTCCTCGTGCTCGGCATTGCCTGGCCGTTCATTCCGACGCCGGAGCCGGATCCCTATGAAGTCATCGAGGTGCCGCCGCGCATCGCGAAGCTGCTGCTCGAGGAGAAGCCGCTGCCGCCACCGCCCCCGCCGCCGAAAGAGGAAGAACCGGAGCCGGAACCCGAAGATCCGGAGCCGGAGCAGGTCGTCGATAACGAGCCAGAGCCGGAACCCGAAGTGATCCCGGAACCTGAAATCGACCAGACCGAAGTCGCACGCGAGCAGGCGAGGGCCGCGTTTACCTTCGCTGAAGACTTGTCGGATCTCGTCGACAACGACCTGCTCGAGACCGTGAACGACGACCGCGAGCTGATGGCGTCGGTCGGCGAAGCGCAGCGCAACGAACGCTCGATGATCACGTCGAAAGTTGGCACGGCGTCGGGCGGCATCAATACTGCGAATATGAGCCGCAATACCGGCGGTACCGGCATCGCCGGACGCAGCACCACGCAGGTCGCGAGCCCCGTTGCGGGCATCGGCCAGAATGCCGCCGGCGGAGCGCGCCGCGACGGCGTCAGCGGCAAGGCGTCGCGCTCCCGCGAGGAAATCGAACTCGTGTTCGACAAGAACAAGGGCGCAATTTTCGCACTGTACAATCGCGCGCTGCGCCGTGATCCATCACTCGAAGGCAAGCTGGTGCTGCGCCTGACGATCGCGCCTAACGGCCAGGTAACGGCCTGCGAGATCGTGTCGAGCGAACTGGGTGACACCCAGCTCGAAGAAAAGCTGGTGCAGCGCGTCAAGCTGTTCCGCTTCGAAGCGCGCGACGTCGAGCCGATCACGACGACGAAACCGATCGACTTCTTTCCCGCGTAATAGCCTTCAGTATTCGTCCCTGCGGCGCAGCCAGTCCATCGAATAGGCCAGGCCGTCCTCGTTGCGGCCGTCCGTAACCAGATCGAGGAGCTGGTACGCGGTGTTAAACGCGTCCAGGCCGCGCGAATACGTCGAATAAGTGTGGTACACGTTGCCGTCTTCGGCTTTCTTGAAGGCGCTGAGGCCAGGCATGTCTTCGATGACGTTGCCGGTCCTGCGGTAGTTGTAGATCGCGTCGCCGGATTCGATCAGATCTTTCGTGAAAGCGACGTTGAAATCGTAATTAAAGTTGTTGCCGGCCGATGATACCCACGGGAATGTCCAGCCGAGCCGCTTCCGGTAGGCAAGCAGCTTTTCGAGCGGTGCGCGCGAGATGCTTACGAGCGCCACGTCCCTGGCCGCCAGGTGCTCGACAACGCCGTTATAGTTGTCGGCCCAGAACGAGCAGGACTTGCAGCCCGCGTCCCATTCTGGATGAAACATGAAGTGATAGACGAGCAGCTGCGAACAGTCGCCGAACAGCTCGGCGAGCGTCACCGTGCCGGACTCCGCGTCGAATTCATACGCCGTCGTCACCCTGCGCCACGGCAGATCGCGGCGTTGGGCAGCGAGCTCGTCCCGCCGTCGCTGCAGGGCCTTTTCGTCAGACAGCAGCTTGCGTCGGGCGGCGATCCATTCTTTGTCCGATACGATCTTGTGCATTGCATTCCCCAACGCTGTTCAGCGACAAACGCGATAGCGTATGCGTTTCAGCTCTCTCAATCTCTCCTCGAGCCGGATGCCCTGCGACGCGCTGTAGCCGGCGCGCATACGCGATTGAAGCTTGCGGATTTTCTGCTTGACGTCGATACAGGCCTTCTTCTTAGTCGTGCGATCGTCAGTCGCATTCAATGGCGACGTCGCCAGCAATCCGCATACAACAAGTATAGTCAGCCGCCCGGTGTTCATGCAGTCGTTATACTTCGGATCGTATCGCCGCATGCGGCATGTTTCAGGGCAAAATGACCGAATCCATACAGGACGTCTCCGTCGGCTTCGCGCCGATAGCCCGAGCCGACGCGCGGGTGCTGGTGCTAGGCAGTCTGCCGGGGCGGCGGTCGCTGGAGACGGGCGAGTACTACGCGCACCCGCGGAACGCGTTTTGGCCAATCATGCAGCGCCTGGCGAAGGCCAGCGGCAGTTATGCCGAGCGTTGCCGGCGTCTGCAAGCGGCGGGCATTGCCGTCTGGGACGTCCTGCACGCGGCGGTGCGGCCCGGGAGCCTCGATTTGAGCATTTCTCTGAATTCAGCACAAACCAATGATTTCGAGCAGTTTTTTTCCGCCCATCCGTTCATCGAGTGCATCGGATTCAATGGCAGGGCCGCCGAGTCACTGTTTCGGAAGCGGGTCATGCCGCAGCTTGATGTCGGGCACGCGCGAGTCTGCCTGCTGCCGTCTACGAGCCCGGCGCACGCAGCGCTTTCCATTGGCGAAAAAGCCCGAATCTGGCGTAGCATGTTGAGTCCATCGCTTCATCCTGCTCAGAAGGACATCGAGTCATGATCGGTTACGTAACGCTAGGAAGTAACGACATCCCGAAGGCCGCGAAATTCTACGATGCACTGCTAGGTACCATTGGCGCGAAGCGCATCATGGAGACCGACACCTTTATCGCCTGGGCCACGAGCATGCAGTCGCCCGGACTGTCAGTAACGAAACCCTACGACGGTAATGCCGCGACCGTGGGCAACGGGGTCATGGTCGCGATCGCAATGGACTCGCCCGAAAAAGTGCGGGCGTTTCACGCCAAGGCGCTCGAGCTGGGCGGCAAGGACGAGGGTGCGCCGGGGCAACGCATGGACAACTTCTACGCCGGCTACTTCCGCGACCTCGACGGCAACAAGCTGAATGCGTTCTGCATGACGAACGGCTAGCAGCGAAGCCATGGCACAGACAGCAATCTTCGGTCCATTCCTCGCATTGATGTTGCTGACGCTCGTCGTCTGGATAACGCTCTACGTCACCCGCATCCGCTACTTCGTCAAAGAGAGGATACATCCGCAAAGCGTCGCATCGCGCAAGCAGGCAGAGGCGGTCATACCCGATGATGTCAACAAGGCGGCCAATAATTTCAAGAACCTGTGCGAACTGCCGGTCCTGTTCTATGCGCTGTGCCTGTACCTGTACGCAACCGAGAGCGTGGATGCCGCCTACGTCGTCGCCGGCTGGATATTCGTCGGTTTTCGGGCCTTGCACAGTGCCGTGCAATGCACGACGAATCATGTAATGACCCGATTTCGACTCTACATGCTGGGCTCGCTGGCGCTGTGGTTCATGCTGGTGCTAGCCGTTATACAGCTGTTTGGCTAGCGCAGCCGCTGGCGGGCATTGAAGCTAGAGCGCGCCGTCGCCGGTTTCCCCGGTGCGGATGCGCCATGCCTGCTCGAGTGACGTGACGAAAATCTTGCCATCGCCGACCTTGCCGGTCTTGGCGCTCTCGATGATGGTTTCGACGGTGCGTTCGAGCAGGTCTTCGGAGACGGCCACCTCGATCTTGGCCTTGGGGAGGAAATCGACGACGTATTCGGCGCCCCGGTAGAGTTCCGTGTGACCGCGTTGCCGGCCGAATCCCTTGACCTCCGTTACCGTCATTCCCTGGATGCCGACCTCGGCCAGCGCGTTCCGGACGTCGTCGAGACGGAACGGTTTTACGATCGCCGTGACTAGCTTCATGCGGCCAAGCTCCTTGTAATTGAAGCGCGTATGCTAGCAATACGGCACGCCGAAGTGTACAAATAGTCGTCACCGAGAGGCGCTGAATCGATCGATGAAAAACGTGCGGGCATTGCTGAAGGAGCCCGAAGGGCTACGCTACCATGGAGTTGCAGTCATTTATGCGTTTGTAGCATATCTGTCTGGTTTCATTGCGCTTTTTCAGGGCTCGTGGGCACTTAACCTGATCGGCGTACTGGTGTTGGCACACGGCATGATCATTGCCGCCTATCTTGTCCACGAATGCGGCCACAACACCGTTTTCCGGTCGAGCCGCCACAACGCGAAGCTCGGCCGGCTCATGAGCTGGCTCTGTGGCGCCGCCTATGGCACCTACGAGGACATTCGTTACAAGCACTTCCGGCATCACGTCGACAACGACGACGTCGTCTGGTTCGACTACGACGCATTTTTCGAACGCCATCCGCTATTGACGCGCATCGTCAAGGCGCTCGAGTGGTTTTACATTCCGGCGCACGATCTCGTCATGCATTTCATCATGGTGTTTACGTCGTTCATCATCCCGCAGCGCCGCAACCAGCGTGCGCGCAATGTAGCGGTCATTCTGACCCGCGGCAGCCTGTACTTCACGCTGCTGGTGTTCTTTCCGAAGGTCGCGATCCTCTATGCCATCGCCTATATGCTGATGATGCAGGTGCTGCGCTTCATGGACATGCTGCAGCACGACTACCCCTATCGCACGACGCTGTTCGAAGGATCACCGCCGCCGCAGAAGGGCGACTACGTGTGGGAGCAGGCGCACACGTTCAGCAATCCGCTGTCGCTGAAGTACGAAAAACTCAACTGGCTGGTGCTGAATTTCGGTTTTCATAACGCCCATCACTCGAATATGCACCTTCCGTGGTATCGGTTGCCGGAACAGCATCGGCAATTGACTGGCGGTGACGCGACGCGTGTAATTCCGCTGCGGTCTCAACTGAGGCTGTTTCACAACAATCGAGTCAGCCGCGTGTACAACGAGCAACCGCCGGACTATCCGAAGGGGCAGGACTATCTGGACATCGCACGGCGGGGCGAGGGCCCGATCGGCGGCAATGCTGCATCGTTCCTGACCTCGTTTTGAATCGACAGCCGGAGATGATGTGTGTCCGATGACGTAGGCAAGATCGGCTGGATCGACATGACCGTCGCCAACGCCCCCGAGCTGCGTGATTTTTATGCCAATGTCGTCGGGCTGAAACCCGAGGAAGTCAGCATGGGTGACTACTCGGACTACAACATGACGATGCCGGCGACCGGCGAGGCCGTGGCCGGTATTTGCCACGCGCGCGGCGGCAACGCCGACATTCCTCCGGGATGGCTGATCTATTTTGTCGTCGCCGATGTCGAGGCCAGTGCAGAAGCCTGTGAAAATGGCGGAGGCAGCATCGTCGTGCCGATACGCGGGCTCGCCGGCGGCAAGTTCTGCGTCATCCGGGACCCGAACGGTGCCACGGCCGCGTTGTACCAGCCCTGAGGTATGGCGGCCGGACCGTGACCAGGTCGACGACAGGTACTGACTGGATCGTAGCGGTATCGCACCTCGTCTCGAGTTCCACAGTGCAAGAAACAACCAGCGCGCTGAACGAAGCCATCGACGCGATCGTCGATCACGGCGGCACTTGCCTGCTGGCGTTTCACAAGACTGCTCCGCCCGAGGTCCTGCATCACACCCTCGAGCGCGCGGGCAAGGCGCACTATGTCGACCGCTACCTCGCCGGCCCGTACCTGCTGGATCCGCTGTACCAGCTCGCGACACAATCATCAGTGCCCGAAGTGTGCCGATTCCGCGACGAGGCGCCGGACCGCTTCTTGTCGTCCCAGTACTACCGCCGTTACTGCGAGCGAACGCACCTGAAGGACGAAGTCGATTTTTTCAGGCGCATTGATTCGACGCTGACGCTGGCACTCGTCGTCGGCCGCCGCGATAAACGGTTTTCCAGGATCGACGTCGAGGCCCTGCAGCGAAATGCGCCGATCATCAATGCCGCCATCGAAAAAATCTGGCGACAGGCGCCGTCGCAGTCGACCCGCCGCTCGGCCGACGAAGAGATGCATGAACGACTGACGGAGCGCTTTGAAAACTTCGGCGAAGGCTTGCTGACCGACCGCGAACAACAGATTACTCGTCTGCTGCTGCGCGGCTACTCGACGAAGGCGATAGCCCGCGAACTCCGCATCGCCCCCGGCACCGTCATGGTGCACAAGCGCAACCTGTTCACCAAACTCGGCATCTCGTCCCAGTACGAACTATTTTCCCGCTTTATCAGCTCGCTCTAGATAACTGTAAAGCCAGGTCTTCGCAGAACAGCCTGCTCGCGCGCCTGCATTACGGAGGCCCTGAGTTTCTGCTAAACCGGAAATAGACATTTTTTCCAATTCCGTCAGCGATCGACCGGCATCGAACTCACCAGCGGTTCCGGGTCACTTGCCTCCCGGTACGTAAACGTTTCCATCGAGACCAGCAACTCACCGGTGGCGGCGTCGTAGCGTACGCAAGATTCGGATGGATAGAACCCACTTAGACCAACGGCTGGCGGCGATTTGATCGCATTGCAGGTGTTGGGCTTGGACCTAAGATATTCCAGCGTGACCATTTCTTCGTAAAAAGTGACCTTGCCGTCGTAAATGCCAAAGATCCAGTTGCGCTCCCATTTCCCACCGTTGAATTCCGGACCCGTCAGATCGATAAGATGATTCCCCATTGCAGGCGCGACGGCTTCGACATCCGTAAAGTCCGGATGCATGTAGTTAGGCGGTAAAGGCTTCTTGGCGCGCTCGAATTGGTCACAACGAACGTACTCCGGACCGCATGGGCCATCCTGGATCGCGAAGACGTTGGCTATTGGTTCGATGTAGAAATGCACGTCGAAGTGCGGAACATCGTATATCTTCGGCGGGATGTGGCCCATCGGGTTCCAGTTGAACAGCACCCACTTGAACGGAACATCCGCACGTGTCGCTACGAGGTCGGGCAGGGGTATAACGGCTTCATGGGACATGAAACATTCCGTCATTGGGTCCACGGATCCATTCGAATCCCTGTCGAAGCAATGATGTTGATCCGACGCCTCGGTTGGCATTCCTTCCAATGCGCCTTGCGAGAAAATAACCCCGATCACACTAGGCACACGATCTTCGTCGACCTCGGCGAATGTGGTCACTAACCCTTTTCCGAATTTCCAGCTTTGACCCAAGGCGCGCTCACCTGAGGCCGATTGTGGACCGCACCCGATAAATGTTACCGCTGTGCCGACAAAAATAATTAGCGGAAGTAATATGCGATGTGCACTCATTTCGTTATCCCCCTTTCTTGTTATCCGTTCTTTATATCGCGTGCTCCGCGAAGTTTGTAATAAATTGGCCTGATTGCGATTTCGAATCGGTGCAGACAATACGGTTACAAACAAATCGTCAAGGCTCAATGACCGCTAAATGTCAATAGCACCCATTTCAATCCGCGTGCCTCAGACTGACCCTGATCCCTAGTCACGATAGAGCAACTACGACCGGTGTTTGTAAGATCGTTCCTGCTAATGCATCTCGATTACGATCTTTCCGTTGGCACGGTTTCTGTCCATCAAATTGTGGGCTTCCTGCAACTGGTCAAACGCAAACCTCGGTCCTGTCTTCAGGCTGAGTTTGCCGGACTCGACCAGGGACACGTAGCGCTGCAACTGTTCGACGGAAATATCCGCAGCTTCCCCGCTGTATGATGTCAGTTTTACGCCAGTGGGAATGTCGCCCATCGGGTGGAATTCTGAAAGGGCCCACTGGCCGCCGAGAATTCCGGTCATGCAAACAATCCCACCTCGCCTCGTTGCCCGCAGTGAATCCAATAGCGTTGTCGTGCCGACCAATTCAAGCACGCGATCAATACCGTTCGGGTAAATTGCCCGCATGGACTCTGCCAATGACCCGTCGTCAATCAAGACGTGCGTTGCGCCAGCGGCGATCAGTTCATCTGATTTTCCTGGGTCACGAGTCGTCGCCGTAATCTCAACGCCCCTTAATCTGGCTAATGCCATTGCGGCAAATCCGATCGATGAAGTCGCACCACGCACCAACAGGGTATTTGCACGATCAATTTCCAGACCGGTGTGCAGCGATCCATGGACCGTCTGCAGCATCTCAGGAAGGGCGCCCAGAATCCCCCAATCCAGCTTTGTCTGCAGTGGAAAAACGTTCGCCCCCGGAACCAGTACGAATTCGGCATAGGAACCGTCAAACTGACGGCCCATTCCACCCATCATTGCTGCAACCGTCTGGCCGGGTTCAAGCCCGATATCGGGCGCCTCGACGACCTCGCCGACACACTCGATTCCAAGGACACGAGGAAACGAGACCGAGGGAGATTCGCCCCGGCGCGTAAACCACTCGGACCTGTTGAGCCCGAACGCGCGGTTTCGTATCAGTACCCAGCCGGAACGAGCTGCCGGTTGTGCGATGTCCTTGAGTTCTAGCTTTTCCGGTCCGCCGGGATCTGAAATTACGTATGCACGCATGATCTTACTCAGTGCAACACATTAAAACAGACGAGTCACAGTGCATCGATCTCATGATTGAAACAAGATCGAAAATTTGTCGGTGCTAGGTGAATGGAAAAATGTCCTTAGACGCCGGCTTGTCATACTTGAATTTCATGTAGACGATGCCTGGCGCCAGAACCACCCGCCACGCCAATTCGATCTCCTCGGTAAATTCAGAATCAAACAGCTGAGCAGTTTCTATAAGGCTATCCAGCCAGTCATCATACAGCCCTGGGTCTATGTCGATCCGCGACGCACTATGACGCTCGGCGATTCTGCGCAAGTCCTCACTTGCCTGGCGCTCAATGGAAAAATCGACCATGTGTTGAAGCGACTGGTACAGCATCTGCTTCTGCCGTGCCATATCAGTCCGGGCAAACTTGGCCGCGATCGCGGCTGACCTGGATACAAAAATCTCATAAAAGGTATCGAAAAATTCGTCCCGATCGGATTTATTATCCATCGTCCTGTGGTAGCTCTCGAGGAAAAAAGTCAGATAATCTTTCATTCGATGCAGCTTTTCGCGAGTCTACTTAGGGGCTCGAGCCGTCATTGTAACCCAGACGAGTCGGGTGGCTGCTATGTGACTTTCAGTAGTCGCTCAAAACTGGATCGGCCAAAACGCGAACACTGATTGGCCGCTCATGCCGACAGCAGCCTGGCGCTAATTCGGTTATCGACTACGCTTGCGAATTCCTGATCTCATCGAGATACGAATCGGGGAATTCAAGTTTTGTCGCAATCGCCAGCAGTGATTGTGCATAAGTCTTGTTCGTTCCGGTTGCTTTACCGCCAGGCAAGATGTAGCAGGTTGCCTCATAGCGTGTGCCGTCCATCAGAGTAACCGTCACCG
>JBFIQH010000120.1:0-9351 GCA_041609735.1 Woeseiaceae bacterium | reverse complement strand
TGTCGCGCTGGCTTCCGTACGCATCGAACCAGGCGACCCGTTTTGAATGGCCGTCGGGATTGAAAATTGCCGTTACCAGTATGACGCTTTTCGCAAGCAGCTCCTCGATGTCGTCGCCTTCGGCAGCGGCGAGGTGATAGATGAACGGCAGCGCGGCGTCCATACCGCTGGACTCCGCACCATGAACCCCGTAGTTCAGCCAGCTGATGACGGGCATGGTGTCCAGGTCCGGTTGCGCCAGCGTCGGTTCGCTGATGGTGACGTGGTCGGTCTTGATGCGCTCGAGGCGCGCATGATTGGCAGCGGAAGTGGCGACGACGAACAGTATTGGCCGCCGCTCGTGCGAGTAGCCGATGACTTCGAGCGTCAGCCGATCGCTGAGAGATGCGACTGTCGTGATGTAATCAACCAGCTGGTGATGTCGAACCGGTTCCGAGCCGAGTTCGAACCCGAGAACGTCCGCAGGTGTCGGAATAGCCGGGTTGTAGCGCACGTCGCCGGGGTACATATCCGTGTCTGCACTGCGCGGATCGATGTCCGCAAGGGCGTGCGGCAGGAACACAAGTCCGGCAACAGCGAGAAAGACCGTAGGTAATGTTTTGTACACGATGCGCTCCTGGGCCGGATTACCAATGTTCTACGATAGCGAAAGCAAGGCCTTGTGTCGCCAGATACCGACAGCCGGGCGGAGTGTGACCTGTGTCGCGCTTTGCCCCTCCCAACACGCTACCATGTTTTTTTTGAGGGCTCGTTCAGCGGCGAAGCGCGATGGTCACAGTGACACGAAACCGCCTTCTGAGTTTTGTCATCGCGGCAATCGCGATGCTGTTGTCGCTGGTGGGTTGCGACGTCCAGACGTTTGACGACGCGGCCTCGTCATTCAATGCCAGCGCTCCGCCACCGCCACCACCACCGCCGCCACCGCCATCACCGCCGCCTCCGCCCGCATCGTTCGGACCAAATTTTTCCGAAATCCAGGCCGCGGTATTCACGCCGAGCTGCGCGACAGCGAACTGCCACTCCGGCGCGAATCCGCCGGCGAATCTCAATCTCGACGAGGCGAACAGCTATGCGATGCTCGTCGGCGTACCCAGCGACCAGGATGCCGGTGTGCAGCGCGTCAATCCCGGCAATCCGGACGACAGCTACCTGATACAGAAACTGGAGGGTACTGCGGGCGGCTCACAGATGCCGCCGAACAACGCGCTGCCGCAAGCGGACATCGACGTCATACGCCAATGGATACTGGACGGCGCGATCGATGATCGTGCGCAGGCGTCCGGCCCGGTGCGCGTGGCGTCGCTGTCACCGTCGCCGAACGCCGCACTGGCCGCGGCCCCGGCGCAGATCATCGCGAGCTTCGATCGTGAAGTCGACGCGTCAACCGTCAATGCAGCTACGGTACTGCTGGCTGCCAGCGGCGGCGACGGTACGTTCGCCGACGGCAACGAAACGCAGATTGCGGCTGCCTCGGTCACCGTGCCCGGCGCCAACCCATCGAGTGCTGTGTTCGATCTCTCGGGCCTTGCGCTTGGCGACGACACGTATCGCATCAGCCTGCTGGGCGACGGCGCGTCGGTGATTCTCGACCTGGACGCCAATGCCCTCGACGGCGAAAACCTCGGTGTTTTCCCATCGGGCAACGCCGCCGCTGGCGGGGATTTCCATGCGACCTTCACCATTACGGCGCCAGTCGTGCTCGGGCCGACGCTCGACCAGATCCAGGCAATCGTTTTCGGCCCGGTATGTTCCGCATGTCATTCGGGACCGACCGGCATTGCGCTGCCCGCGGGCCTCGATCTCTCGGACGCGGACGCGAGCTACGACGCACTTGTCGGTGCCGGCGGCGTCGGTGTCCCCAGCATTCAGGAGCCGACGATTGTGCGCGTATTGCCGAGCGATCCAGACAACAGCTACCTGATCCAGAAAATGGAAGGCAGCGCGGCAACCGGCAACGTGATGCCGCCGTCCGGCATGCTGCCGGCGGCGACGATTGCCGAGATTCGCCAGTGGATTCTTGACGGCGCACAGCGCTAGCTTCCCACCGATTTGCCGTTCGCCCCCACTAAGCCGCACAATAGCGGCCAATTGTCCTGCCCGATCAGCTCGCGTGAATTCAGAACGTCCGATCGCCACCAGGACGCGCCTTGCCACATCGCCAATACGGCGCGCCGAATTTACACGAGCTGGCCGGGCAGGATACTAAGGGGATATTCATGGCATTGACTACATCGAGCAACAGCGCACCGGCCTGGTCATCGGGGTTCACCTTCGTGCTTGCCGCGGTCGGCGCGGCCGTCGGCCTCGGCAATATCTGGAAGTTTCCGTATGTCGTCGGTGTCAGCGGCGGTGGCGCGTTCGTCATCATCTACCTGATTTGCGTCGTTTTTGTTGCTGTTCCGATCCTGATCGGCGAACTGCTGATCGGGCGCCGTGGTCATCACAGCCCGCCGGTAGCCATGGGCGACGTCGCCGTTGATTCCGGTCTGTCGCGGCGCTGGTCGATCGTCGGCTGGATGGGGCTTATCGTTGGTTACCTCATCGCCACCTATTACAGCGTTATTGCCGGCTGGACGCTGACCTATGTCGGCAAGGCAATGAACGGATTCGGCGGCGCCGCGCCGAGCGAGGTCGCGGGGCAATTCGATGAATTGCTGGCCGACCCGCTCAAAATGACGCTCTGGCATACGGTGTTCATCATCATTGCGCTGACGATCGTGGCCCGTGGTCTCGAGGGCGGCATCGAGAAGGCCGTGAAGGTCATGATGCCGGCCTTGTTCGGCATGCTGCTTCTGATGATCGGGTACGCAACCGTCGAAGGGGACCTCAAAGCCGCGCTCGATTTCCTCTTCAGTACCGACTTCAGCAAAATCACGCCCGAGATCGTGTTGATGGCGGTGGGCCAGGCATTCTTTTCCATCGGCGTCGCGATGGGGCTGATGATGGCCTACGGCGCCTACGTGCCGAAATCCGTGTCGCTGACAAAGTCCGCTTTGATCATTGCGAGCGCTGACACGCTGGTGGCGCTGCTTGCCGGACTGATGATCTTTCCGCTGGTTTTCTCGAACGGCCTCGATCCTGCGTCCGGCCCGGGCCTGATCTTCCGTACGCTGCCGACGGCATTCGCCGGCATGGCGGGAGGTTCCATTTTCGGTGCGATTTTCTTCCTGTTGCTGGCATTCGCGGCGGTGACCTCGCTGATCGCGATCATCGAACCGATTGTTGCGTACGCCGAAGACAAATGGTCGATGAAGCGGCCCCTGGCGTGCGTTATCTTCGGCACGCTCGCGTGGCTGATCGGTATCGGGACCGTTCTGTCGTTCAATTCCTGGTCGGATGTCGCGCCGCTCGGATTCATCGCACGCTTCGAAGGCGTCGACATCTTCAACCTGATTATTTACTTCACAGACGGACTGCTGATGCCGCTAGGGGGCATCCTGATCGCGCTGTTTGTCGGCTGGCGCTTGCGGGCCGACGTGCTTGCGGAAGAACTCTCCTTCGGGAGCCCGCTGCTGTTCACGGTATGGCTGTGGATGGTGCGTATCGTCGCGCCTGCAGCGATCGCCGGGGTGCTTTACACGAGCCTATGAGCCAGGGCGACGACGATTGCTCCGGGGTGGATCCTCGGGACGTCCTGAAAGAGGACATCTACTGGGACCAGGATCTTAGCTACAGCGGCTACCTGTCACTGGACAAGTTGCTCGACAGCCAGAAGCTCCGAACCAAGGCGCATGATGAGATGATGTTCATGATCATCCACCAGGCGTCGGAGCTGTGGATGAAGTTGTGCCTGCACGAAATTCGCGCTGCCATGTGCGAGGTTTCGCGCGACAATCTCGATGCAACGTTCAAAATGCTGTCGCGCGTCTCGCGCATCCAGAACCAGCTGCGGCAAAGCTGGTCCGTGCTGTCGACGATGACGCCTGCCGATTACCTGCAGTTCCGGGACGACCTCGGGCAAAGTTCCGGTTTCCAGTCGTTTCAGTATCGAGAAATCGAATACCTGCTCGGCAACAAAAACGCTGAACTGATCGAGGTGCACCGCAACAACCCGGCACGTTACGAGCGGCTTAAAGACGTGCTGGAAAACCCGAGTTTCTACGACTTGTGCCTGCAGCTGCTCGCGCGCAGAGGCTTCGAGATTCCGGAATCGCTGCTGCAGCGTGATTGGAGCGAGCCTTACCAGGCGTCGGAGACGGTCGAGAAAGCCTGGGCCCGGGTGTATGCGTCGACAAAGGAAAACTGGGATCTTTACGAGCTCGCCGAGAAACTCGTCGACCTCGAATACGAATTCCAGATGTGGCGCTACAGTCACATGAAAACCGTCGAGCGCATCATCGGCTACAGCCGCGGCACCGGCGGCACGAGCGGCGTGGCGTTCCTTAAAAAGGCGCTCGACCTGCAATTTTTCCCCGAGCTGTGGAGCGTCCGTACGCGGATCAAGGGCGCCTAGGCGACGCCGTCGAGGATTACCGAATCCGTTGCCGCGCTGGACTCACCGTATCCGCGCGAGGACTGGTATTGGTTGCTGGAGGCTCGCAGCGGCGAGCCGGCCCCGTAGCGTCTACTTCTTGTAGATCTTGCCGCCCTTCATGACGAAATCGACGTCGAGCAGTTCCTCGATGTTTTCCAGCGGCGACGCATCGACTGCGATGATATCCGCAAGCTTGCCGCGTTCAATCGTGCCGAGCGAGTCGCTCATGTCGATCAGGTCCGCCGCGTTCACGGTCGCCGCTACGAGAACGTCCATTTCGGTCATGCCGGCTTCGACCATCAGCACGGCTTCTTCCGCATTGGTGCCGTGGGCGGACACGCCGCTATCGGTGCCATAGGCAATATTGACGCCGGCCTCGTAGGCCTTGCCGAAGTTGCCGGTCATGTCCGTACCGACGCGAATCGCTTTTTCACGTATGGCGTCACTCATGAAGTTCGATTCGACCGCCATCGTCGCCACGGTTTTGCCGGCAAGCAGCGTCGGAACCAGGTACGCGCCAGTTTCACGAAAGAGGCGGATTGCCCGCGGACCCGTGTAGGTCCCGTGCTCGATACTCGCGACGCCGGCCTCGAGTGCGGCGACGATGCCGTCCTCGTGATGCGCGTGCGACGCAACCTTTCGTCCCATGCGTCTCGCGGCTTGAACGACTTCGCGCAGCTCGTCCATTTCCATCTGTTGTCCGGTCCCCGTAGCCCTGTCGGTCAGTACACCGCCGGTCGACGTAATCTTGATCAGGTCGGCACCGTACTTAATCGCGTTGCGCGTGGCGCGCCGGCAGTCGTACGGACCGTCGCAGATGCTCGCGTCGGTCCACAATTCCATCAGCTCGGGTTTGACCCCGCTGATATCGGCATGGCCACCGGTGATGCCAACGCTGCCCGCAGCGATGATACGCGGTCCTTCGATCCAGCCCTTGTTGATCGCGTCCCGTAATGCATACATTTCCTGGGCCGACGAACCGACGTCGCGGACGGTGGTAAAGCCGGCGAGCAGCGTTTTCATGGCAAAGTGCGCGCTTTGCATTTGCGTCAGCTGCGGTGGCATTTTCAGCATGTCGCGATCGTTTTGCGGCCCCAGCTCCCCCTGCAGGTGCACGTGCATGTCCATCAGCCCGGGCAATACGAACATGTTGCTCAGGTCATAGAACGTCACGTTTTCGCCGAACGAACCGGGCGCGGCGAAACCGTTGACGACCTCATCAATTCGGCCGTCCCTGACGACGATCGTCTGATTGTTCGCCGGACGTTCGCCGGGAATGGCGAGCAATTGGCCGGCATGGATGACCGTGATTTCTGCTGCCGTCGGCGTCGAGATAATTCCGAATGCCAGCGCGGCAAAAACGGCAGTAACGATACGATAGTCGCGAATCGGCATCGGGATATCCTTGATTGGTCGTGTCGATAAACACGAATCTTAGCAGTTGCGCGCTTCCGACAACTGCGTGCACCCGAATTTTCGTGTAGCGTTACCCCATCGTATTTTGGGGGCGCCTGCGGGCGCAACTGACATTGACGGATATCAGGTCGCCAGGCTGGTGGGCCGGCATTGCGCTCGCCGTGGTCGTATCCATAGCGGCGACCGTTGCGGCTGCCTGGATCGGGGAATCGCTACTCGGTTTCGAGCGTAGTCCTGTCAGCGCCATCATGATGGCGATCATCATCGGCATGCTGATTGCAAACATTGCCGGCGTGCCGGAGTCCCTGCGAACGGGGCTCAAATTCTGTGCCTCGACAATTCTGCGGCTCGGCGTCATGCTGCTCGGCATCCGCCTGAGCCTGTATGGCGCCGGCCAGTTTACGCTGGTCGCGCTGCCGTTCGTTGCGGCTGCGATCGCAACCGGCCTGCTGACGGTCACGCTGATCGGGCGTGCGATGGGTCTGTCACGCCAGCTGGCCGGGCTGATCGCCGTCGGGACCAGTATCTGCGGGTGCACGGCGATTGTTGCCACGGCACCGTTGATCAAGGCCAACGAATCCGAGGTCAGTTATGCGATCGCCTGCGTGACCGTTTTCGGTATCGCCGCCATGTTCGCCTATCCGTTTCTTGCGCACGCGGTATTCGAGACGCAGCCGGAATTGGCTGGGCTGTTCCTCGGCACATCGATTCACGAAACGGCGCAGGTGGCGGGCGCGGGCATGATGTACCAGTCGCAATACCAGGCGCCGGAGGCGCTGGATATAGCAACCGTCACGAAACTGGTGCGTAATCTCTGCATGGTTGCCGTGATACCGCTGGCCGGCATCTGGTTCGGCGGTAATCAACGCGCCGGCGCAGCCGACAGCGTTCGCTGGTGGTCTCTGATACCGTGGTTCATTGTCGGTTTCGCGATGATGTCGGCGCTGCGCACGCTTGGTGATCTTGGCGACCGGCCATTCGGCCTGCTGTCGACGTCTGCGTGGGCGAGCACGGTCGAGATGCTGCAACAGTCGGCCGAACAGCTGTTGCTGGTCGCCATGTCGGCGATCGGCCTGACGTCGATGCTCGCGGGTATCGTCAGGATCGGATTTCGGCCCTTTGCCCTCGGGCTGTTTGCCGCCCTCCTGGTCGGCAGCGTCAGCTTCGTCCTGATATCGATATTCGGCGCGCAGTTGATCGACGCAATGATCGCATGACCATCGACGCCGAGAAATGAGCGCTGCCGCGGGATCTTGCGTCTAGCTCACGATCTCGACGAGGTCGATATCAAAATTAAGGGTCTGGCCGGCGAGCGGATGATTGCCGTCGACGGTGATCGATTCGTCCTTGACGTCGGTAACGACGAGGTGCATGACCTGACCGTCCGGCGCCTGGCTCTGCAGCTGCATGCCGACTTTCGGTTCCATTTCCTCGGGAAGAGCGCTTTTCGGGACATCCTGGATCAGCTGCGGATGCTTGTCGCCGTAGGCTTCGGCCGGCTCGATCGTCACGGTCTTGCTTTCGCCGACGGCCATGCCGTCGACAGCGTTGTCGAAACCGGGAATCACCTGGCCGCTGCCGAGGGCGAACTCCAGCGGCTCACGCCCGGCCGAGCTGTCGAATTTCGTGCCGTCGTTCAACGTGCCGGTGTAGTGAATGCGCACGGTGTCTCCGGATTTAGCTGTCGTCATCAATTTCTCCTGTAAATTTCGGGTATCTTAACATCCCGTCCGATGGGATGCCGCAGGGCTTCGAGGAGCCATGAAGGAATGAGCGAAACATCTGCGAGATCGCCCGCAGCACGGCTGGCGAAAGTCATCGCCGGCATAGAATCGAACGAGCTGAAGGCGACGCTGATATCGACGCTGTTCGTGTTCGTGCTGATGGCGTCTTACTACATACTGCGACCCGTCCGCGATGCGTTGCCGAGCGACTGGAGCGACTCGGAACTTAGTTTTCTCTGGAACATCAACTTTTTTGTCAGTGCCGGTATCGTGGCCGTTTACGGATTTGCGGTGTCCCGTATGCGCCTTAGGAACATCGTGCCGGCGATGTACGCGTTTTTCGCCGCAACATTCGTGCTGTTCTATTTCGGGGTCTCCTCGGTCACTGATCGTGTGCTGCTGGACAAGATTTTTTATCTGTGGGTCAGCGTTTTCGCTTTGTTTCACGTTTCGGTGTTCTGGACGCTGATGGCCGATACATTCAACAAGCAGCAGGCGAAGCGAGTATTCGGGTTTATCGCGGTCGGAGCGTCGGCAGGCGGCCTTGCGGGCCCGATGATACCGACGCTATTCGCGACGAAGCTCGGCCACCACAACCTGATGCTGATTGCGACAGTCGGTCTGGTGCTCGTGATCCCAATGACGTTTTACCTTTATCGGCTGAAGCGGACCGAACTCGGCAACGAAGACCTGTCCGCGGATACCAGTAACGCCGTCATGCGGGGGCATTGGTGGCACGGCTTTCGTGCACTGTTCGCGAATCCCTATTTGCTCGGTATCGCCGCATTCATCCTGCTGTACGTCTTCATCGGCTCGTTCGTGTACTTCGAACAGAAAAACCTGCTGGAACCTTTTTCACGGGATGAGCGGACGCAGATTCTCGGCGGAATAGACCTTATGACCAACCTGCTGACGTTCGGGCTCGGGCTTTTCGTTACGGGCCGGATTGCGTCGAAGCTCGGCATGCCTACGGCGCTGGCATTAATGCCGATTCTGATCTTTGCGGCGATGCTGATCCTCGCGTTCGCGCCGATTCTGACGGTGTTGATCGCGCTGCAGGTTTTTCGGCGGGGCGGCAACTACGGCCTTACCCGCCCGGCGCGTGAAATGCTGTACACGCACGTCGACAAGGAGGATCGCTTCAAGACCAAGCCTGTCATCGACATCGTCGTCTACAGAGGTGGCGATGCCGCCAGCGGAACCTTGTTTGCGTTCCTGACCGACACAGTCGGTCTCGGGCTCGCGGCCGTTGCCGTCGTCGGCTCCGGGATCGCGGCCGCGTGGAGCTGGGTCGGCATCCGACTCGGCCGCGTGTTTGACCGGAAGACCGAAAAGCATACGGATTCGCCCTTGACATAACGCCTGACGCAGGTCCGCTAGCCGCCGTGACCGGCGCTAACGACAGGCGAGGATATTCACGGCACACTGTTTGCTGGCATCGTGTCGGTGTCGCTACAGCGGGAAATACGGCCTTTGCACGCAATGACGGCGGACGCAGATTATTACCAAGTGCTTGGCATCGAGCGGCATGTGGCTGCGGATGACATTCGCCGGCGCTACCGCCACCTGATGCAGACAGAGGCGCATCACCCGGACCTCGGTGGCGACACGGAAACAGCTGCTCTGATCAATAAAGCGTACGCGGTGCTCGGTAATCCCGAACTACGACAGCAATACGATGCCAGGCTCGACTTGCTGGCAAGTATCGCGCAGGGATTACCTGTCGACGGCGTCGTC
>JBFIQH010000119.1:0-9403 GCA_041609735.1 Woeseiaceae bacterium | reverse complement strand
TCGGTCAGCCGGTCCGCGACGGTCTCGAGTGTCGTATCGCCCGCCAGGTGGCCGAACGTGTCGTTAATTTCCTTGAAGTGATCGATATCAATGTAAAACAGCGCCAGCGAGCGACGATTGCGCCGCCCGCGGGCGATGGCGCGCTGCAAGAGGTGCTGAAACTGCATGCGGTTCGGAACTTTGGTCAACGCATCGATTCGTGCGAGGTAGCGGATGCGCTGTTCGGCCCGTCGCCGTTCCGTGATGTTCTGGGCCGCGTAAATGCGATCGCCCGATTCGGTTTCGTCGCCCTCGAGGACCGAACAGGTGTACGAGACTGGAATCGATTCGCCGAACTTGCTTTCGAAAAACGCTTCTTTAGGCAGCCCTGACGGCAGGTCATCGACGAGCGAGCCGCTCTTGGCGGTGTTGACGACGAAATCGATGCTGGTATCGACGAGTTCCTCTTCGTCGTACCCCAGGAGATGCGTCGTCGCCTTGTTGATGCGCGTGATGATGCCGTCGTGCGTCGTCACGATGATCGCGTCATTCATACTGGCCAGAACGCTGTCGACATAATCGCGGCTCATCGTCGTGGACCGCAATCGCTCGCGCATCGTGTTGAAGATCGAGGCGAGCTCGCTCAGCTCGTCATCACGGCTTTCCGGCAGCGGCTCGCCGAAATCCGTATCGCCAAGCTTGACCGCCCGCTGTATCAGGTCGTGGATGCGTCGAGACTGCTCTCGTGACAGCAGCCATATCGCGATGGCACTGCCGAGCAGTGCGACCAGGGTCCCGATTCCCATCCAGACGAATCCGGCTTGTTTGCGTTCGGTCTCCGTTGCCATGATCTCGTCGAGAAACAACGTGGTGTCTGCCCGCAGTCTGTCGAGCGGGAATACGCCGGATAGCTGACCCTGCCGCCCATCAGCTATCGGATAAGTGACGATCAGGTTGTCAGGCAGCCAGGTAATCGCGTCGGGCAAGTCGACGGCCGGAAAATCACCGCTTTGAACGATCGTCGCGTCCGGTTGCGTGTAGCGCACGGCCGAAAGTGACTCGTTACCGCTGAGTACGCGATTGAGTCCCTGCACGATCGATCCCGCATCGGATAGATCGACGGAAGCCGCAAAGTTTTCGGCAAGTTCCTGCATGTCCGCAGATGCGTCGCGTTCGAAGTGTGCGCGCAGCCGGTTCTCGTGCGCTAATGCACTGTCGCTGATGACCTCATTGGCCAGCCAATGGTACTGCGCATAGAACATCGCGAGCATGATCGCGATGGCCAGGGCTCCGAGCGCCAGCGCAAGATGTCGTTTCCGAAGTGCGTGTCTGCCGGTCATCGTTTTCGGGTCCTGCCGGGCCGGCTCCGCGCCGGTTCGGGTCGGCGGTCTGCCCAAGCCATTTGGCCCTCGCATACTTATTATTGTTGTTCGATCGTGCTTATTTAAACCGGCGCAGCGCCGCGCAAGTGCCGCCGCCCCCGGACATTGCCGAGAGTGTAGCACCGGGCCCCCGGAGTAGCTTTAAATTTTACAATCGGAAAAATTAATCCGCGGTGCGCTTTTCGACGAACTCCAGCGGTTCGCTGTTGCCGGTTGTTTTCATGACGCCTTCGACAACGGCACCCTCAGCGACGGCGATTGCGTGGCCGGTCACGGTGCCGGTGATACGCGCGGAGTCGGTGATCTCGACGTGGCCGTCGGACAGGATGTCGCCCTCGACGCGACCGGCAACGACGATGTTGGCGGCCTTGATGGTGCCGGTCCAGAAACCGCTCTTTGCGAGCGTCACGGTGCCTTCGATATCGCAGTCACCGTCGACGTGGCCGGAAACGTGCACATCGCCACTGCCACCGATGAGGCCGGTGACTTTGCAGCCGTCGTTGATCAGCGTTGCCGGACCGCGGGCGCGATCACGAATACGTCGCAGGGGAGATTCGCTCATTGTCGGTTTCTCGGGGGCCGGTGTGGCCGATGCCGCAGTGTAACCACAGCGCGGGTTCTTTTTAAGTGACGGAATTCGCGGTATTTACCGGCTATTCTCGATATAGCCGTAACCGATCGTGTCAATGCTGACGAGCACTCCTCCCTCGAAAACGAGTCTGCGCATCAGCTTGCGGGGGCCAAAATTGTAGATGTACTCGGTAACGATGACCTCTTCGCTGAGCTGCGCATAGCCGGGAAAGCGGCGCCGCTCGAAGCCCCCGGCATACACCTCGCGCCAGCCGTAGTTGAGGTTGCGCACGGCATAGCCGAGCGTGCGTCGCGTTGTCGGCTGTCCGCAGGCCGCGATGACCTGTTGCTCATGCATTCCGTCTTTGACGATTTTGCTCTTGCAACGGAAGGCATGCGCTGGCGCAGCGGCGATGCTGAAGAACAGCAGCAACGCCGCCGTTGCGGGAAAGTGTCTGGAGTATTTGGCCATAGCCCTCTCAGCATAGTCGATCGCTAAAATGGTTGCCGTCATGATGTTTGACCCGATCTCGACCAGACAGTTCGCGAATCGGCTACGGCACGGTCAAGGAAAGCGTGGCGCAGGGCATGCACGCTTATGGTAAAACTGCTGCGTGAAAAATTCCTTCGAAAAGCGCCTTGCGGCGCTGGCTGATATCGGGGCGACAGACGCCGGCACGACGATCGCCGGTGGCCGGAAAGGCATCGAGAAGGAGTCACTGCGTGTCGGCCTGGACGGGCAGCTGTCGCGCCGTCCGCATCCGATTGCGCTCGGGTCGGCGCTGACCAACCCGTACATCACGACCGATTTTTCCGAAGCCCTGCTCGAGTTCGTCACCCCGGCTTTTGCGGCGACCTGGGAAACGCTGCGATCCGTCTGCGACATCCACCAGTTTACCTACGACCGGCTCGATGGCGAGCAGCTGTGGGTGGCCAGCATGCCGTGCGGTATCCCGGAGAAGGATCGGGATATTCCGCTCGCGCGTTACGGCAGCTCGAACGTCGGCCAGATGAAAACGATCTATCGGCGAGGACTCGGTTACCGCTACGGTCGCCACATGCAGCTCATTGCCGGCGTCCACTTCAACTATTCACCGCCGGCAGGTTTCTGGCCGGCGTACCGGCAGGTTCTGGGCGACAGCAACGGAGACGACAGCTTTCAATCCAAGCAGTACATGGGTCTCGTGCGTAATTTCCGGCGTGTCGGCTGGCTACTGCTGTACCTGTTCGGTGCATCGCCGGCGCTGTGCAAGTCATTCACGCGAGGCGACGGCCCGCCGATGAAATCACTGAACGACTACACCTGGTACCAGCCTCACGGCACATCGCTGCGCATGAGCGATCTCGGCTACAACAACAAGAACCAGGCACGAATCAAGATCAACCTGAACAGCGTGGACGAGTACATAAGAGACCTGACCCATGCGATTCACCAACCGGAACCCGATTACGAAAAAATCGGCGTCAAGGTCAACGGCAAGTATCGTCAGCTGAACGCCAACCTGCTGCAAATCGAGAACGAGTACTACAGTTCCATCCGGCCGAAGCGGGTCGCTTATTCCGGCGAGCGGCCGACCGCCGCGCTGCGGCGCGGTGGCGTCGAGTACGTCGAAATCCGCGCCCTCGACATCAACGTCTTCGACCCTTGCGGCGTCAACCAGAACACGATGCGCTTCATCGAGGCACTGCTGGTCTACTGCTTGCTGAGCCCCAGCCCGCCGCTCGATGAAAATGGTTTGACCGAGGCCGCCAGTAACCAGCTGAAGACGGCAAAAGAGGGACGGGATCCCGGCCTCGAACTGTATCGCGACGGCAAGGCGGTCCGCTTGCGGGACTGGGCCCGGGAGATCCTTGCAGGCGTCGCTGCTGTCGCGGACGCCATCGACGCCCAGGAATCGGGGACGTCCTACACTGCGGCGCTTGCCGCGATGCAGGAGCTCGTCGATGATGCCGACGGAACCCCGTCTGCACGCATGCTCGAGGAACTGCGCACGGCGAACAGCAGCTATTTCGATTTCGTCCTGTCGGCGTCGGCCAGCCATCGCGAATACTTTAGTTCCATTACGCCGCTGGCCAGTGAACGACTCGCCGAGCTGGAGCGCGCTGCCGTGGATTCCCTGCAGCTGCAGCGCGACATCGAAGCCGCCGACACGCTGTCATTCGACGAATACCTGGAACAGTATTTCGCCCGCGACTGACGGGCTGCAGTCGGGCGGTATCAGAACGGCAGCGGTGTGCCGGTCTCGTAGGCGACTTCACGATAGAGTGCCTGCAGCCTGCGCGTCACGGCGCCGGCGCTGCCGTTGCCGATGACGCGGCCGTCGGCTTCGAGCACCGGTGTGAGCTCGCCCATCGTGCCGCTCGTAAACGCTTCGTCGGCAATGTAGAGCTCGGTCAGCGACAGATTGCGTTCGACGGCTTGGATGCCATTGTCGCGGCATATCGTCAATATCATCCGCCGCGTCAGCCCGGGGAGGCAGCTGTCCGGCAGCGGTGTCAGGACCGTACCGCCGCGTACCAGGAACAGGTTCGTGTCGTTGGTTTCCGAAAGAAATCCATTGACGTCGAGCATAACGGCACTGTCGACGCCCGCGACGTTAGCCTCGATCGCGGCGAGAATATTGTTCAACAGGTTGTTGTGATGAATTTTCGAGTCGAGGCACTCGGGGGTGTTGCGCCGCGTCGACGCCGTGATGACGCGTATCCCGTCGTCGGTATAGACCGGCGGCTTCCATTCGGCAACGACGAGCAGCGTGCACCCCGAGCGATTGAAGCGCGGATTCATGCCGGACGTCGTTTTTTCGCCGCGCGTAAGCGTCAGCCGGATGTGGACGCCGTCGCGCATGTCGTTGGCTTCGAGCGTGCGAAACACAGCGGCAGCGATGGAGTCCCTATCGGGAATCGCTTCGAACGCCAGCGCTTTCGCCGAGTTTTCGAGCCGCTCGAGATGCTCCGCAAACGCGGCGATGCGGCCGCGATAAACGCGCAAGCCTTCCCAGACGGCGTCACCGCCCTGCACGACACTGTCGAAGACCGAAACCTTTGCTGCATCACGCGGCAACAGTTCATCGTTGACGCCGATCAGGATGTCACGGTTTCGTGGATCGGGTTGATTCACTGTTGTCTCCGTCGGGTCGGGCGCGAAGCGCGTGTTCATAGAGGCGCCGATACCAGGGTTCGCACTCGGCGAGCAGCGTCTCGAGGTGCGCGGGAAATCCGCGCTTGCGCCGGTACGGCTCAAATCCGCGGCTCTTGTGCACCGCATCGTACCAGTGCGGCGCCCACACTCCATCTTCTTGCCGCGGCCCGGCCGGCCAGGACAGCATATCGTCTGAGTAAGTGACGCCGACGTCGCGACACAGCGCGCGCAAGACGCCTGCCGGATCGAGCAGCAACTCGCGAGCGTCGACGACGGCCGGTGCCGGTCCGTTCGCTCGCAAACGGTCGAACAGTTCCCACTGTCGTCTCAGCCCCGTGTCCTCGAGGCCCGCGTGCGGCAGCTGTACCGTCAGTGACGGCAGCATTTCGCGCGGGTCGCGCACGAGAAACACATTGGCCGTGTGCTCGAGGAACGACGTGTCGAGACCGACCAGGTGGTGCGCCATGTGCTTCAGGAAAAGCCGCCGTGACGGGGCCTGCCATTGCCGTTCGATAAGTTTGCGCATGACCTCGTCGCCATCACAATTCATCGCCGCTATAACGGCGTCGCGCCCTGGATGATCTGCGCCGCTGACCCGCAGATAATGACCGTAAAGTGGCTCGTCGACGACGTGCACGTCGGCGAGCTGCGCGAAACTGTACATCAGCGCGGTCGATACGTTTCGCGGGCCCGACCAGAGACAGATCGGCTGTAAGTGATTATCCGGCATGCACTTTTCGCTCGTATCGAAGCCTACAGGCCCCAGTCTACCGGCCGCTGCGGTCACGACCAACGTTCATGGGCAGTGCGGCGGCGCGGCTTCGCCGCGCGGCCAGTGTGCGCTTTGTCACAGTTTGAACACGGGCAGTGTGCCGGCAACGCCAATTTAACTAAACTTGTCGCCAGTCGTCCGCCTTGACGGCACGCGCTGGCGTCGTCTGTCGCGGGCCGGCGGCGCGGCGTTTTCAGGAATCGGCAGGAAATTGCGTGATCAAGACATTTATTACAGGAATCGTGCTCGGCATCGCAGGCGTTATTGCCGCGTTGTACCTGTTGCCCGTGGTCGATCAGCATCGCGAGGTATCGGTCATTTCTGTCGCACCCAATGGCGGCAACCTCGAGACGTTCCAGGTCAATATCCCGATGGATCGCATCATCGTCGGTGCGGACGATGATGCGGCATTACTGCCAGCCGGCCTCGAATGGCCGGACGACCCCATGTTCGCCGGCTCCCGTGCGGAACTCTACAAGGTTCGAAATTCACGCAACGCGGTCATTGGCGTTGCGAGCCGCCTGGCGGCGTCCAACAGCGCGATCGGCGACATTATCGAATGGGTCATCCACCTGCCGGCACGTGGTTCGATCTACATGACGATCGACGCACAGGCTGCAGGCGGCAAACGCGTCGGACAGCTACGGGCCGGTACCCGTGAATTCGAAGGGCTGTCCGGCACGGTTTCCGAACGATGGGTTGCAGACACGAGCGATGCAGACGACGCCATTGCAGGGCGAATCGAACTCCAGGCGACCTATATTGCGCAACTGCCGGACGAGGCTGGCGAGGTAAACGTCGAATGAAATACGTTGTTGCCCTTGTGCTCGGAATAGCGGCCGGCGGAGCGGCCGCACTGGCGTTGCTGTACTTCAATCCATTCATGGCGAAAGCTGCGCTGTCGCCGCTCGCCGTCAGCGGCCAACAGCAGCTTAGCCTGAACTTTACCGCGGTGCCGAAACACGCCATCGCGTATACGAACGATGGCGGCTCCCGCATTGCGCCTTATCCCGACAAGATACTGCAGCTCTGGGAGCCGCCAATCCGGCAGACCGATGTACTCGTGACGCGGCTGCTCGACGCGCGCAACCAGCCGGCCGGAATCGGCATCAAATTCATGTCGAAATCCGAAGACACGCGCATCCTCAACGGCGAAGCGCTGGCCGACAGCGTCTGGTATGTCTACCTGCCGCGGGAAGGCACGATGCTCGTGGCGCAGACCGAGAATTACTGGCGTTACCTGCGGGACATCGTCGTCCCTGCACACTGGAGTTCAGGCAACGGCTGGAAAGGCAGCTGGCACGGCACGATGACCAGCGGTCCGGGCGCGCTCGGCACGGCGCGAGTGCACGGCGGCAGCGGCCGCTTTCGCGGCATCGAAGCCGAGGCGATCGAAACGCTGACCGCGAAGGCCTATTCGTCGACGCAAGGGCCGGTGGCGATGAACGGCCAGCTCATCGTGGAGCTGCCGGCCGCCGGCGGCGAGATGACGGCTCGCACGCCGGAGACAACGCGCGAATAACGCCGCAGGCGAGGTCTCGCCGGTATCACCGCCCGCCGTTGCGTTACCGCCGTGCTCTAAGCCACCGGCGTCAGCGGCCACAGCACCGGCAGCAGCGCCATGACCGTGATAAAAACGACGATGGTGAGCGGCACGCCCATCTTCAGGTAATCGACGAAACGGTAGCTGCCCGGTCCCATGACGAGGATGTTCGCCGGGTGGGAGATCGGGCTCGTGAAGCTGGCCGACGCCGCCATCGCGACCGCCATCATTGCCGTCTCGGGCGCAAGACCCATTTCCGACATGGCGGACAGTACGATCGGCGCCATCAGTACCACGAGCGCCGCCGTCGGGATGATCATCGTGGCCATCGCGGTCAGGATATAAAGTCCCATGATGACCGGCCACGGGCCGGCTTCGCCGAGCAGGTTCATGACCTGGCCGGCCAGGTATTCGGCGGCGCCGGTATCCTGCATTGCCGTACCAAGCGGCAGCATGCCTGCGATCAGGAAGATCGCCCGCCAGTCGATCGCACGGTAAGCATGCTCCATCGTCAGGCAACCCGTCAGCACCATGATCGAACCGCCGACGACCGCCGCGATCGAGATCGGCGCGTAGCCCATCATGACGCTGGCGACGACGCCGAACATGATCAACGCCGCGAGCGGTGCCCGCCGCGTGTCGGGCGGTTCCTGTCCGAGCGGCGTCAGCACAAGAAAATCGGAATCGGACGACAGCAATTGCAGCCGGTCCCGCGGACCGAGCAACAGCAGCGCGTCACCGACCTGCAGGCGCTCGTCGGTCAATTCGCCGCCGACGGGCTCGCCTTCGCGCCAGATGCCGGCAAGCTCGATGCCGTAACGCTCGCGGAAATTCAGCTCGCCGACGGTCTTGCCGGCAAGGCGCGAGCGCGGATCGAGCGTCGCGTCGAGCAGCGTCAGGCGTTCGGACTCGAGTGCGCCGAGACTCGTCGGCAGGCTCGTGTCGATTTCCAGCTCCTGGAAACCGCGCAACACGTCGAGGTCGCTCGGCTGGCCCTCGATCAGCAGCAGGTCGCCGCCTTCGAGAACGTCGTCGCCGCGTGGCATGACGGTCAGTTTGCCGTCACGAAAAACGGCGAGCACACGAAAGTCGAAGACGTCGGCGAGCCGGCTCTTCGCGAGCGTCGCGCCGGCGAGATCGGATTCCTTCGGCAGGCGAACGACAAACATGCGCTCGTCGGCGTGGTACTGCTCTTCCAGCTGCTCGGCGGTAAATATCTCGACGTCGGTAAAGTCGGCGAATTTCTCGAGTTCCTGGATCGCGTCCGTTTCCCCTTGCACGAGCACGCGATCGCCGGCCTTTAGTGGGACATAGGCGAGGTTGGTCAGGCGATAACCACCCTTGCGCATCAGGCCAACGACGGCAACGCCGAAGCGCGTGCGAAAACCGGCGTGCCTGACCAGCTCCGAAACCAGCGGCGATCCCTCGGTGATTGTGACTTCGGCATACGACACCTTCGAGGCGACCATCGATTTGAGCACCGGCGCCTCGCGCTCGATGACGAGATCGCTCCACCGCCTGAGCTCGCGGAACTGATCGACGCGGCCCTGCACCAGCAGGCCATCGCCGCCGCGCAGCACGGTTTGCCGACTCGGCAACGTTTCGTTGCGGCCGCCGCGCAGCAGCGCAAGCACGACGAGACCGGTCGTGCTGCCGATACGGCTCTCCGCGAGCGTCTTGCCGACGAGTACCGAATCGGTCGGCACGCGGAGAAGAAACGTGCGTTCGTGCAGCTTGTAGCGCGAGCGCAATGCGCGCTGGCTGACGTTGCGATCTCGTTTGACCTTTTTCTTCGGCAGGAGCAAGCGGCCGAACAACGCGACGAACAGCACGCCGACGACCATGACGCCGCCGCCGATCGGCGTGAAATCGAACACCTGGAAGCCGGCGTAGCCGAATTGCTTCAGCGACTCGCTGATCAACAGGTTCGGCGGCGTGCCAATCAGCGTCATCAGGCCGCCGAGCAGCGTCGAATAGGCGAGCGGCATCAACAGGCGCGAGGGTGCGATTCTCGTCCG
>JBFIQH010000118.1:0-9493 GCA_041609735.1 Woeseiaceae bacterium | reverse complement strand
CTTCCCAGACGATGTTGAAGGAGCTGCGGAAGACGCGTTCCGTGGAATCCGTTGACGGTAAAAAGTTACGGGTCCTCAGGCGCTACTACCAGCCGGCCATCGAGGACGAGGAAAACCTGCGCTTCGCCGTCGCTCGCATCCGCGATGTCATTGAAACAATGAACAACAATGTTTTCGTCAACGATGCAACCGTGCTGCGTTTCGGCGGTTACGCGGACAACGAATACATCCCGGTCGACGTCATTCCCGAGTTTCGCGAGTACCTCGACAAGCGCGGCCAGGCATTCCTCGAGGAAATCGACGACTGGCTCGCCGCAAGAGCCGACAGCACACGATCCTCCGGCGCAGACGTCAAGCGCGTCGGTATCAGTCTATTTGCTACGGAAAGAGAGAATAACCAGGAGTAATACCATGAAGTCCCTCAAAATCATGATCGTAATATGCGCCGCACTGGTGACCGGCACGCTCGCCGCGTGTGGCGGCAGTGGCGGCGGAAGCAGCGTCTCGCCGCCGCCACCGCCCCCGCCGTCGGGCGGCATCGGCCGTAACGGCATCGCAATCGGGCCAGTGAGTAATTTCGGCAGCGTCATCGTCAACGGTGTACGTTACGACACGTCGAACGCGTCATTCGCAATCGACGGTGCGGCTGGCGGAGAGGACGATCTCAACGTCGGTGACGTGGTCATCGTACAGGGAACGATTGACGACAGCGGGACTACCGGAACGGCGGACCAGGTGCTGTTCGACGACGTCGTCAAGGGACCGGTCGAGAGTGTCAACGCCGTCGCGAGTTCGCTGGTCGTACTGGGCCAGACGGTGCTGGTGCGCCCCGAGACATCGTTTGACGACGGATTTTCACCGGCATCTATCGACGGCGTCACCGTCGGGCAGATCGTCGAAGTCAGCGGGCAGTTCGACGCGAACGGCGATATCGTCGCCACGCGCATCGAACCGAAACCAGCCGGTACGCAGTTCGAGGTGCACGGCACCGTCGCCGCGCTGGACACGGCCAACTCCGTTTTCATGCTGGGCGGCTTGACGGTCGACTACAGCGCAGCAACCCTCGACAACTTTCCAGGTGGACAGATCAACAACGGAGACTTCGTCGAAGCAAAGGGCGTTTCGCTCGGCGCCGGCGGTGAATTACTGGCGACGCGAGTCGAACTTGAACTGCTGCTGCCGGGTGCGGTCGACGGTGACAGGATCGAAATCGAGGGCTTCATCACGCGATTCTTTTCAGCAGGGGACTTCGACGTTGCCGGCGTACCGGTCACGACGACCGCGAGCACTGTATTCGAAGGCGGCGACGTGAACGATCTCGGACTCAATATCAAGGTCGAGGCCGAGGGTGACCTCGATGCAAACGGTATCCTCGTTGCAACAAAAATAGACATTCGCCGTGCCAAGGCCGTGCGTGCAACCGCGAACGTCGATTCGGTCGACGCCGCGAACAACGCTCTCGTCATGCTCGGCATCATGGTAAACGTCGACGTGCTGACCCGGTTCGAGGACAAGAGCAACGCGAACGTCGAGCCGCTGACGCTGGCTGACATCAATGCAGGCGACTATCTCGAGATCCGCGGGGACGAACGTCCTGCGGGCAGCGGCATGGTGCTGGCGACGATCCTCGAGCGTGAAGATCCCGATACCGAGGCTATCCTGCAAGGTTTCGTCGAGTCGGTAGCGGAACCGTCATTCTCGATACTCGGCGTGACCATCAATACGAATGGCGGCACCGTGTTCAGGGATGTCAACGACGGCGTCATTACTGCCGCCGACTTCTTCAATCAGCTCGGCGTCAATTCCCTCGTCAAGGCCCAGGGTACTGAAGTCGCCGATACGACGATAACGGCTACCGAGGTCGAGTTCGAGCTGGAGCTTTAGAAGTCGATCGGGTTGCAACGTTGGACTAACGGAACAGGGCAACGTTTTCCTCGGGCGGGTTGCAACGTCGGACTAACGGAATAGTTCGGCGTTTTCCTCGGGGCTGTGCGGCGTCGCCAGCGATACCGCGACCAGCAGCGGCAGGCCGATGCACCAGCCCATGTAGGACGCGCCGATATCCCAGGGTTCGCCGAGCAGCGCCCAGATGACCGCGGATCCGCCGCCGCCGAGCATGCTCGCGAACGCGCCGCTCGCCGTCGCGCGTGGCCAGAACAGCAGCCCCAGCATCGGAAAGAACAGGCCGGCTGCGCCGAACGTGTATGCGTACAGCATCAGGTCGAGCACGTTCGGCACCAGGTAGGCCATGCCGATGCCGAGCACGCCGAGGACCAGTGTCGAGATTCGCGCGACGCGCACCAGTGCTTTCTCGGTGGCATCCGGGCGCAGGTGCTTGCGGTAGATGTCGTTCGTGACGATCGCGACCGGGCCCATCAGCACGGAATCGGCGGTCGACATGACGGCGGCGATATAGGCGGCGATGACGATGCCGGCGATGCCGGCGGGCAGCAGGTGCAGGATGACCATCGGCGTCGCCATTTCGGCGTCGGCCAGGTCCGGGATCAGCATGCGGGCGATCACGCCGATCAGCGTGCTGCCGATGGCGAACAACGGCCACTCGATCGGGACGCCGGTCAGGAAGAAGGCGCGACGCGCGGTCTTCTCGTCGCGTGCGGCGATGATGCGCTGCATTGCCGCGATCGAGATGAACCAGACCGGGAAGATCGCGAAAAACCAGCCGAGTATCTGCTTCCAGCCCAGCGCATCCCACTCGACCATGCTGGCGGTCTCCGGATGCGCGGAGAAATGCTCGACAATGCCGCTCCATCCGCCGACCTGGTACAGGCCGATCGGTACCGCGACGAAGACGATGCCGATCAGCAGCACGAACATCTGGAACACGTCGGTATAGATGACCGCCTTGAGGCCGCCCATCGCCGTGTAGGCGAGTATGATCGCGCCGGACACGATGACGGCGATCGTCAGGTTGATCTCCATCGTGACCTGCAGCAGCTTCGCGCCCGCGATGATCTGGCCGCCGACGAAGGTGAACCAGGCGATGCCGATGACGACGGCCGCCATCGTGCCGGTGCGCCGGTCGAAGCGGGCCTCGAACAGGTCGCCGGTCGTCAGCCCGTTCATGCGATCGGCCCAGCGCTTGACCTTCGGCACCATCAGGAACGAAACCATGACCACGCTGAGGCCGGAGATCGCGATCAGCCACGATCCGGAAACACCGAGCGTGAAGCCGAGCCCGCCCATCGCGATGCTGAAGCCGCCGCCGAGGTCGGTCGCTGCAGTCGACGCCGTCGTCTGTACGAGATTCATGTTGCGGTCGGCGGCGAGAAAGGACTCGCTCTCGCCTTCGCCGCGTTCGGCGCGAACGACGCGCACGCCGATCCAGACCAGGACGACGAAATAGAACCCGATCGCGATCAGGTCGAGCCAGTGCAGTGGCGCCATTGTCAGTGCCGGCTCAGGAAGCCGTCGAGAAACGCCGACAGGTTGTCGCCGAGTGCGTCGGACAGGTAGCCGCCTTCCTGGACCAGCAGCGTCGGCAGCTCCGCAGCGCCGATACGGCCACCGATCCGGCCGAATCCCGCCGTCGTGATATCGAAGCCCTTGAAAGGGTCATGCTCTGATGTGTCGAGGCCCAACGCGACGATGATTGCGCCGGGCTCGAACTCGTCGACGCTTTGCAGCGCCTTGTCCAGTGCTTTCAAATATTCGTCGTCGTCGGTGCCGCGCAGCAGCGGCAGGTTCAGGTTTGCGCCAATGCCATCACCGTCGCCGCGTTCGTTCGCATAGCCCCAGAAGAACGGGTAGAAGCGCGTCGGGTCGGCGTGTATCGATACGGTCATTACGTCGTCGCGCTCGTAGAAGATTTCCTGCGTGCCGTTGCCGTGGTGCACATCGATGTCGAGAATCGCGACGCTGTCGTACTTCGATAACAGCACTTCCGCGGCGATCGCCGCGTTGTTCAGGTAGCAGAATCCGCCGACGAGGTCGCTGCCGGCATGGTGGCCCGGCGGGCGTGACAGCGCGTAGCAGGCGCGCGCGCCGTCGAGCAGTTCGTAGGCCGCGTGGATGGCGGTATTGGCGCTCCAGCAAGCCGCTTTCCAGGTGTCCGCGGTAATCGGGCAGGACGCATCATAGACATGGAAGCCGACCTGGCCGACTGCACTCGCCGGATAGCCGTTGTCTCGCCCGTCCGGATGAATGTTTGGAAACACCTCGTCCGATGCATCGGCGATGCGTTGCCAGCGGGTGTAAATGTGCTCGAGAAAGTGCAGGTAGCGGTCGGTATGCACGGCCTGTAGCGGTTCGATGCCGAAATCATCGGGCTTTTGCTGCTCGAGCCCGCTGGCCAAGGCTGCGGCCAGCAGTCGTTCCGCACGCGCAGGCACTTCGGGGTTTGCTTGAACCGCGCCGGATGACAGGAAGTGTTTCGGGTTATGGCGCAATTGTTCGTCGGCAAAAATGACTTTCATGCGATCTCCGACAATTTTTGGAATACAGCACCGTGCGCATGAAATATGCGCTCGTCGCTCGACGAGTTCATGCCGAGCTTCTGGTAGAAGCGAATTGCGGCTTCGTTGTTAACGTCGACGGATAAACGCAGGTGCGTCGCGCCCTGTTTCCGTGCGATCCGTACGCTCTCCGCGACGAGTTGGCGCCCGAGCCCGGTACTGCGCACGTCGCTACGCACGACAAGATCCTGGATATAAATCCCGGGAGTGCCGAGCCACGAAGAGAATTCGTAAAAGAACAGGCAAAGGCCGACGATGCGGCCATTTTTTTCCGCGACCAATGCATGGAAATGAGGATCCGCACCGAAGCCGTGCGCGAGGAAATCGGCCGCCGTGCTCTTGACCTTGTGCTGCATGCCGGTCGCGACGGCCAGTTCGACGACCAGTTCGTGGACGTCGGCAACGTCGTCGATTGTCGCCCGGCGAATGACCGCCTTGTCCGAAGCTGTTTTCGCGGCACTCAAAAGTTGACCTTGTCGGCGCCTTTCAGCGCCAGCATTTGCCGCGCGTCGTCGGGCGACGCGATCTCGTAGCCGAGTTCCTCGATAATGCGGCGAATCTTGCGCACCTGTTCGGCGTTGCTGGTCGCGAGCGTGCCCTTGCCGATCAGCAGGCTGTCCTCGAGCCCGACGCGCACGTTGCCGCCGAGGATCGCGCTGATCGTTGCCAGCGGTATCTGCAACCGACCGGCGGACAGCACGGAAAAGCGATAATCATCTCCCAGCAGCCGGTCCGCCGTAGCCTTCATATGCATCAGGTTCTCGGGGGACGAGTCGATGCCGCCGAGCACGCCGAGCACGAACTGCACGAACAGCGGTTTCCTGATTAGTCCTTCTCGGAGGTAAAACGCCAGCGTCTGGATGTGGCCGACGTCGTAACACTCGAATTCGAAGCGCGTACCGTAACCATCACCGAGCTGCTGAAATATCTGCTCGATATCGGCAAACGTATTGCGAAACACGGTCTCCTTCGTCGCATCCAGCAGCTGCGGTTCCCAGTCGTGCTGCCAGCTCTCGTAGCGGCGCTTCATCGGGAACAGGCCGAAGTTCATCGAGCCCATGTTCAACGACGCCATCTCCGGTTGCGCGAGGTTCGGCGCGGCGAGTCGTTCCTCCAGCGTCATTAGCGAGCTGCCGCCTGTCGTGATGTTGATGACAGCGTCGCACTGCTCGCGAATTCGCGGCAGGAACCGCATGAAGACTTCCGGGTTCGCCGTCGGCTGCCCGGTTACCGGGTTGCGCGCGTGCAGATGCAGGATTGCGGCGCCGGCTTCGGCAGCCTCGACCGACTGCGCGGCGATTTCCTCCGGCGTCACCGGCAGGTGCGGACTCATCGTCGGCGTATGGATGGAACCGGTTACCGCGCAGGTGATGATGACCTTGTCGTTTTTCACGCGGCGCTCCGTTCGACCGGCAGTCCTGTCGCGTCGGCAAACTCGTCGATGCTGGCCGTGAGGATCGCCATGATTTCGTCGATCTGCGCCGCCGTAACCGTCAGCGGCGGGCATACCATGAAGTGATCTCCGATCGTGCCGCCGCGCGTGCGCCGCGAATAGATGATCAATCCGCGGCGATAGGCGATCTCGACCAGCCGCGAGTGGGCTTCGAGTTTGGCCGGCAGCGGTTCCATCGTTTGCCGGTCGGCGACGAATTCGAATGCGAGCAGCAAGCCCTTGCCGCGCACGTCGCCGATGAATGCGTAGCGCTGTTTCAGGGCCTCGAGGCGAGCCTTGAGTTCGTCGCCGCGTACGGTGGCGTTGCCGATGAGGTCCTCTTCGATGACCTCGCGCAGCACGCCGAGCCCGGCGGCACAGGACAACGGGTTGCCGGCGTAGGTGTATCCGTGCGCATAGCCGCCGTGCGCCATAATGGCATCGACAATGCCGCGGTCGGCAACCATTGCGCCGAGCGGGGCGTAGCCGGCGGCGAGGCCTTTCGCCAGCGCGATGATATCCGGCCGCAGGTTCCAGTGCTCACAGGCGAGGTAGCGGCCGGTGCGGCCGGCGCCCGTCATGATCTCGTCGGCGATCAGCAGTACGCCGAACTCGCGGCAAATTTCCGCGATCCGTGCGTACCAGCTGTCCGGCCTCACCAGCGCGCCCGTCGATGCGCCGCCGACCGGCTCGAAGATGAACGCGAGCACCTTTTCCGGGCCCTGCTCGAGGATTTCGTCGCGCAGCAAATCGGCGTAACGCAATCCGCGTTCTTCATCGCTCAGCGAATCCCGATCGAGATAGCAGGTGGCCGCCGGCACCTTGGGCATGACGCGAATCATGTCGCGAAACGGTTCGACGAACTGGTGCATGCCGGTGATCGCAGCTGCGCCGAGCGTCGAGCCGTGGTACGACGGGAACAGCGAGATCACCGTGTTGCGCGTCTGCTCTCCGCGGACGAGCGCGTACTGGCGCGCGAGCTTCAGGCAGGACTCGATCGCTTCCGAGCCGCCGGAGACGAAGAACACGCGGTCAAGCCCTTCCGGCATGAGCGCGCAGAGTTGCGACGCAAGCGTCTCCGCTGCGTCGTTTTCGAAGTGCAGACGGTAAGCGAACGTCGCCTTATCCATTTGCGCCTTCATTGCCGCCAGCACGCGCGGATTCGAATGGCCGATGTTCGACACCATCGCGCCGCTCGAACCGTCGATATAGCGTCTGCCGTCGACGTCCCAGACATAGATGCCCTCGGCCCGCGCAATGCGCGGGCGCGGCGTGCTGGTCTGGTAGAAGAGGTGGCTCGACATCGTCAGTCCGGAACGGGTTCGTCGGTCCGAATAAATAACCACAGTATCGCACTCAGAAACGCGAAAATCGTTCCTGTAATCATAGCTGCCGTCCAGCCGATCGTCTGCGCCGTCAAAGGCACGAGCAGGGCGTTGACGAAGCCGACGGCGTTACCGCCGGTATTCATGACGCCACAGGCCGCGGCCGCGTGACGCCCGCCGATCGAGATACCCGCCGCCCAGAACGCGCCCTCGGTGAGCTGGTTGCAAAAGAAGGAAACCGCCAGGAACGCGACGGCCAGGTAGGCGCTGTCGCTGACAGACCCGAACAGCAGAAAGATGCCCGACAGGCTGACCCCTGCAATCGCCGGCCAGGCGCAGCCGCGCCGCATGCCGAATCGTCGGCACAGGACGTCACACAACAGGCCGCCTGCGGTCGCGCCAACCGCTGCCGCGATCCACTGCGCCGATGTCAGGAAACCCGCCATCTGGCTCTCGACGCCGCGGATCTGGTCGAGGTAATAAAACACCCAGTTGAACATCAGGTAAAAGATGTAGTTCATGCAGAAGTACGCGAGCGTCAGCAACACGACATTGCGATTTTTCAGCACGCGCAGCCACGAAGGCTCGTTATCATCAGCGGCAACCACCACCGGCCGATTCGCATAAATCAGGTCGACTTCCGCCTGGTTCGTCGCTGGATGGTCGGACGCGTGATCACGCACGTACCACCACCACAGCGCGGCCCCGACCAGGCCGAGCGGGGCCAGCATGACGAATGACTGCCGCCAGCCGAAGTTGCCGAGCATCCACGCCAGTACCGGCGCGGTAGCGGCGGTACCGAGCGTCAGTCCGGTGCTCGACAGGCCGTTCGGCAACGCCCAGTTGCCAATCGGGAACCAGCGTTCGACGACGCCGCCGGTCAGCGGGTAAATAGGCGCGTGCACGGCACCGACGAGAAACCGCACTGCAATCAGCGTGATCAGCGTCACGGTCGTACCGCCAGCCGCGGTGCCGGGAACTGCACTCGTCAGCGCCGTCAGCACTGCCCACAGCACCATCAGTATCGTCAATGCGCGGCGCGGTCCGAATCGTACGCCGAAGATACCGCCGGGGAACTGGAAGATCGTGTAGCCGGCCGTGAACGCAGCGAGCACGTAACCGAACTGAATCTCGCTCAACCCGAGATCCAGCATCATCGCAGGCCCCGCGGTCGAGACGTTGTAGCGCAGCACGTAGGAGATGAAGCTCGCAAACACGAGCAGCGCGAGCACGTTCCAGCGAACGAGGCTCGGTCGGGTCATTCGGGCACCGGGCGATTAACCGGTAAAACGTCTGACGTGGCGGCGAGACCGATACACCAATCACACTTGCATTGCTTGAAGTTGGGCGGCGCTGTGCCAGGGCGCCGGATTTGCAATGCATTGAAAAGATCGACCATCGACCGCGACTCTGGCAGGCAACGTGAGGTCATGACTTTCGGTCAGCATCCGGCAAATTACAACCCATTTCGCCGCGTACCTGGGAATCGCGCGGTGCTGTCGTTGATTCGAGCCGCTAATTTCGTCGTGAAACTGATGCTATGAGATGGTTTGCCTCCGATATAGTATCCGCTACGAGGGTTTCCGGAGCTCATACAGTCCAGTCGACCTCGACAATTTTGTTGTAGCCGTGGATGCCGATGTGTCAATCGTATCGAGACTGTTTTTTCTATTAGCGCTGGCCGGTACCAACGCCGCTGCAGAACGCGTCACAGTATTGCCGCAGATCGACGTGCCGCATAATTACTATTTTCGCGAGATGTACCTGCCGCAGCTGACGTCGGGGCCGAGTTCGCTGACCTGGTCGCCCGACGGTACTGAACTCATTTACTCGATGCAGGGTAGCCTGTGGCGGCAGCCGCTCGACTCCGAGGTGGCGACTCAGCTGACGGCCGGCCCCGGCTATGACTACCAGCCGGACTGGTCGCCGGATGGCAAGCGGGTCGTCTTCGTTCGCTACGTTCGCGATGCCCTGGAGCTGCAGGTGCTGAATCTCGAAAACGGCCGTGTGACGCCGTTGACGACAGGCGGTTTCGTCAACGTCGAGCCGCGCTGGTCCCCGGACGGGCAGCGCATCGCGTTCGTCTCAACTCGCGACACTGGCCGATTCCACCTGTTCGTCGGCAACATGGTTGACGGCAAGCTGCAGGCGGCGCCGGTGTTCCGCGAACGCAAGAGCAAGATACCGCGTTATTACTACAGCGAGTACGATCATCAGCTGAGCCCGTCGTGGTCGCCCGACGGCAAGTCGATTCTTTACGTCGG
>JBFIQH010000117.1:0-9545 GCA_041609735.1 Woeseiaceae bacterium | reverse complement strand
TTCCGAGCGTAGCGCTGCGATCATCCAACCAGACAGGTACAGGTAGCGGCCCTTCGTAGTGCCGAAGTGTTTTTTGATCGAGATCATCTTTTGCTGGCCGATGAAGCCGTGCCAGCATCCGAGCGATTGTGTGTACTGCGATGGATCGGCGTCGTAGCGCGCCATGTCCTTACGCATGATGGTCGCCGTGTAGCGCGCAATATCGAGCCCGGTCCGGAAACGATTCTGCGCCTTCATGCGGGCCACGTACTCCGGGCTGATTGCATCCCAGCTCTTGCCGCGCTGCGCAACGAGATTTGCTGCGGCGGAAATGTCCTGTGAATAGTTCGACATGCTCATTCCTCGGAAACCTGTGTTTTATTGCTTAGTGAACGGCGCGCATGGCGTCACCGGCAAAAGCCGGCATGCGATGCGTCGGGAACTTCGGTATCGGCTGCGACGTCTCGATCGCAGAAGGGAGGTTCAGCAGGCTGCCGTCGCGCGCGATGAAGCGCCGCCGAGGAATGTCGTCGCCGCCGAGTTCTTCAACACGACCCGTCTCGGCGCTCAGCAGCAGGTAGCGGCTCCCGTTGGAGAACAGCAACAGGCAATCGCATTCGTCGCCGGTGCGGCCGAGCAGCTGATGGGTATTTTCGAGTCGAACCTTACGGCCGTCAGTGAGCGTCGCGAAGCACTCGGCGTAGCGCATCGGGATGTCGACCGCGTAGCGCACGACGTCAGCGTGACTGGCGCCGGCAAGCGGCAGGATCTGGTCGAGGCGTGTGGAAGATTCGGTGGTGTGGCGCGTCATGATCGTCTCCTCGTCACGGCTGCTGCGGGTCTTCGGGCAGCGTGTTGAGGAACATGCTAGCGTGACACGAGGAAAATTTTCACAAAAGAAATTTCACACTGTCAATTTCACAGCAGGGCTTATGTCAAAATGACCGGCGTTCGCGAAGTAAGAGCCGCCCGATCCCGGGCTCCACCGGCTACCGGATAGCTGCAACAAGCAGAAGGAGCGATGTGCAGTTGCGTGCCCGCGCGGCAACTGCAACAGGAATCGCAGCGACAATGCCATTTGGTTAGGGTAACGGCGTACGCTAAAATCGCTGCCCCACCCGGATTTAAGTCCGGATTAAAATTTCCAAAGCCCTTGTCATGCAAGGGATTACAAGGATTCAGCATGAGTGCAGGAGCCCGATTCCGTGCGGCGCTGGAGGCCGAGCGGCCGCTGCAGATCGTTGGTACGATCAACGCGTACACGGCGCTGCTGGCCGAAAGAGCCGGCCACAAGGCCATCTACCTGTCCGGTGCCGGTGTCGCCAATGCCTCGTTCGGCCTGCCGGACCTTGCGATGACGACTCTGAACGACGTTTGCGACGACGTCCGCCGCATCGCGTCGGCCACCGACGTGCCACTGCTTGTCGACGCCGACACCGGCTGGGGCAGTGCGTTCATGATCGGGCGCACCATTCGCGAGATGACGTGGGCGGGCGCCGCCGGCTGCCACCTCGAGGATCAGGTGGCCGTGAAACGTTGCGGCCACCGCCCGGGCAAGGCGCTCGTCGAAACGGCGGAGATGTGCGACCGCCTCAAGGCGGCGGTTGACGGCCGCATCGACGAACACTTCGTCATCATGGCGCGTACCGACGCACATGCGGTCGAGGGCCAACAGGCGGCGCTCGATCGCGCGGCAGCCTACGTCGAAGCCGGCGCGGACATGATTTTCGCAGAGGCGCTGACGACGCTCGACGAGTACCGACAATTCACCGACACAATCAATGTACCGGTGCTCGCAAACCTGACGGAATTTGGCAAGACACCGTTGTTCACGACGGACGAACTCGCAGCGGTCGGCGTTCGCATGACGCTGTATCCGCTCAGCGCGTTTCGCGCGATGGCAAAAGCGGCGCTTGGCGTCTACGAAACCATCAGGAATGACGGCACGCAGAAGGCCGCCGTTGACGCAATGCAGACACGCATGGAACTCTACGACGTCCTGGGCTACCAGGCTTACGAAGACAAGCTCGACGCGCTGTTTGCAGAACAGGGGCTGGACACCGGCAAGGACTAGTCCGCCCCGGGGGACATTAAGAGAGGACAACATGGCTAAAACAAAAACAGGCGGACTCGCTGGCGTCACCGCCGGCCAGACACATCTCTGCACGGTTGGCAAGGAAGGCGCAGGCCTGACGTATCGCGGCTATGACATCGAGGACCTTGCCAGCAACGCAACGTTTGAAGAAGTAGCCTACCTGTTGCTGCACGGCAAGCTGCCAAACCGCGCCGAACTCGATGCCTACATTGCGAAGATCAAATCCAACCGTGGCCTGCCGGCCGACCTGAAAACGGTGCTGGAGATGGTGCCGGCGACGACACACCCGATGGATGTATTGCGCACCGGTGTTTCGTTCCTCGGCAACATCGAACCCGAAGGTGACTTTTCCAAACAAAATGACGTCGCCGATCGTCTGCTGGCGTGCTTGCCGTCGATGCTCCTGTACTGGCACCGGTTCCACACCAGCGGCGAACGCATTCCGACCGAAACGGAAGACGACAGCATTGCGGGTCACTTCCTGCACATGCTGCACGACAAGGCGCCTAAGGAATCGCACCGCAAGTCGCTCGATACGACGCTGATCCTGTACGCGGAGCACGAGTTCAACGCGTCGACGTTTGCCGGACGCGTCATCACGGGCACGCTGTCCGACATGCATTCCGCGGTGACCGGCGCAATCGGCGCGCTGCGCGGACCGCTGCACGGTGGCGCCAATGAAGCGGCGATGGAGTTGATCCAGCAATTCGATTCGCCCGCAGCGGCAACGGCCGGCATCCAGGAAATGCTGAAGAAGAAGTCGCTGATCATGGGCTTCGGGCACCGCGTTTACACAACGTCGGATCCGCGCAACGCAATCAACAAGCGCATGTCGAAGGCGCTGGCCGAGGAGGCCGGGGACACTGTTTTGTACCCGGTGTCGGAAGCGATCGAGAAAGTCATGTGGGATGAGAAGAAGTTGTTCGCGAATGCCGACTTTTACGCCGCCACCGTGTATCACTTCATGGGCGTGCCGACCTACCTGTTCACTCCGATCTTCGTCTGTTCGAGGGTTACGGGCTGGGCAGCGCACGTCATGGAGCAGCGCGCAAACAATAAACTGATACGCCCGGCGGCCGACTACGTCGGTCCGCCGCTGCAGAAGTGGCTGCCGATCGACGACCGCTGAAACAGGCCTGAAAAATACCGGTAGGAGCGGCATTAGCCGCGAACAATCGCGCATGAATGCGCTCCTGCAATTGTTCTATAAAACACTATTGGAGATACCGCATGTCCGGTGCTGATATTCGTTCGGCCAAGCGCGCCGAATGGGACCAGGTCCTGGTCGACATTGCCGACTACGTCTGCGAGTACGAAATCGATTCCGACCTTGCTTACGAGACTGCCCACTACTGCCTGATGGACACGCTGGCCTGCGGCTTCCAGGCGCTGGACTACAAGGCCTGCACAAAGCTGCTCGGCCCGGTCGTTCCCGGCGCGACGCTGCCGGGCGGCGCGCGCGTACCCGGTACGTCCTATGAACTCGAGCCGGTCATGGCCGCGTTCAACATCGGTGCGATGAACCGCTGGCTGGACTTCAACGACACCTGGCTCGCGGCGGAATGGGGCCACCCGTCCGATAACCTCGGCGGTATCCTCGCCGTGGCCGACTACCTGAGCCGGCAGGCGCGCGCCGAGGGCAAGGAACCGCTGTCGATGCAGGATGTACTGACGGCGATGATCAAGGCGCACGAGATCCAGGGTGTGCTCGCGCTCGAGAACAGCTACAACCGTGTCGGCCTCGACCACGTGATCCTCGTGCGTATCGCGTCGACTGCCGTCGTCACGCGCATGCTCGGCGGCAACCGTGCGCAAGTGCTGAACGCGGTATCGAACGCATGGATCGATGGCGGCGCGTTGCGTACCTACCGGCATGCGCCAAACACCGGCTCGCGCAAAAGCTGGGCGGCGGGCGATGCAACGAGCCGCGCCGTACGCCTGGCATTGATCGCGATGACTGGCGAAATGGGCTACCCGTCAGCGCTGTCGGCGAAAACCTGGGGCTTCTACGACGTGCTGTTCAAGAACAGGCCGTTCGAGTTCCAGCGGCCGTACGGCAGCTACGTCATGGAAAACGTGCTGTTCAAGATTTCCTACCCGGCGGAATTTCATTCGCAAACCGCGGTCGAAGCTGCCATGACACTGCACGAGCACGTCAAGGACCGCATCGACGACATCAAAAACGTCGTCATCGAAACGCAGGAAGCAGGCGTGCGCATCATCGACAAGACCGGGCCGCTCGATAACCCGGCCGACCGCGATCACTGCATCCAGTACATGGTGGCCGTGCCGCTGATCTTCGGCCGCCTGACCGCGGCGGATTACGAAGACGACGTCGCCAGCGATCCACGCATCGATGCGCTGCGCGAGAAGATGATCGTGTCGGAGAACAAGCAGTTTACGAAAGACTATTTCGATCCGGACTTGCGCTACATCGGCAACGCGGTGCAGGTGTATTTCGAAGACGGCAGCAAGACGGAGCGCATCAAGGTGAACTTCCCGATTGGCCACCGCGAGCGCCGCGCCGAAGGCATACCGGTGCTCAAGCAGAAGTTTGTTGACAGCGTGTCGTCGAAACTGCGTGACAACCAGTGGCAGGAACTCGATGCGGTGTGTGCCGACCGGGAAAAACTCGCGGCGATGCCGGTCGACGACTTCATGGCGCTGCTTGTTGTCTGAACCAGCGGCGCGACAAGGAGCCTTGATGAAACAGCGTTTGGCGATCCCTCTGATCCTTTTGATCGGCGCTGCCGCGCCTGCAGCTGCCGAGGTCGAGCGGCGAACCGCGAATGACGGCAACTTGGTCATGGAGGGTGTGCCGGAGATCCCGAAGCGCATCGTCGACAACCTGAATCGTTACCAGAATGTGCGCGCGGCCACGTTTCGGGACTGGACCGAAGACGGCAACGGTCTTTACATCACGACGCGCTTCGGCGACGTCGATCAGCTGCACCGTGTCGATATGCCGGGCGGCGCGCGTCACCAGCTGACGTTCGACAGCGAGCCCATCGGCGACGTAATGCGCGAGCCGAATGGCAAGCGGCTGCTGTTCCTGCGCGATGCCGGCGGCAGCGAGTTTTCACAACTGTTCCTGCTCGACCCGGCGACGGGCGTTGCTCCGATGCTGTCCGACGGTGATTCACGCAACAGCGCCGCGATCTGGGATCGAGACGGCCGCCGCATCGCGTACCAGAGCACGCGGCGCAACGGAGCATCGAACGACATCTGGGTCATGGAGCCTGACGAGCCGAAGACCGCGCGCATCGTGCTGGAATCGCCGGACGGCACGTGGTGGGGCCCGGCCGAGTTTTCCGCGTCCGGAAACCAGCTCCTCGCGACGAACTACGTCAGCATCGAGGACTCGCGGGCGCACCTCGTCGACCTGGACTCCGGTGATGTTTCGCTGCTCGCCGGCGGTGACGGCAACATCAGCACGAATTACCCGCTGGCGTTCGACGACGACAGGGGCGGATTCTGGCTGATCACCAGCCAGGGCGGCGATTTCGAGCGGCTGGCCTGGCAATCACTGGCGCCCGGCAGTTCACCGCAGATCATTACCGACGCTATCCCATGGAACGTGACCGATGCGGCATTGAGCGACGATCGTCGCCGGCTCGCGTTCGCGACCAACGAAGACGGCCGGTCGAGCGTTTACCTGATGGATACCCGCAGCCGCGAATACCGCCAGGTCGACAACCTGCCGATCGGCGTCGTCGGCGGGCTGAGGTTCCGGCCCGACGGCCGCGCGCTGGCGATGACGCTGAACACGTCGTCGACGCCGAGCGACACGTTCGTGCTCGAGCTCGGCCGATCGCCGACGAGTTACGGCAAGCTCGTGCGCTGGACGATAAGTGAGGTTGGCGGGCTCGATACGACGCGCTTTCGCGACCCCGAGCTCGTCCACTACCCGACCTTCGACCGCGACGCCGATGGTCCCCGCAAGATCCCGGCGTGGGTCTACAAGCCGGCCGGGCCCGGCCCGCACCCGGTTGTCGTTTCGATTCACGGCGGGCCGGAAGGCCAGTCGCGGCCGACGTTCAGCAGCACCTACCAGATGTGGCTCGCCGAGCTCGGTGCCGCCGTCATTTTGCCGAACGTGCGCGGCTCGGACGGCTACGGCAAGTCCTACCTGGCGCTCGACAACGGCGTGAACCGCGAGGACTCGGTGCGTGATATCGGCGCATTGCTGGACTGGATCGATACACAACCCGATCTCGATGCATCGCGTGTCGCAGTGTTCGGCGGCAGCTACGGCGGCTACATGGTGCTTGCCAGCGCCGTCCATTACAGCGAGCGGCTGAAGGCGGCCGTCGATATCGTCGGGATCAGCAACTTCGTCACGTTCCTCGAGAACACGCAGGACTACCGGCGCGACCTGCGACGCGCCGAGTACGGCGACGAACGCGACCCCGAGATGCGCGCGCACCTGCAGGCAATCAGCCCGCTGAACAGCGTCGAGAAGATCGGTATACCGATGTTTGTCGTGCAGGGCGAAAACGATCCGCGCGTGCCGGTCACGGAATCGCAGCAGATGGTCGAGGCGCTGCGCGAGCAGGAAAACGTCATCTGGTACATGAACGCGTTGAACGAAGGCCACGGCTACCGCAAGAAAGAAAACCGCGACATCTACCAGCAGGCAACGGTGTTGTTCTTCGAAAAGCACCTGCTCGGCGATGACTGACGCGTAGGCAACTATACTGCTCGGGTGTCGAGCCTCTTTCGAAAACTGGAAAACGCCGTTCGCGGCATCGATGCCGACGCTGCGGCACACGCGGATACCTATCTCCGTCTGTTACACGAACTGGAGCGCTGGGCCGCCAGGATCAACCTGACCGCGATTCGCGACGTCGGCAGCATGATCGCCAGTCACCTGCTGGACAGCCTGGTCGCGCGGCCCCTGCTGCGAGGATTCAGCGTTCTCGACGTGGGGACCGGCGCCGGATTCCCCGGGTTGCCGCTGGCTATCGCCGAGCCTGAGCGCCTGTTTCACCTCGTCGACGGTAATCGCAAGAAGATTATGTTCGTTCAGCACACGGCCGGCTTGCTGGCGCTGGACAACGTCATTGCGGTGCATTCGCGGTCGGAGGACTATGCACCCGGGCACCGCTTTGATACGGTGATTGCCCGGGCGGTTGCGAGTATTCCTCAGCTGCTCGACATTGCCGGGCACCACGTAGGAGAGAACGGGGTGTTCATAGCGCTGAAAGGGCGTTACCCGGCAGACGAACTCGACGAAATTCCCCGCGAGTGGGAATACGAGGTAAAAGAACTGGAGGTGCCGGGGCTCGACGCGGGCTCCCGACACGCTGTGCTGCTGACGCGCAGCGCCGCAGAAGGCCGCCAGACCGGATTGGGATAGGTTCCAGATGACGCGGATCATTGCCGTAGCAAACCAGAAGGGCGGGGTCGGAAAAACGACAACCTGCGTCAACCTGGCGGCGTCACTGGCGGCAACTCACCGGCGCGTGCTGCTCGTGGACCTCGATCCGCAGGGCAATGCGACGATGGGCTGCGGCATCGACAAGATGAACGTCGAGAATTCCGCGTGCGACGTCCTCCTGGGCGACGCCAGCGCAGCGGATTCGATCGTATCGCCACCGGAAGGCGGTTTCGCCGTCATGCCCGGCAACGAAGACCTGACGCTCGCCGAGGTCAGGCTGCTGCAGGAGATCGGCCGCGAGCTGAAACTGAAAAAGGCGCTAGCGCCCGTCACCGGCCTGTACGACTTCATCTTCATCGACTGCCCGCCGTCGATAAATATGTTGACGGTAAATGCATTGTCTGCCGCCGATGGCGTGCTGATCCCGATGCAGTGCGAGTATTACGCGCTCGAAGGTCTAACGTCGCTGCTGAATACCATTGAGCAAGTACGTGAATCCGTTAATCCCGAGCTCCGGCTCTATGGCATCTTGCGAACGATGTTCGACCCGCGCATCAACCTGTCGAACGAGGTCTCGATGCAGCTGATCGAACATTTCGACGAACAGGTGTTTCGCACCGTCATACCGCGCAACATCCGCCTCGCCGAAGCACCGAGTTTCGGCCGGCCGGCATTGCTGCACGACCGTTCGTCGCGCGGCGCAATCTCGTACCTGGCGCTCGCGGGTGAAATTTTGCGACGCGAAGATGCGCGCGTCGCACAGGCTGTTTAGGGAGAGGGCCTGGAACCGCGCCAATCAAGGCGCAAGGAGAGAGGTTTGGTAACACCGAATGAACGACGAGCAACGCGGAGTGGCACGGTTTCATGCGCTACCCGAAGGGCCGGGCCAATTTTTCCACCGGCGGCGTTGTCGCTCGCTCACGTAGCGTTGCTACGCTACGCTCGCCCCGCCTCGCCGGTTGAAAAAATTGACACCGGCAGCGGCCACGACCATGGCAGTTCCAGGCCCTTACAATGAGTGCGCGCAAGAAACGTTTGGGCCGCGGTTTGGACGCGCTGCTGTCGAAGCCGGTAGTCGAACCGGTCGCCGTCAGCGGTGAGGCCGATACGTCCGGGCTGAAAAAGATACCGCTCGACCTGCTGCAGCGCGGCCAGTACCAGCCGCGCGTCGATATGCGCCAGGACTCGCTGCAGGAGCTCGCCGACTCGATCAAGTCGCAAGGCGTTGTGCAGCCGATCGTCGTGCGGCCGATCGGCAAGACGGCCGGCTCGCAGCGCTATGAAATCATCGCCGGTGAACGCCGCTGGCGTGCCGCGCAGCTTGCGGAGATCCCGGACATCCCGGCCGTCGTCCGCGACGTCGCCGACGAAGACGTCATCGCAATGGCGCTGATCGAGAACATTCAGCGCGAAGATCTGAACCCGCTCGAGGAAGCGCGCGCACTGGATCGCCTGATTCGCGAGTTCGACCTGACGCACGAAGAGGCTGCCGGCGCCGTTGGTCGCTCGCGCGCGTCGGTCAGCAACCTGCTGCGCCTGCAGGAGTTAGCGGACAAAGTGAAACCGCTGCTGGAGCAGCGCAAGCTCGACATGGGCCATGCCCGTGCGCTGCTCGCGATTCGCGATCCGATTCAACAACACGACGTCGCGCGCCAGGTCGTGCAGAAAGGTTTATCGGTTCGCGAAACGGAAGCGCTGGTCAAGCGCATTGTCGATGGCAAGAAAGCCCCGAAGAAGCCGGCTGCCAGTCAGTCCGGCAATGCCGACATCCGAAGGCTCGAACAGGACGTCTCGGAAAAACTCGGTGCCAAAGTGCGCGTCGAACACACACAAAAGGGCTCCGGCAAACTCGTCATCGCCTACAACTCGCTCGACGAACTCGACGGTATCCTGAAGCACATCAAGTAGGGGGATCGCATCGGGGCTGCCGAATCATGCATCCGAAACAGAGGCGCGCTGCGCGTGTTCGGATTTTGTTCCCTCGAAACCCCACTCGATCACAAAACCCGAACACGCACAGCGCGCCCGTGCTTTCCGACCCTGAGCCACGATCGAACGAGTTTGTCTATCAGGTTCCGGGGGCGGGGCGGC
>JBFIQH010000116.1:0-9601 GCA_041609735.1 Woeseiaceae bacterium | reverse complement strand
GTCGGCAGCCTGAAAGCGAGGGCGCCGGTGGCGATGGCCGGGGTTACCATCGGTCGCGTCACCAAGATCCGCTTTGACCCGGAACGCCTGGATGCCGAGGTGACGATGGTCATCGACAGCCGCTACAACCAGATACCGGACGACTCGGATGCCAGCATCCTGACCGCGGGCCTGCTCGGCAGCCAGTACATTGGGCTGCAGCCCGGCGGATCGGATTTATACCTTGAGGACGGCAGCGAGATCCTGTTTTCGCAGTCGGCCGTTGTGCTCGAAAACCTGATCGGAAAGTTTCTCGTCAACTCCGGTTCGGATGATTCAGGGGATTAGACGTGCGAAGCCTCAAATCGAAAATTGCTGTTGGTTTGCTCGCCGTTTCGGCGATTGCCTACGGATTATCGGCTATCGCCGCCGATTCGCCCAACAAGCTTGTCGAGGATGCGATCGCCGAGCTGGCGAAGACTCTAGACGGCCGCAAGGAAGAACTGGCAGCGGATCGCGGAGCGCTGCATGCACTGATCGATGACATGCTGTTGCCGCGTTTCGACCGCAAATACGCCGCTCAGCTGGTACTCGGTCAACACTGGCGAGCGGCAAGCGAAAAGCAGCGGCAACGCTTTATTGACGCGTTCTACAACGCGCTGGTTCGAAAGTATGCCGATGGCGTGCTCGAGTTCGAGCAGGACAAGATCGAGGTATTGCCATTCCGTGGCGATGCGACGAAGCAGCGCACGATGGTGAAGACCATCGTCAAGCTGAATGACGGCACCAAGGTTCCCGTCAACTACGGTCTCGTCATGCGCGATTCCGGCTGGCTGATTTTCGACGTCACGATCGAGGGTATTTCCTACATTCGTAATTACCGTGCGGAACTCGATTCGGAGATCCGCGCCACCAGCCTTAACGACGTCATCCGGCGATTCGAGTCAGAGGCAGGCATCGTTGCCGGCGAATAACTTCGAACTCGAGGACCTCGGCGAGGGTCGGTTCAAACTGACCGGCGAGATGACGTTCGACACTGCCGAACGTATTCTTCGCGAGAGCGAGGACCCCTTCGAGGAACACACCCGCATTGAGGTCGATTTATCCGGCGTCGAGAAAGCAGATTCAGCCGGCCTCGCGCTGCTGCTGGAATGGATCACCTGGGCCAATCACACGGTTCGCGAAATTCGCTTCGTTGAAATGCCGGAGCGCGTCCTTGCGATTGCCCGAACGACCGAGGTTGATAGTCTGCTCGATCGCGGCGAACGCTGGTCGGGCTTCATCGAGGCGCCAGAGGCCGATTCCTGAAGGGCTACTCCGCGCTATCGTCGTCGACATCCTCGAAGTCGTCGTAGAAGTCGTCATCGACGGGCGGGTCGCCGTCGTGAATGACGTAATTACGATTCTGCAGATAGGACTCGCGCAGCGTGATGTAGGGATCCCGGGAGTCCTCGATCAGACCTTCGGCGGCTAGCAGGCGATGCCGCAGGTCGATGACACGCAGTACATACAGCCGATCGCGGACAGACGACTCGTCATAGTGGTACAGCGGGTCCGACAGCACGTCCAGAGGACGTCCAACGGTGTCGCGCAGCGTGCTCGGGCCCATGAACGGAAGCACCAGATACGGGCCGCTGGGTACGCCCCAGACGGCAAAGGTCTGGCCGAAGTCCTCGTCGTACTCCTCCAGCCCCCCGGCCGACGCGACGTCGATCAGGCCGCCGATACCTAGCGTGCTATTGAACAGGAATCGGGCGACGTCGTCGAAGCCGCGTTTCGGCTTGCCCTGCAGAAAATTGTTCAGCGCCGACCGCGGTGTCGTCACGTTGTCATAGAAGTTGCTGACGCCCCGGCGCATGAAAGACGGCACGATTCTCTTGTAGCCCTTGGCGACCGGCTTGATCAACACCCTGTCGCCAAAATCGTTGAACTGGTATATGCCGCGGTTCAGTGGTTCCCACGGATCGTGTTCCACGCGCGCTGCGCTGGATGCGCAGCCGCTGATGACCAGCGCTGCTATCAGCAGGGTGACCGGATGTCTCGCGATCCTAGCCGGCACTGGCGACCGATGAGCGTTGCGGTCGGCTGCGCTGCATCTCTCTTAATTGTTCTTCTGTCATGAATTCGCGTATGAAATCGATGCGGGCCTCAAAGCGTATGCGCTGGATTTCTTGCAGATCCGGCAAGGCCAGCGCGCGTTGCAAGTAGCGGATGCCGTTGACCAGGTTTCCGGTCATCAGCTCGTACTCAGATAAATAATAGTACGATTCTGCAGCTTCGCCTGCCTCACTCGCAGCCCGGGCGATCAGGCGGACCTGTTGCGGGGTCGGCGGCACGTTGTTCATCAGGTCGAGCAGCAACGCATGCGCAGCGTCCGCCTCACCCAGTCGCAGCAGAAATTCACCGTAGCTGATAACCACCGGGACGTTGCGCGGAAACAGCCGTACCGCGCGATCGAAAGTGTCGCGACCAGCCGCATACTGCTCCAACTCGAGCTGGGTTTCGCCGAGCCCTATGTGGTAGGCAATCACCTTGGGGTCCTTCCCGAGCAGCGATTCGAATATCCGGTTTGCCTCTTTGTGGCGGCCCGCGCGCTGGTACGCCACCGCTCGGCCGTATTTTTCGATGTCGCTAGCACGCTCGGCGTCGAACTTTTCGAAGTAGGCGACGGCTTCGGCGGCGGTGTCGAAGCGGTCGACGATAACGCGCATGCGGGCAATCCCGTAACTGGTCGAATCGTTTTTCGCCTGCCGCGGATACTCCTTGGCCCGGTTGCGGGCTTCCGCGATGCGGTCGGTGGTGACCGGGTGAGTTCTGAGGAATTCCGGTGCGCGTAGTTCCGGGCTCGATGGCTGCAGCCGCGACATGACCTCGAAGAACGAGGCCATTCCGTGCGGGTCGAAGCCGGCGTCATGCAGTGCACCTATGCCGATCCGGTCCGCTTCGTATTCATTGCTGCGCGTAAAATTGATCTGGCTCTGCAGCGACGATCCCTGGGCGACGGCGATGCCTGCCTGGACCGCATCCGAGCTGCCGCCGGCGACGCCGGCCACAAGGGCGCCGAGCATCATAGCCGTCGTCAGGATGCCTTGCCGCTGATTCGCGTGAATAGCCCTCGCAATGTGCCGCTGCGTGACATGTGCAATTTCGTGGGCGACGACGCCGGCCAGTTCGTCTTCGCTGCGCGTCGCCTCCAGCAACCCGGAATGCACGCCGATGTAACCACCGGGGAGAGCAAACGCGTTAATGCGGGGATCGTTGACGACAAAGAACTCGAAGCGGTGGGTGCCGTCATTTGCCTGTGCGGCCAGCTGGAAACCGATCTGATTGATGTATTCGGTGACCAGCGGGTCCTCGACCACGGTGCCGCTGCGGCGGATGTCGGTCATGATCGCGCGCCCAAACCGCTGTTCTTCTGATTTCGACAACACGGCGTCGGCGGGGCTGCCCATATCCGGCAGGCGAATGTCATCGGCGCCGGCACCCGTGACCGTCACGAGCAGCGCGAGTGTCACGCTGAGAACAATTTTTGCGAAGATTCTGAAAAGCATGGTGAATCCGACTGGCGCCGGGGAATTCCGTTCCGGCAATGATAGCGCGTATCGACGGCGGCTGGCGAAGTTTGCCCTGTAAGTATCTGTAAAATCTTTATTTATTGAGTTGCTTCACGGCGTCGAGCACCTCGTCGGCATGGCCGTCGACCTTGACCTTGCGCCATTCAGACCGAAGCTTGCCGTCCACGTCGATCAGGAACGTGCTGCGCTCGACACCCATAAATTTGCGTCCGTACAGAGACTTCTCCTTGATGACGTCGAACTTGCGGCACAGCACCTCGTCAGTGTCGGCGATCAGTTCGAACGGAAATTTCTGTTTTGCCTTGAATTTTTCGTGCGACGCCAGGCTGTCCCGCGAGACGCCGAAGATCGCCGTTTTCTGTCGCTTGAACTTTGTGTGCAGATCCCTGAAATCCTGGCCCTCCCGGGTACAGCCGGGCGTTGCGTCCTTCGGGTAGAAATACAGGACGACATTTTTGCCGCGCAAGTCTTGCAGCCGGATTTCGCCGCCGGTGGACTCGGCCGTGAAGTCGGCAACAACGCGATTCAATCTGGGGCTTGCCAATGGGATCTCCTTCGACAACTCAGGCTTTGACAGGGTCGAGAATGCCGTCGAGGTTCAGCCGGTCACACATATCGGCAAAATCGTCTCGCAGCTGCGCAAGATTTACCGATGACGGCACATTGACGGCCATCTGGATCGCGAACATCGGCGCGCCGGTGTGGGCCGCCGCGTAACTGCGCGTCGCGACGTCGGCGATCTCGATCTCGCGCGACGCAAAGAAATTGGCGAGATTGAACACGATACCCTGCTGGTCGAGGCTGATGACGTCGACGGCATAGGGCATGCGATCGTTACGGACCGGTCGTTCGTCGGTTTTACGTATCGCAAACGTCAGGCTGTCGCCGTCGGCAAGTTTTTCCAGGCCTTTCTCCAGCCGGGTCAGCGTATGCCAGTTGCCCGAGACCAGCATCAGCACAGCGAATTCGGAGCCGAGCGTCGTCATGCGGCTTTCCTCGATGTTGCCGCCACAGCCGAGAATGACCTTGGTGATATCCTGAACGACGCCGGTCCTATCGGTGCCGATCGCTGAAATAACAATAAGTTGCGACATTTATCTCAATTAGTTTACAAACAAAACTGCCAGGAATGCCGCGCCTTGCCAGCGCAGACAGCGAACAGTAACATCGCCGCCTTATTTGTGGCGAGGACCTTTCGTGTTTACAGGCAGCCTGGTTGCACTGGTGACGCCGTTCGACGCGAAAGACCGGGTCGACTACGGGGCGCTGCAGCGCCTGATCGATTTTCACGTCGATGCCGGCAGCGACGGTCTGGTCATTGCCGGCACGACCGGCGAGTCCGCGACGCTGGAGAAGTCCGAGCACGTCGAACTGATCGAGCGGGCGGTCGAACTGGCGGATGGCCGCCTGCCCATTATCGGCGGTACGGGCTCCAACTCGACGCGGCAGACGATTTCGCTGTCGTGCGACGTTGCAATGAGCGGGATCGCTGCCTACCTGGTCGTCGTTCCGTATTACAACAAGCCGACGCAGGAGGGCATCTACCGGCATTTTTCGGCAATCGCCGATGCGGTCGACAAGCCGGTAATGATGTATAACGTGCCCGGCCGCACGGTCGCCGATATGCTGCCGGAGACCGTCGCGCGGCTCGCCCGGCACGGCAATATTTTCGGCATCAAGGAAGCGACGGGTAGCCTCGAGCGGCTGGCCGAGATTCAATCACGCGTAAATGATGATTTCATGCTCTACAGCGGCGACGATTTTACCGTGCTGCCGTTTATCGAGCAGGGCGGACACGGCGTCGTTACCGTCAGCGGCAACGTGGTGCCGAGTGCCGTTGCAGAGCTCTGCCGGCATGCGCGAAGTGGCGATCATGAGGCGGCTAAATCGATTGACGACTCGCTGCAACCACTGAACAAGGCGTTGTTCATCGAGTCAAACCCGATCCCGGTCAAGTGGGCCGTCGCCCAGCTGGGATTGATCGAACCGAATATTCGACTGCCGCTGACCGAATTCAGCGCGCAGCATCACGATGCGATGCGCGCCGCGATGGCGGGAGTCGCCACACGGGCGTCCGGATAACCGGCAATGGAACTGGCATGCAAATTAAACTGACGACTGTTCTCGCGGCAACACTGAGTATCGCCACCGGCTGCGGCGGCACGATCGACCGTTCCTGTGACGAAGTTCGTATTTACCAGCTTGCCCAGGAAGGTAAGCGCATTGCAGTGCCCGAGGGTCTGGATCCGCTCGATGAATTGAAGGAAATACCGTTACCGGAAGCATCGCCGCAAGCCGGGCGCGCTATCGGCTCGCCATGCCTGGATCTTCCCCCGAATATTCTCTCGTCCGACTGAGGGACAATTTACGACAGTTCCGGCCTGGACGAGATACGGTCAGTAGGGTCGAAAATACGGAGAGGTGGCTGAGTGGTTTAAGGTGCTCGCCTGGAAAGCGAGTGTACGGTGATACCGTACCGGGGGTTCGAATCCCCCCCTCTCCGCCAAACCACAAGGGGTCCGTTCCGGGGACTTGGGTTACAGATTATTCCGGACACATAGGTAACACTTTAGCAGCAAACGGGTTGTTGATCGGCTCCAGCCGGCAGGTCTCGTCGTCGAAGTAGCCGAGATCGTAGTGCATGAAGCTGACCAGCCAAAGTTGCTCCTCGACCTGTCGTATGCCGACCTTCTGTCCGGCGAAGACGGTGCTCAGGTGGATTTTCCGGGAGTTGTAGCAGACCCGACCGCAGCGCGTGACGATGACGCAGCGGTCGTGGAACGGGTACTCGAGATCGCCCAGTCCTGTGTAAGGCCTGGGCGATTTTGCGTAACGATCTGCCGGAACCTGCATGTTGAGCGCTTGATGCGGTCGTTCGGCGTTGTAGTAGTCGATGAAGTCGTCGAAGCGTGCCTGTTGTTGCAGGAAGTTGGCAGCGGCGGGCTTGGTCGCCTCTTTCTTGAGTGTCAGATGCATGCGCTCGTGACGGCCATTCTGCTCGGGGTGGCCAGGCTTGATACGCTCGATGTCGATACCGAGCCGTAGCCACCAGACCGAGAGCTTGGAGAGGCCGAACAGGGCAGTAGGGCAGGAGAACGGTACGCCGTTGTCGGTCCGGATCGCCTTCGGCAAGCCGAACTCCTTGAAAGCTCTCTCGAAAATGGAGAAAGCGAAGGTCTCCCGGTTGGACGACAGTGCATCGCAGCCGAGCAGGTATCGGCTGGCATAGTCGGTGATCGTCAAGGGATAGCAATACCGCCGGTCCGAAAGCATGAACTCGCCCTTGTAGTCAGCGCACCATAGCGCGTTGGGCTGGCGCACGTGCTTCAGGACGGTGCCCTTGGCTTTGTGGCGCTTGCGCTTTCTGCGCTTGACCAGGTTGTGGCGGTCGAGCACTGCATGCACGGTGCTTATGGCAGGGCAGACGAGTTCGGGGTAGCGCGTCCTCAGCTTCTGCCGGATCTTGGGTGCGCCCCAATGCGGGTATTCTCGCTTGATCTTGACGATGAGCTTCTCGATCTGCATCGGCAACCGGTTGGCATGTCGATAAGGCCTTCTGGAGCGATCCGTGAGGCCATCGACGCCACAGTCACGGTAGCGGTTATAGATCTTGTACCCGGTCTTACGGGAGATGCCGAACTCGCGGCACAGCCCGGCCATCTTCTCGCCATCGAGCAGGCGGGCGACAAATCGGAGACGTTCTTCCACGGCATTGCACTCCTTCCAGGGCATGGCGACACCCTCCCGCAAAGGGGAAAGTGTCACCCATGTCTCCGGAATGGAGTGTTACCCTTCTCTCAGGAAGCGCAAAGCGCGACCCCTTGGCGCGTCCGTTCAATACCAGCATCGAAGGTCGACATGACTGAAAAAAACTGGCCTCTGCCGTCCGAGACCAACAAACCCGACGGCACCCCGCGCCAGGTGGGCGTCGAATTCGAACTGCAGGGCCTCGAGGTAAAAGAACTCGCAGAAATCACCGCCGACTGCATTGACGGCGAGATCGAGCGCGTCAGCGATGCCGAATACCTCGTCAAGACAGAAAAATACGGCGACTTCCGCATCGAGATTGATTACGCACTGTTGAAGCGCATTGCGCGCGATCAGGCGGAAAAGCCGGACGACGTTGGGGACATCGACCGTATTGCGCTAGACGTATTGACCGATGCCAGCATGCTCGTCGTGCCCTGCGAGGTCGTCACGCCGCCATTGCCGATGCAGGACTTGCAGGCCGTGCTCGAGCCGATCGTGCGGCGGACGCGCGACGCGGGTGCTAAAGGAACCGATGCGTCATTCATCTACGCATTCGGGTTGCATCTGAATATCGAGCCGCCACGGATGGAGGCCGAAGATGTACTGGCGCTGCTGAAAGGCTTCGTGTGCCTGTACGACTGGTTGCTCTGGAGCGAGGACGTCGACCTGTCGCGTCGGGCAACGCCCTACATCAGTCGTTACCCGGCCGCCTATGAAGACCTCTTGATCGATCCCGGCTACTGGCCCGACTGGACGACAATGATCGATGATTACCTGGAGCACAATCCGACGCGCAATCGCGCCATGGACATGCTGCCGATGTTCGCGTCGGTCGACGACGATCGCGTGCGAAGTGTCGTCGATGACGATCGCGTCAAGGCACGCCCGGCGTTTCACTATCGACTAGCCAACTGCCGCATCGACGTGCCTGACTGGAGTATTGCCGCCCCCTGGGGACGATGGCTGCAGGTCGAGTCGCTGGCCGCCGATCGGGAACGGCTGAATGCGTGCTGTCGAGCGTTACAGGACGACCGGGAGCGGGTGCTGCACCGTTTCGACAGCCAGTGGCTGGAGACGGTCAAAACGTGGCTGACCGACCCAGAATCGGCGTAACCGGGCCGGCCATCCGCCTGCCGTGGGCGTGGTGGGCGACGCGATGGCGCTTGCGACGACTCGGTGTGACGCCAGTGCGCCTGACGCCGGCGACCGGCTACCCGGGCGAGGACTTTGCCGGGTTCGTCCTCGGCGGCGGCAACGACATCGATCCGGCCATTTACGGTGGCGACCCGTCTACGTCACCCAGCGTCGATCCGTTGCGTGACGAATTCGAACTGACGGTGCTCGAACTGGCCGATCGGCTGCAGCTTCCCGTGCTCGGGATCTGCCGCGGCGCACAGCTGATCAACGTTCACCAGGGTGGCACACTGCACAGTGACGTTTCAAAGAGGCGTGTCCACACGTCAAACAGGGCGACGCTGCTGCCACGCAAACGGGTAAGCCTGGTCGAAGGGTCGCGTCTCGCCGACTACATCGGAAGCACGACGACCTACGTCAACAGCCTGCATCACCAGGCCGTCAAATTACCGGGCCGCAACCTCGTTATCTCCGCACGGGACCGCGATGACATCGTGCAGGGCATCGAGAGCACCGAGGGGCCGCTTCGACTCGGCGTGCAGTGGCATCCCGAGTACCTGCCACAACGCGGCGATCAACGCCGCCTGTTCAGCCGTTTTGTCGCGACGTGTCAGCGCGGCTGCATGTAGGCAGCATCTGACAACGAGCGCAAATCGACCAGGCTCGACTGATTTACCTCGATGAGACCGCGGCGCGGACGGTCGAGATCGATAATGATGAAGACCAGTACGACGATCAGCGAGACCAGAACGTAAGTGCCACGCGATGCTCGTGTCCCGCTCACGCCCGAGGCGTACCCGACCAGCGACCCGGTCAGCAGAAACGTACCGTACAGCAGGAACAGGACCAGTTCGGGCACGTGGCGTCCAAGAGCAGCATTGCGACTCGCGTTCGCATCGATCAGTTCGTTCAGGCTCTGCAGGTAGAGATTGACGGTTGCCGGCCGATCCGTCATTTGAGCGGCGACTGCGCCAATGCGCCACAAGTCATTCTGCAATGCGATGCTGCGATCGATAATCGGCTGGCGCTCGTCCAGCCGATCCATCGAGATTGCGCCTGCCTGGATGCGCGTCTCGATGTACTCCCGCAACAAATCGACGGATGCATCACGTTGGTCCTCGGGCAGCAGGTCGAGCCGCAAAAAAGTCGTGCCGATCGCGTTC
>JBFIQH010000115.1:0-9636 GCA_041609735.1 Woeseiaceae bacterium | reverse complement strand
GTGCGCTCTTCTTCCATGCGCTTGACGATGACCCGATCATGAAGCGGACGAATCTTCATGGTTTACTTCTCCTGTAAGCTATTAATTTTCAACCGTTTTTTGACGGCCTTGGGGATCGGTGCTGTTAGCACTCGCCCCCGGGGAGTGCTAATTATGGGCATAGTCCCTTAAATTTCAAGGGCCGGGGCCGGCTCGGGAGGGGCAAAAACCGGACATGGTTCGATGACATCCGGGGCCCGGCGGGTAACAATCGCCGTCGCCTCGCGGTCTAACTCTTTCGGTAAGCCTTGAGGCCTCAGGACAGACGGAGACGATGACGAATACCGCTAGAATTCTCGCTACCCTGCTGCTCGCCTGCGCGCTGTTGCCGGTATCCCATGCCCAGACCAGCCAGCCGCCAGCACCCGAAGAGATTTTCAAGTACGTCGTCTTCGATGCCGGCGATGCACTGGAAATCGACTGGGCCGTCGAGGACGGCGCCTACATGTACCGCGACTCGTTCGGGTTCGAGAGCGGCGATCCTGCCGTCAACCTCGGGGCACCCGAGCTACCCGAGGGCAAGGTCTATACCGATGAGTTTCTCGGCGAGCAGGTCATTTATCGCAACAGTTTTTTTGTTCGCATCCCGTATACCCTTACCGGCGACAAGCCCGCATCACTGCCGCTGACGATCCGGAGCCGCGGCTGCCTCGATTCCGGGTTCTGCTACCTGCCGCAGACCTGGATCGAAACGGTCGAGCTCGAGGTGCAAAAAAACGCGGCGAAAAGACTCGACTTCGCGTCGTTCGGCAGCAGCGGCCAGGAAGACTTTCCGCCGCCCGACGAGGTGTTCTTCCCGGACATTCAGCCTGTCGACGGTAATACCGTCGAGTTGATCATCCGAGTCATACCGGGATTTTATCTTTATAAGGACAAGATCTCGGTAACGGCACTTGGCGACAGGGCGCGCACCGGCAAGCTCGATCTGCCGCAAGGCAAATCCAAAACCGACGAATTCTTCGGCGAGCAGGAAGTGTATTACGACGAGGTCGTCGCTCGCGTCGCGATCGCGCGCGCAACCCCCGAAGCAATGGACCTCGACCTCGAGGTCGGCTACCAGGGCTGTGCAGACGGCGGGCTCTGTTATCTGCCGCAGACAAAGGTCATCACGGTCAGCCTGCCGGCGGCAACGACCGTGACGGACCTGTCATCGTTGCCGTTATCGAATGTCCCGGTTTCGGAGCAGGCGCGTCTCGCAAAGGTCATCGCGAACGACAACCTGTGGGTCATGATCGGCGTGTTCTTCGTCGCCGGATTGTTGCTGGCATTCACACCATGCGTCTTGCCGATGGTGCCGATTCTGTCGGGTATCATCGCCGGTGAGGGCGACGACGTCAGTCCTGCACGCGGTTTCGGCCTCGCGGTGTCGTACGTCATGGGCATGGCGCTCGTCTACACCGCGGCCGGCGTTGCCGCGGCGCTCGCGGGTGCGCAACTGCAAGCGATGTTCAACCAGCCTTGGGTGCTGATCCTGTTCTCGACACTGTTCGTCGTGCTGTCGCTTGGCATGTTCGGCGTTTACGACCTGCAGATGCCGTCCGCCGTCCAGAGCAAACTCGCCAAGGTCAGCGGCAATCAGAAAAGCGGCACAACCGTCGGCGCGTTCGTCATGGGCGCCATTTCGTCGCTGGTCGTTACGGCTTGCGTCGCGCCGGCACTGATCGCTGCGCTGACCGTCATGGCACAGACCGGCGACGTCGTTCGCGGCGGCACGGCGCTGTTTGCGATGAGCCTCGGCATGGGCGCGCCGCTGCTGGCGGTTGGCGCCGCACAGGGTCAGCTGTTGCCGAAGGCGGGCCCGTGGATGGTCGCGATAAAGGGCGCATTCGGCTTCATGTTCCTGGGATTAGCGATCTGGATGTTGTCGCGAATCCTGCCTGGCGGCGCGACGATGGCGCTGTGGGCCGCGCTGATATTCATGGCGGGTGTTTTCATGGGCGGGCTGACGTCGCTGACACCGGACTCCGGCGTCGCGCAGAAACTCGGCAAAGGCGCCGGGCTGCTCGCGATCCTCTACGGCCTCGTGCTGTTCTTCGGTGCGCTGACCGGCGGCACGAACCCGCTGAAGCCGATGGCCAGCATCCAGTTTGCCGGCGGCATGTCCATCGCGAAGGAAAAGCACCTCGAATTCACGCGCATCAAGACTGTTGATGACCTGGACCGCGAAATCGAAAAAGCGGCCGCGGCCGGCAAATCGGTCATGCTCGATTTCTACGCCGACTGGTGCGTCTCCTGCATCGAGATGGAGGAATACACCTTCATCACGCCGGAGGTGCAGGCTGCGCTTGCGAATACCGTGCCGGTGCAGGCCGACGTGACGAAGAACGACGCCGAGGACCAGGTACTGCTGGAACGTTTCGGCGTCTTCGGTCCGCCGACAATCATCTTTTTCGGGTCCGACGGCGAACAGCGGCACGGCTATGAGGTCGTCGGCTTCATGAATGCCGAGGACTTTTCAGCGCACGTTCGCCAGGCCGTCGGCGAACCGGGCGACGCCACTGCCCGCACCGCCACAGCAAACTAGCCCGCCGAAACTGCTGTCACCATCAAATGGCGTCCGTGTCATATTCGCGGATATTGTCTCCCGGCTGATTGGCTGTAATGCTGGACGGCAAAAAATAAATCTGACACCTTTTCCCATTCAGTCTCACCGCCTCTCGGCACGGAGTCGCACTTGCACCGTTCATTTCTGATCTTTGCCATGGCGTTCGTCGCGCTGCTTGCCGGCGCGCTGTTTTATGCGGCCCGTTTCCCGGCGCAGCAGCAACCGCCGCCCGGCACACAGACCGGCGCCGTGATATCCGATGCGAAGGGGCCGGTTTACACGTCGTTCACGCTAAACGACATCGACGGCAATCCGCGCGACTTTTCCGAGTGGGCGGGCCGCCCGCGACTGCTGAATTTCTGGGCGACGTGGTGCGCGCCCTGTCGGCGAGAAATACCGCTGCTGAAGGAATTCCAGGCCGAGCAGCCCGATGACGGCATTCTCATCATGGGTATCGCCGTCGATTATCCCGAGGACGTCGCCGTCTATGCCGAAAGCGCCAAATTCAATTACCCGATCCTCGTCGGCGAACAGGACGCGATGGCCGTTGCCGAATCGTCCGGCATCGACTTCATCGCGATGCCGTTCACGATGATCGTCGCGCGTGACGGGCGCTACCTCGGCGCGTATCTCGGTGAGCTGCACCGCGAGCAACTGGACGATATCGCCGGCATCCTGTCGCGCCTGGATCAGGGCGCCATCGACGCCGACGGTGCGGCGGACGCGCTGAAACAGCTGTAGCTCACCGCTCTCGGCCGGTAGTTGCACAAAAACGGTCGAAAAGGGTTAGAATTGCCGCCATCGTCGGCAATCACGCAAATAATTATTAAAAATGGCCTCGTTGTTGCTGATCAATGGCCCGAACCTCAATCTGCTCGGAACGCGTGAGCCGGGCGTTTATGGCGCGACCAGCCTTGCCGATATCGAAGCACGATCGAAGGAAATCGCGGCCGAACTCGGATCGACGCTGGCCTGCTTCCAGTCCAACGCCGAGCACGAGCTGATCGACCGTGTCCAGCAAGCCGCCCGCGACGGCGTCGATTTCATCATCCTGAATCCGGGCGCATTCACGCACACGAGCATTGCATTGCGGGACGCACTGCTCGCCGTCGACATACCGTTTATCGAATTGCACCTCAGCAACACCTTTGCGCGCGAGGACTTTCGCCGCAACAGTTATTTCAGCGATATCGCCACGAGCTGCCTGTTCGGATTCGGGGCGTACGGTTACGAACTTGCACTGCATGCCGCGCACCACTTTACCGCGGATAGAGGGGACCACTGATGGATATCCGAAAAGTAAAAAAACTCATCGAACTGCTCGATGAATCCGGCATCGCCGAGATCGAGATCACCGAGGGTGAGGACGCGGTAAGAATCAGCCGCTACCCGCAGGGTGGGCAGGTCGTGCACGCAGCTCCGATGCCGGCCGCCGCACCCGCGCCTGCCGCGGCACCGGCGGCAGCGGCGAGCTCGTCGGCGCCGGCCGCGGCACCCGCCGAGGAAGAAAGCGGCTATGAGGTAACCGCGCCAATGGTCGGCACCTTTTACGCAGCGGCGTCACCGGGCGCGGCACCGTTTGTCCAGGTGGGCGATCGTGTCAATGAAGGCGACACAATCTGCATCATCGAGGCGATGAAGATGATGAACCAGATCGAGGCGGAAGTGTCCGGCACAATCAAGTCCATCCGCGTGCAGAACGGCGACGCTGTCGAGTACGGACAAACCCTGTTCGTCATCGACCAGCGCGGCAACAGCTGATCGGGTGGCGTAGCGATGCTGGATAAAGTCGTCATAGCCAACCGCGGCGAGATTGCGCTCCGCATCCTGCGCTGCTGCCGCGAGATGGGCATAAAAACCGTCGCCGTGCATTCGACGGCCGACACGAACCTCAAGCACGTGCTGCTGGCCGACGAGACCGTCTGCATAGGCCCGCCTGCATCTTCCGAAAGTTACCTCGACATGCCGGCGATCATCAGCGCCGCGGAAGTCACAGACGCCGTCGCAATTCACCCCGGCTACGGCTTTCTCTCGGAAAACGCCGATTTCGCGGAACGCGTCGAGACCTCCGGCTTTACGTTCATCGGCCCGAAAGCAGACGCGATCCGCTTGATGGGCGACAAGGTCTCGGCAATTCGCGCCATGAAGGCCGCCGGCGTTCCGACCGTGCCCGGTTCCGACGGGCCGCTGCCCGACGACCCGGACGAAAACCTCCGCATGGCAAGGCACATCGGCTACCCGATCATCATCAAGGCGTCGGGCGGCGGTGGCGGCCGCGGCATGCGCGTCGTGCATTCCGAGGCGTCGCTGATCGCGGCGATTACCGTGACGAAATCCGAAGCACGCTCGGCGTTCGGTAACGACGAGGTTTACATGGAGAAGTACCTCGAGAAGCCGCGTCACGTCGAGTTCCAGGTGCTGGCCGATGGCCAGGGCAATGCGATCCACCTCGGCGAACGCGACTGCTCGATGCAGCGCCGGCATCAGAAAGTCATCGAAGAGGCGCCGGCGCCCGGAATTACCGACGAAGAGCGCAATCGCATCGGCAAGCGCTGTGTCAACGCCTGCCTCGAGATCGGCTACCGCAGCGCCGGCACGTTCGAGTTCCTGTACGAGAACGGTGAGTTCTTCTTTATCGAGATGAACACCCGGCTGCAGGTCGAACATCCCGTCACCGAGCTCGTCACCGGCGTCGACATCGTGCGCGAGCAGATGAACATCGCGGCCGGCGAAAAACTCGCCTACACGCAGGACGACATCGTCATCCGCGGCCACGCCATCGAATGCCGCATCAACGCAGAAGACCCGAAGACGTTCATGCCGTCGCCGGGGTTGATCACACTCGCGCACCAGCCGGGCGGACCGGGCATCCGCGTCGATTCGCATCTCTACAGTGGCTACCGTGTGCCGCCGTTCTACGACTCGATGATTTCCAAGATCATTGCGCACGGCCGCGACCGCGAAGCTGCGTTCGGGCGCATGCGCATGGCGCTGAGCGAAGTCGTCGTCGAAGGCATCAAGACGAACGTGCCGTTGCACCAGGAAATTTTTCAGCACGCCGCGTTCCAGCAGGGCGGCACCGATATCCATTACCTGGAGAAACGGCTGGGCCTGTCCTGACGTCCCTGCGACGCGGATCGGCGCCGCCGCACATCGCGCGCCAACGCGAGGAAGGATGAGCTGGCAACAATTCGTCATAAACCTCGGCCGTCTCGATCCCGGGACTGTCGAGGCTTTCTTCGAAGACCACGGCGCTTTGTCGGTGACGCTGACCGACGCCGGTAACAAGCCCGTTCTCGAACCTGCGCCCGGCGAGACTCCGCTGTGGACCGATACGCGGCTCACGGCGCTGTTCGACGCGAATGCGGATCTCACCGGCATCGCGGATGCAATGAAACAAGCGCTGCAGCTTGCGACGCTGCCGTACTATCGCGTCGAATTGCTCGAGGATCGCGATTGGGAACGCGAGTGGTTGCGGGACTTCGGGCCGATGCGATTCGGCGAGCGGTTGTGGGTATTGCCGGGTGACGCGGCCGCGCCGGACGGGGGCGTCGGCGTGCGCCTGGATCCCGGGCTGGCTTTCGGCACCGGCACGCATCCGACGACGGCGCTGTGCCTCGAGTGGCTGGACGGTCTCGAACTACAGGACCGCACGGTGCTCGACTACGGCTGCGGCTCGGGGATCCTCGCGATCGCCGCGATACGCCTGGGCGCCAGCGAGGCGACCGCGATCGACATCGATCCGCAGGCGCTGACGGCGACCCGGGACAATGCCCGGCAAAACGGTGTGGGCTCGTCGATCACGGTAAGCGATGCAGATCCGCCGGCCGCAGCCCGATTCGATGTCGTCATCGCCAATATCCTCGCCGGCCCGCTGGTATCGCTGGCTGAATCGCTGTCAATGCGACTCAGTTCCGGTGGCGAACTGGCTCTGTCAGGCATACTCTCGGGGCAAGTTAACAAAATACGGGACGCCTACGGCCCCTGGATTTCGTTCGATGCGCCCGCGTACCGGTCACAAGACGACCACGCCTGGGCGCGGCTGACAGGGAAACGAAGAGACCGCTAGACCATGTACACGCAGTGTCCAGATTGCGCGACAGCGTTTCGCGTTACCGCCGACATCCTGAAGCAGGCCGGCGGCAAAGTCCGCTGCGGCGGCTGCGGCATTGCGTTCAATGCTTTAGCGTTTCTCTCCGAGACCAAACCCGCGGCGCCGCCGCCACCCGATACCGACGACGCACTGCCGGAGCTGACACCGGACCCGGTGGAGGAATCCGCAGCATCGCCCCCGACGCGCGCAATCTCACCGGAACAGAGTGCGGCACTGCTCAAGACCCTCGACGAGCTCGCGGGCTCCGACATTCGACTCGAAGACACCGGCGTTGAATGGCGGCTGCTGGACAGCGATGAAGATGAAGACGATGACGATGCCGACGACGCCGTGCAGCTGCCGGACGACATCGACACGCCGATCGATGCCGAACTGTCCGGCGATACCGGCAACACGGCGATCGACGAAATACTGGACGACACTCCTGCCGGCGTTGATGAATTTCTTACGGATACGCCGAGCGAGGTCGAGGCGAGCGAAGTATTTGAGACGGCGGACGGCGAGGTCGAGGCAAGCGAGGTATTTGAGACGGCGGATAGCGAGGTCGAATCCGCTGAAATTTTCGACGACGATACCGGCACCCACAATACAGACGAAGAACTCGACAGCATCGACGATCAGGTCGAACCCGCCGACAACGACGACGAATTGCGCTTCGACGACAACACTGGGCTGCCGGACGACGACGGCGTCGTCGCGGAATCCGCGACGGTCGTCGCATTCGAAGACCATGTCGAGCCGGAACCGGAGCCGGAGTTCATCGAACCGGCCGAGCATGCCGAAACGCAGGTCGATATCGTCTTTGGCGAGCCCGACGAATGGGGTGAATTGCTGGACGAGGTCGACGTCGTGCCCGGCAGCGATGAAGCACCGGTCGCGGTGCCCGACGACATCATTGAACCGGAACTCGATGAGGACGATAGCGAGCCGACGAGCCTGACCATCGAGGACGAGCTCGACGGCGAACCGCTCGAGGATATTGCGGCGATACCGGAATCGACCGGCGAACTCGAGTTCGAGCTGGCACGCGCACAGGACTTGTCCGACAAGATTCAAATGGCGCTGTCCCGCCACGGCGTCGAAGAGATCGACGACCTGGACGACGACGATGACTCGAGCGGGGAATACGATGATCTGTCGCTCGAGCTCGACGACGCAGAAGAAGACGTCGAAGACGTGCCGGAACTCGAGGTTGCCGCTGCGGACAACGCGGACGACGATTTCGAACTGGGCGGTGATTTCGACGCGCCCGCCGGGGAAACGACGCCGGTCATTGATGTGCCCGGGTTTCCGTCGTTTGACTCCGGCGTCGAGACGATCATCATGGAAGGCGAGTTCGTGCGCACCGCGCTCGAACAGGAAGCGCTGGACGCAGAGGCAGCGCGAAAGCCGCAACCGGAAGAAATCTCCTTTATCGCTGCCGCGAAGCAAACGTTTCGCGGAAAAATATCCCGATATGACAAGGACGACGACACGCCGGCGCCAAAGCGCAATGTCCGCATCGCCGCTGGCCTCGCATTGCTCAGCCTGTTGCTGGGCGGACAACTGGTGCACCAGTCGCGAGCCGAACTCGCGACGATTCCCGCTGTCAGCAATGTGATCGCACCGATCTATCGCATGATCGGTGCGCCGATCATGCCGCGCTGGGACGTCACTGGCTGGAAATTCGAAGTCACGCGCGAGACGTTAAGCAGCGCAGCGCTGGTGACAGCCACGCCGGAACCGGCAGCAATCGACGCCGCTGCCGAAGAGGTAACGTCGGCCGCGGATGCAGCGGCCGACGTCGAAATCGCGCAAGCGCCGGAAATCCTGACAATCTACTCGCGGCTCGGCAACAGCGCCGAGCACCCGCTGCCCTACCCCCTGATTACGGTGTCGCTGACGGATCGTTACGAGGAAACGATCGGCAGCACGATACTCGAACCGTCCGACTACCTGCCGCCGGCGGCCGATACGTCGCGCATGATTGCTCCGGGCAACACGTTCGAAGCCGTAATCCCGATCGAGTCACCGTCCGGCGACGCCACCGGCTACAAGCTCAACGTCTGCTACCGACAGGCGGGCAATGCACTGCGCTGCGCCGTAGCGGACTTCAAGTAAGCACAAAGGCGCCAGAGTCAAACCAGAAGAACCGGAAGGGGTCGAACCGATTTAACTCCAGATCTTATTGCAACAAAAAATCGGGTGTTAAATCGGTTCGACCCCTTTTTTAGTCCGGTAGAATGCCGCGCATGCAGATTTCGCCGCCGACCATCGGCCCCTACACCTTGAGCAGCCCGTTCGTCCTCGCCCCAATGGCCGGCGTGACCGACCGGCCATTTCGCGCGCTGTGCCGCCGATTTGGCGCCGGGCTGACGACCTCCGAGATGACGACCGCCGATATATCCCTGTGGCAGACCGCCAAATCGCGGCGGCGGCTCGATCTCGACCTCGACGCCGAGCCCGTTGCCGTGCAGATCGCCGGTTCCGAACCGGAGCAGCTGGCTCTTGCAGCGCAAGCCTGCGTCGATCGCGGCGCGCAGATCATCGACATCAACATGGGCTGCCCGGCAAAGAAAGTGTGCCGCAAGCTTGCCGGCTCGGCGCTGTTGCAGGACGAAAAGCGGGTGGCGGATATCCTCTGCACCGTCGTCGCTGCCGTCGACGTGCCGGTCACGCTGAAGATACGCACGGGCTGGGACAGGGAGCACAGGAACGGCGCGACGATCGCGCGCATCGCGGAAGATGCCGGGATTCAATCACTTGCCGTGCACGGACGCACGCGCGCATGCCGCTACAAGGGCGATGCTGAATTCGAAACCGTTGCGCGCATCAAGGAGACCGTCCACATTCCGGTATTTGCGAACGGCGATATCGACACTTTAGAGAAGTCGCTTGAAGTTCTGCGCCTAACTAACGTCGACGGCTTGATGATCGGTCGCGGCGCCCAGGGACGGCC
>JBFIQH010000114.1:0-9642 GCA_041609735.1 Woeseiaceae bacterium | reverse complement strand
TTGGACAGCGCGGCACCCATCTGTTCGTCGACCCTGTCCATCTTGAAGTAGGACTCGGGCTCCGCTGCGGGTGCGCCGAGCACTTCGCCGGCGTCGGCTGCGGTAAACAGCTTGCAGGCGTCGAGGTCCGGCATGTTGGCCCTGGCGGGCGCGCTTTCGCCGCCGCAGTTCGCCGCGAACATACCGAGAACAACTGACGCGAGAATATTTTTCAGTGAGTCCATGGTGGCTCCCTCGCCAGCACGTAGATCGATTCGTCCAGCGTGCTTGCGGATTAGTCAAAACGGGCTTCGGAAAAACCCGAAACATGTCGGCTGCCGAAATATCGAACCATTTCGAGCCTCCGAGCCGGATCAGCGTTACCCGAGCGATACTCACGAAGTAAATCGTCGACTCCGGCCGGCGGCCGACAATGATGACCGCGATCGTCTGTCGGCCGGGCACCACCTTGCTCGGGTGCCGCGGGAAGTATAGAAGGCGGACGGAAAAAAGCCATAGGGCAGAAAAAACCGGGGCGAACCTGCGGTCGCCCCGGTTGCCCGCGAAAGCCATTTATTCGCTACAGCGAGTAACGCACAGCCTCGCTTGTCGCACAGAATTCAGCGGAGTTACCGCTGACGTCGACGACCAGCAGACGCGATACCGACGTAAACGACTTGCCGTCTGCCGCAAGGTCGATGTCAGCTCGAAAGTCGAGGCGGTTGAACAGCAGCCCGTTTTCGTCATAACCCTGGAACGTGTAGCGCGCATCGTAGGCGCTGCCCCCGGAGCGTTTCCAGACACCGAATCCGGCGCTGCGGCGCGACGGCGGCGAGCGTGACCCGGTCTCGGTCATCGTGCCGCCGGCATTGTAGGTGTGCAGGCCGGCGAACGGATTGATGCCGAATGTCACCGGGGTGGTAATGCTGCAGTCCGGTCCATTCTGCCGAATCGTGACCTCGACCTGCCACGTGCCGACGATCGACGATCGGAAATGGAATCGACTGTCGATCGTGCTCTGGGCCGATACCTCCATCGGCATCATCATCACGCTGGTTGCGGCGAGGCCGGCCAGCACTACAGGTATTTTCATCTCGATCTCCTCATAAACTTCACAAAGTTGGAATCGCGTTGCTGCGCGATACATTCACTTAGTCTTTCGTCGCCTGAAGCCGCAGCGCTTCCGTGCCGTTGTCCAGCGATACGAACAGTCCCGGCTCGGACGCGTTGTCGCCGATGGCGTAGGCAAACCCGGAAAAGGTACTGCCCGCAGCGCAATCAAAAACGACGTCTTTTACGTCATACAGGTTGAAGCGCTCGTCGATGAGGTCAAAGCGACCCGTCGGGTTGCAGCCGTTGGCAACGTCGGCGGCAAACTGCCCGTCGTCATCGATCGTCAGCGTTATCCACGGCTCGGAATCGTCATCGAACCCGGTCCACGTACCTGCGAGCTCCTCCAGCGACGAGGGCACCTCGTAAAGGTCCCCGTCATAGGTGAACTTCAAAAAACCTTCGCCATCCCAGTCGCTCGCCCAGGTCATCGTCAGCGAACGGCGTTCGTCGACGGAGCCCCGCAGGTATATGTCGTAGGTGTATGGTGTCGCTGACGCGTCGTCGAAAAACCCGGCGTAAAATAGCCCGACGCCCTGAAAAACCGCGGTGGAAATTGCGAACGCGCTCTCGACCGTCGTGTCGTTGCCGAGCGAGACGATGCGAGCGCGACCGTCCTCGGCGACCATTGCGACGGCGTCGATTTTCTCTGCCGCATTATCGTGTTCGAGGGTCCCGAGCCACAGGCCTCCAGCCTTGGCGCTGGGCGGCGTTGGCGGTGGTGGTGGTGGTGGCCGCGTCACGGACCCGTTCGCAGCCTCGTGACCGCCCCCACAGGCTTGCAACACCAACACTGCGCCGAGCCCACCGAGACACATTAGTCTGTTCATGTTTTACTCCTTGAGCCGCAGGGGCGACTCGTCCCGTGCCGCGATTTGGCACGGCTATAGCGTCGTCCCGGTCCGCTGCGCGGGCCATGGAGCATCACTGAAGAATTTCTGCAGTTTTCGTGAAGCGGCCGGCGACCGGCCGGGCGTAATCTCAGAACGCCATGCCGACGCCGGTCTCGAAATTTCGCGGCGGGCCGGGAGCGGCCTGCAGGAACACCTGGTGGAAGTAGTCCTGGTCGGTGAGGTTGCGCCCGGCGGCGAACAGGTACCAGCGGCCGCCGCTGTTTTCGAACTTCAGGACAAGGTTGACGAGGCCGAAACTGCCCTGCGCGCTGATTGGATTGTTTTCCTTGGTAAAGAAGTGAGCGCTGCGGACGTGGTGCTCCAGCCGACCGGAAATCGTGCCGAGGTCCGCCAGCGGACGCTGGTACTCGACGGTCATTGCCGCCGTCCACTCGGGCGCGCGCGTGACCTTGTTGCCGGAGAAGTCGCCGCCGCTGCGGGTAACGCGAAAATCCGAGTATTCACGGCGCGGCAGCCATACCGCGGCGACATCGAGCGCCCAGCGTTCGGACAGCTGCCAGCCTGCGGCGAGATCGAGGCCGTAGATCTCGGCCTCCGCCGCGTTCTCGATGACGGCGATGAAACTGTCGCCGTCAAAGATGACGGACTGCACCTGCAGGTTCTTGAAGTCGTAAAAGAACACAGCCGCATCGATATCGAAGCGACGCCCGCGCGTCTGTGCCTTGACGCCGACGGTGTATGCCGTCAGCTCTTCCGGGTCGAATGCATTGAACGCACCGTCCGCCAGCCGCTGTGTCGTAACGCCGCCGCTCTTGAAGCCGGTCGAAATGCCGGCGTACCAGAGCGTCCCGACAGGCGACGTGTACGACAGGTCGGCGCGCCACGACACCTGGTCCCAGTCGCCGCCGGCGCTAACCGGCGTCGGGTTGTCCTCGGTACCGGTCCCGCTGCTGGTCACGCCGCGATCCTCGTGGCTGTAGCGCAGGCCGCCGGTCGCAGCCCAGCGCCCGGCGAAGCGCAGCGTTATCTGCCCGAACAACGCCGACGCGTCCGTGTCCGAGTTCGACAGCGAATTGAAGCTCGGCAAAGGATTGCGGGCGGGCGTGAACTGGAAAAACCGTTCGGCTTCATCGCCGGCGAAACGGTTTGCGCCGACGAGCCATTGCACCCGGTCGTCGCCGGTCGACGCCAGGTGGATCTCCTGGCTGCGCTGGCGGTACTTCGACGGCAGAATCTCGCGGACGCAGTCGCGCAGGATCGGCATGCCCGCGCAGTCGTCGCGATAATTGACGTGACTGCTGGCGAACCCGGTAATCGAACGCAATGTCGCGCCGCCCAGGTCGATGTCGATGTCGAGGCTGACGATATCGTTACTCGTATAAAGGAACGGTTCGGCCAGCGTCACCGTCGTCAGATGCACGTCGGAAGGGTTCGGCAGGAACTCCGGGTTCGGCAACCACAGCTCGCCCCGGCCGCCGTCGTCGACGATTCGCTCCGCTGTCAGCGTCAGGTCCAGCCGTTCGACGCCGGTCAACCGCCACGCGCCCCGAAATCCCCAGAAGTCGTCTTCGGCGAAACGCCGGTCGTCCACCGTGTTGCGGATGAAGCCGTCGCCGTTCGCGGCCGCGACCGCGAGCCGCAACGCACCGCCGCCGTGCGGCAAGTTAACGCTGCCATCGACGCGCGCCGTCTCGAAGCTGCCGTACGAGGTTTCGAACGCGGCCTCGTACTCCGGTTGCGGCCGGCGCGTAAAGAAATTGATCGACCCGCCGGTCGCGTTCCTGCCGTACAGCGTGCCTTGCGGGCCTTTCAGCACCTCGACGCGATCAAGATCGAACAGCCGGCCGAGCGCGAGATTCGCGTCGCCGAGGAAGACACCGTTGACGTGCGTCGCGACCGACAGGCTAGTGCCGCCCTGGTCAGTGACGCCGCGCAGTGCGAAGCCGGCGCCGAAGCCGCCGAGCGTGTTGACGACGAGGCCCGGCACGTAGTACTGCAGGTCGTAGAGGTTGTCGGTATTGCCGTCCGCTAGCCATTCGCCGGGCAATACCTGCACGCTCATCGGGACACTTCGAAGCGGTTCCTCGATCCTGCGCGCGGTGACAATAATCTCGTCGAGCGGTGCCGCTTCCGGGTCAGGCGGGGATTGTGGCCACGCCGCAGCCGCTAGCGCGAGGCTCGCCACGGCGGCGGAATGACGCCAACAACGAGCCGTGCAGCGCGGGAACCGCACTGCGGTCAAACGGGTCGACGACGGAACCGACATTTCGTTGCCTGGCCTGTTGCCCGAAAACTCCCATGGCAATAGCGTAGGACCGATCCGGCTGCTTGTCGATATCCGGGGCGACAAATCGGCGCGGTCGGCAGACTGGTAGAATTGCATCCCGCCGGCAAGAGCCTGCGGTGGGGGGGGAAGGGTCGTCGGCGTGGAAACCCAAAAGTACAATTTCGGCGATTTCGAACTGGACCTCGGCGCACAGCAGCTGCGGCGCCAGGGCGAGCCCGTGCACCTCGAGCGCCGCCCGTTCGATTTGCTGGTTTTGCTGGTGACCAACCATGGGCGCCTCGTGCCGCGCGACGACGTCGTGCGCAAGCTGTGGCCCGACAACGTCATCATCGAGTTCGATACCGGCCTGAACACGCTCGTACGAAAAGTACGCAGGGCGCTGGGCGATTCGTCGGACGCGCCGCGCTTCATCGAAACCGTGTCGGGACGTGGCTATCGTTTTATCGCGCCGGTCACGATGCCCGACGAGAAAATGCCCGCGCCGCCCGTCGAAGCGCGAACGGTGACCGGGATCCGGCAGGAACGTCGTTGGCGCGCACCGGTCATTGCGAGTGTCATTGTCGTCGCTCTTGCAACTGTCGTGCTTGGTCTGCATGCGTGGTGGTCGGACAACGACGATCCGGCAGGAATTCGCCTTGCAGTGCTGCCGTTCGAGAACCTGACCGGCAGCAGCGAACTCGATTACCTCGCGTCCGGACTCGCCGACGACACCGCGACGTCGATGTCGCAAATCGATCTGCCAAACCTCGCGATTCTCGGCGGCGTGTCGTCGAGGGCAGTAACGCGATCGGCCCTGCCGATGCAGGAGATCGGCCACGTGCACGATATCGACTACTTCGTGCAGAGCTCGCTGCGTCTGGAAGGGACCCGTTTGCGCGTCAATTCGCGCCTGATACGCGTTGCTGACAGCGAGCAGGTCTGGTCGGCGACGTTCGACCGCGAGCTGACCAACGTACTTGGACTACAGCGTGAACTCAGCATCGCGATTGCGGAGCAGGTACGGCAGCGCCTGTCACCGGCCGTCGCAGCAGCGATCGAGCACCGGCAGACGCAGAACCCGGAGGCGTACCGGCTGTACCTCAAGGGCCGGCACGAATGGACCCGGTTCCGTCCGTCATCGATCCCCAAAGCCGTGCAGTTTTATGAACAGGCCGTCGCGGAGGATCCGCGCTATGCGCTGGCGTGGGCCGGCATTGCCCACGCATACATCACGGCACCGGTGACGGCCGGCCGCAGCCAAGCCGAGGTACACGACGCCGCACTGGAAGCGCTGCAATACGCGCTCGAATACGGCCCCGATCTCGCGGAGACGCAGCTGGCGCTCGCGTCCTTTCGTTTTTTCATGGAATGGAAATGGGACGAAGCGGAAGCGGCGATCCGGCGCGCGGTCGAACTCGACCCGAACAGCGCGATGGCGCACATGTTTCTCGGTATCGTGCTGACGCACATTGGCAGCCACGTCGAGGCGGCGGCGATGTTTCAGAGGGCGCGCCAGCTCGACCCGCTGTTCGCGCTGATGTTTGCCAATTCGAGCTATGCGGCCTGGGCCGCGGGCGACCCGCAGAGCGCGCTCGAGTATGCGAAACAGGCGGTCGCGATCGATCCGGAGTTCTGGGCCGGGCACTCCTACCTCGGCAACGCGCACAGCGCGCTCGGGAACTTCGACGCGGCCATGCAGGCCTTCATCGCTGCCGAGCGCTTGTTCGGTGGCGCATCATCCGCGGGCAAGGGATACCTCCTTGCACAACACGGTCACGTCGAGCAGGCACGGCAGGTACTTACCGAACTGGTGTCACGACAGGACGCCAACGAATCGATGGCATACAGCATCGCGGTCGTGCTCACGGGGCTTGGTGAAATTGATGATGCCCTGTCATGGCTGGAGCGCTCGGTCGCGGCGCGCAGCGCAGGTGCGATCGGCATGCCGTATGACCCCAGATTCGCGTCGCTGCATGCCGATCCGCGCTACCAGGCGCTGGTCGCTCGCTGCGGCTGCGGGCCGCGGAAATAATCCACTCACGGACGGGTGACAATGAAACTGCGGTTACCCGGTAGTCGATGCCATTCCGCTTGAGCACCTTGGCATCGTGCACGCGACGGCTTGCTATTTTGCGGCGTCGATAACCAGGAACGGCAAGTTTGCATGCGCGACGTTCGCCTGCTCATCTGCGGCATACGCAAACAGTCGATACCTTCCGGGTGACGGCGCAGTCAGCGTCGTCTCCGCCGCCGCCGGGTCGGCCAGGTAGCCGTTGATGTTGGCGATCGGCGCCTCGTAATCGCCGCCTCCGGTGGTCGCCTCGCTTTCCGCTTTCAGTTCCCAGCGATACGTCAATTCGGCGCCCTCCGGGTCGGCGACATCGAAGATAGCGTCGTAAGACCGGCCGGCCGAGAGAACCACGCTGGTGCGACCGGCCTTGCCGTCCAGCGCGAGGCGCTCGACGCGCGGCGCGCGATTGTCGGGCCACTGCCCCGTCCAGGCGTGCTGCATCACGTCGACCACTTCGGTTTCACGGCCGTCCTCGGTCAACATGCCGAACCAGGTCGGTGTGCGCTCCTGCTTTTGTCCCCAGAAAAAAACGTAGGAGCCGAGCAGCTGCCCCGCGAGCGGCTGCAGCACCTCGGCGAAAGCTCTCCGGTAAACGTCGGCCTTCTCCGAGCTCGTATTTTCGAACGGCACGCCCCAGTCGGTCGTCTCCATTTCCCAGTAACCGACGGCGCCCCATTCGGTCACCATGAACGGCGCGTCGAAGCCAGACCGCTCAAGTCGCGCCGGCAGATCGAAAATGCTGCCGTACATCTGGAAACTGATGAAGTCGAGGGCGGGCGCGCGCGCCAGGATCTCCGCGTTTACCGCCGGCGTAAAGCCCGATGTCGTAGTCGTCGTCGGATGATGCGGGTCGAGTTCCTCGATCATCGCCGCGACGTCGTTGACGGCATCGTAGACGCGTGGATTCCGGTAGCCGTGATTGAGTTCGTTGCCGATGACCCAGAGCAGCAGCGCGGGATGATCGCGGTATTTCAGCACCTCCTGTCGCAGGGCCTGGAGCTGTGCCGCGACGGCCGCCGCGTCGTCATAATCGAAACCGTGCCGCTCCGGCCGCATCGCGAGGCCGAGCGCGACGGTAACGCCGTGCGCATGCGCCGCATCCAGCAACGCCCGCGTGTCCTGCCCTTTCCAGGTGGTGCTCCAGGTACGAATCGAATTGCCGCCGCGAGCCGCGAAACGCTCGATGTCGTCAACGACCATGCCCGCGCCATTCACCGTGTACGGCTCGCCGCCGCGCATCAACGTATAGCCGCGCCCCGTTTTGACGACCTCCACCTTTGTGGCGGAGGACGATCGATCGACATCGGATGAGCAAGCTGTCATGTGAAATATTACCGTCAGGAAAACAAGGAAATAGCGCATATCGATTCCCGCCGGGTTCAGGCGCGGGGGAGATGACCGCCAGACCGCCTTCGCCAGGCTGCCGATTCGCGTCCAGCGTGGCCGCTTGTGGCGCCGCGTCTTACCGGCTTACCAGGCATACGCTTTCGGCGCTTCACCACCGGGGCCGGGGAAGATTTCATCGAGGCGGTCCAGCGTTTCCTGGCTGAGGTCGATCGACGCCGCGCGCACCGCGCTGTCGAGTTGTTCAATCGTCCTCGGCCCGATGATCGGTGCCGTGACGACAGGATTTTGCAACAGCCATGCAATCGCAACCTCGCCGGGCGGGTGTCCGATGTCGCGGCACAGGTTCTCGTACTGCTCCAGCTGGCCGCGCTTTTTTTCGACCCGCTTGACGAATTCGTCGTCCTTGCGTCGGCCGGCGTTGTATTTTTCCAGTGCGCCACCCAGCAGGCCACCGCCGAGGGGACTCCACGGAATCAGGCCCAGCCCGTAATGGCGACAGGCAGGGACAACCTCGAGCTCGACCGTACGGTTGTCGAGATGATAGTGGCTCTGTTCGCTGACGAGCCCCATCAGTCCACGTCGCGATGCCTCCTGGCAGGCTGTGGCAATATCCCATCCGGCGAAGTTACTCGAGCCGACGTAAACCACTTTGCCTTGTTTCACGAGCGTGTCGAAACTTTGCCAGGTTTCGTCCCAGGGACAGTCGCGGTCGATATGGTGCATCTGGTAGAGGTCGATCCAGTCCGTCTGCAGCCGGGCAAGGCTGCCTTCGCAGTGCTTGCGGATCTTGTAGGCGCTCAGGCTCGTGCCGTCGCTGTTTACTTCGGGTAAATTCGCCTTGCGATCTACCGGATTGTAGACCTTGGTTGCAAGCACGATGGCGTCGCGCCGCCCGCCGCCCTGCGCCAGCCAACGCCCGATAATCTCCTCGGTATGGCCGTGTTCGACCGTCCACCCGTAGACGTCGGCGGTGTCGAAGAAGTTGATCCCGAGTTCGAGCGCCCGGTCCATGATCCTGAAGCTGTCTTTTTCGGACGTGTGCCAGCCGAAGTTCATCGTGCCGAGACAGATATTGCTGACGAGGACGCCGTGACTGCCTAATCGCCGATGTTTAACTGTCATTGATGAATCCCCCGGTTCAGCTGATGGGTGAACGAGCGCAGCCCCGTCCGCTCCTTATGACGCTATAGCATACCCGTTTCTGCGCGATGCCCGGCATCGCATGACGGTCGCAAACGCTAGCTCGGCTCAGCGATATCGGTAACGAGACGGGCTCAAGAAAGATGGTCTTGGCATCTCACGAATTTGCGAGCCTTTCGATATCGAGCCGATCTCGCGGCAGGCCTTAAAAATGCTCGGGGCCTCGTCGGGCTACGTCGACGACAAGCTGGAAAAAATCTACTATACCTTTGATCATGCGAACAAACTTCGCGAGGGGCGGCGTGACTTTGTCCGTACCGCTTCTGGTTGAAGCCCGAAAAGCACCACGAGGACATCTAAGCGCGCGCACGCCGTTGCATCGTCCTGCAGTCACCTGCAAAGGACATGCAGCAGCTCACGTAATAAAACACGATTAAGGAGCGAAACCATGCCGGATCACTTCATGCGACTTTGCTGTATTGCGGCGCTTGGTATTTCCATGAGCGCAAACGCCGCCGACATCGAGGACCTCGCCGAATGCGCGCGCGAGCAACAGCAGGCGCAGCTCGCAGGCGTGAATAATTATGCTGTCGTTCTGAATATCATGGGCAACGACGTGCCGCAGTATTTCGAGCGCACCTCCCTCGCCAGCCCCTCCGGCGGTACCTACGAAACGTTCGTACTCGTACCACCCGGTGAGATTGCGCGCCGCCAGGACCAGCAAGGCATGACGCCCGAGGCGCTCGAGCATTACGCCGACGGTCTGCGCATGACCGGTGATGCGCTCGAAACGGAAACCCTGAAATCCGGCATGCCGGTCGGCATGGTCTATTCGATGGGACCACCGCCGGGCGAGGAACCCTGGGCATCGCCAC
>JBFIQH010000113.1:0-9668 GCA_041609735.1 Woeseiaceae bacterium | reverse complement strand
TCGGTTTGCATCAATACGGCGGGCACGAACGCGACCCAGTTGATCGCGAACGCCAGTGCGCCGCAAATCGCGAATACCGGAACCGAACCGACGAGGTCGCCGCCGTCGCTGCCGGCCCAGGACATGAATGCGCCGAGCACGACTGCAATCGCGATGCCGACGATGATCTGTGAGTTGCTGCGTTCGGGCATGATTTTCTCCAATCTGTACGCCAATAGTAGCGGGTTTCGGCAGCCACGCCCCGGAGCAAATGTAACGACTTATCACAACAGGGTTTCTGGCCCGACGCCGTGCGAGCCGCCGCGCTTCGTGACACACTTGGCTCAAGACCGCCGCAAGGACCTGTCATTGGATCACGCTGAATTCGAAGCCGTAGTCGCTGAGACCGTCGCCGCGCTGCCCGAATGGGTTCACGATGCGCTGCACAATATCGATGTGCTGGTGCAGGACGAGGCGGACGAGCACCTGGATCCGGACGGCGAGGGTTTGCTGGGCCTGTACCTCGGCGTGCCGCTGACGGAGCGGGAGGGCGACAACGCCGGCGAGCTACCGGATGTGATCTACCTGTTCCGCAAGCCGCATCTGGAGATGGGTTTGCCGCGCAACGAGCTGCGCGAAGAGATCGCGAAGACGCTGATTCACGAGATCGCGCATTACTTCGGCATCGATGACGACCACCTCGATGAGATCGGGTGGGGGTAACGTCCGAAACCGCAATCGCTAGATAGCCAGCAACTCCAGTTCGCGGCGTTCCTCGTTCGCGCGACGAACCATCTCGCTTTCGAGCTCAATGAAGCGGCTGTCGTTTCGATACGGGTCGAAGATGACCGAATCACAGCCGTAGACGCTGATATAGCCGGTATCGATGGCATTGCGCAGCGAATTGAGCATCGCCTGGCGGTCGCCAAGCAGCGCCGCGACCTTCGCGGAGCTGTACCAGAAGAACAAGTTGTCGGCGCCGTTTTGCCGCTGTACTTCTGTCATCGTTTTTGCGTCGTCGAGCATACGCTGCGCGTCATCATCTCGCCCAATCGCGCGCAAAGCGGCGACGATATTCGCATGTGCTGCGACACCCCACAGCTGATCGGGTTTCGGCAGGGTGTCGGTCCACGTATTACTGGGCCCCAGGAAGCTCTCGTAAAAATCGATCAGCTCGTGTGGCTTGCCCAACAGCAGAAACCAATCCGAGATGCCGCGCAATCGTCCTTCGTTGAGCGTTTCCGGGTCCAGGGATTCGAATACGGCGACTGCATCGTCGTGCCGGTCGGCAAGTTCCATTGCGACGAGTTTGTCGGTGTCCCGGGCGACCTCTGCCGAGAACTCGGGCTCGCCGAGAAAATACAGCGCCGTGCTGTACCAGAGCTGCACGACGGATGCGCTGGTGTTGAAGCGATAGGCCTCGTCCAGTTCGGCGTAGGCTGTCGACAGGTCTCCGCCCGCCATCGCCAGCGCGCCGCGCGCAAAGTGCACGCTCGGCGAGTCGCCGGTGATGCGCTGCACGCGCCGGACGAGCGTGTCGGCCTTGTCCAAACCGCGTACCTGCATGTATTGGAATGTCAGGTTATTGAATGCCGGCATGTACAGTGGATCGTTCTGGACGACGACCTCGTAAAGGCGCCGGCTTTCGGCGATATTGGCACTATCGCTGACTTCCGCTGCCAGCCAGTTGTTCGCATTCGCCATCGTCGGGTTCAGTTCCAGCGCCCGACGCAGGCTGGCAATTGCTTCGTCGCTGGGTTCGACACTGGCCTGTGCATAGAGCAGGCCGAGAATCGCGTGCGCTTCAGCGAGCTCTGGATCAAGCTGTACGGCCCGCTCGAGCAACGGCCGCGCGATACGATCTGCTTCGGCTGCAGGAATATCGCCGTACGAGCCAGGACCATCCGACAGCAACAACGTGACGAGTGCTTTCTGCGCAAGCGCCGGTGCATAATCCGGATCAATCGCCAGTGCCTCGTCGAGCAGCACGGAGGCCTGCTCCATCAGCGTACGATCGCGCGTGTGGATCCACTGCCGCGCGCGCAGGTAACGGTCATACGCATCCACCGACGTCTCGGCGACGGCGTCGGACGCCTTTTCACCAAGTATCGCGGAGCGCAGCGCGCTGCCGATCTCGCGCGCGATGTCGTCCTGCACCTCGAAAATGTCGGTGAGTTCGCGGTCGTAGTTTTTCGAAAACAGGTGAAAACCATCTTCGGCCTTGACGAGCTGGGCCGTGACGCGAACGCGCGTTCCCGATGTACGCACCGATCCTTCGAGAATGTGGTCGACATCGAGAATCTCGCCAATCTCCCGCAAGTCTCGATTCTGGTCCTTGAATGCGAACGATGACGTGCGCCCGGCGACCTTCAGGTCCGGAATCTGCGCAAGCACGTTCAGCAACTCCTCCGAGATGCCTTCCGCGAAATAGGCCTGGTCGCCGCCCGGTGACATGTCCTCGAATGCAAGGACCGCGATCGACTTTTCCGCGCCGTCGGGCGTATTGACTGTCTCTTCAGTAACAGCGGGCACGTCATCCGATCGGGGAATCATTCGCTCGACGCCGATGACAACGAGCACCAGCAGCAGTAAACCGATCGTCAGCCGGTCGAGGTTGCGTGCAGTCTGCCGCGTGATCGACTCGGAGCGCTCAACTTCCGATTCACGCTTGATACCGTCCGGCGTCAGTTCGAACGCCCATGAGAACATGACGACGAGCGGAAATCCGAGCGCCAGGAACAGCATGAACACCTGCATGACCCAGTCGGGCGCGCCGATGTTGTCGATGACGAGATCGGCGACCTGCAGCAGCACCCAGGACGCAACGACATAGGCAACGGCAACCCGAATGACGTTGCGCCGCTTCAGTTCTTCAAACAGTTTTCCCAATGCAATAAACTCCCGCGGGTTTCGCCAAGTATACGGCAAGCGCGGTCGCGCACCGCCATCGTATTGGGAAGGCGTCCGGCGATATTGCCGGGATCAGCCCAGGTGCGTGTCGATAATCTCGCGGTACAGTCGCGCGCCGATTTCGATCAGTTCGTCCGGGTAGTCGTAGCCGTCGTCGTGCAGCTGCGGCTGCGATGTGCCCGAACCGAGACCGAAGAACGCGCCACGGTAGGTGTCGGTAAAATAGCCAAAGTCCTCCGACCAGCGAAACGGCTGTTCGAGCCGCTCGACGTCGAGCCCGGCGTGAAGTGCCGCCCGTTCGATGACGCTGACGCAGTCGGGCTCCGATGTTGTCGCCGCGAAAGCCTCATGCCAGCTTAGCGCGTGGGACAGGCCGGACTCGCCGGCCAGCGTTATCGCCAGCCGTTCGAGCGCCGTCCGTACCCGTTCGAGGTCGTCGGTACGGTGTGCGCGGACGACACCCATTACGGTAGCGCGCCCCGGGGTTGTGCCGAAATTGGCGCCTTTGTCGGCCGTGCCGAGTTCGGCGTAACTGATCGTGCCGAGCACCGGCTCGGCGACGTCGCCGGCCAGCGATTCGCCGAAACCGTTGACCGCATCGACGAGCGCCGTGACGGCGCGCGACGGATTGATGCCGTCCTCGGGATAGCTCGAATGCGACGTGCGCCCGTTGAACTCGACGATGAAGCCGACGGATGCCTGCGCGAACAGTCCGTCACGCAGCAGTACGCGACCCAGCGGGTACTTCGGTACATTGTGAAACGCATAGACGAAGTCAGGACGCGGCAATGCCGTGAAACGTTCGTCTTCGATAACGGCCGCTGCACCGGTGCCGGTTTCTTCGGCGGGCTGAAACAACAAATACACGCGCCCGCGCGCGACCGGCTGCCGGCCGAGGCTCTCGGCGACCGCGACGAGTGTTGCCATGTGGCCGTCATGGCCGCATTTGTGCGCGACCCCTGCGTGCTTCGAGCGATGGTCGAAGTCGTTGGTTTCCTCGATCGGCAGCGCGTCGAGCTCGGCGCGAACGAGCACGGTCGGCCCGTCGACGCCGCTGTCGTAAACAGCGCAAACGCCGGTGCCCATGGAGCCGAGCTTGTCGACGATGCGGTTTGCGCCGGTCGACACCAGTCGCTCGACGATCGCGGCGGCCGTTTGCCATTCGTGCTCCGACAGTTCCGGGTATGCATGCAGTTGCCGCCGAAACTCTGCGATCTGTTCGAGATTTGTTTTTGGCATCGTCGTTCGTTCGCTGGTGTGGTCCTATCTTATCGTCATTGCCAACGACCTGCGTGGCGTTCGGCTACAGTTGCGGCGGGCATTGCCGCCGCGTTACCGTAGACCGGAACGCCGGGGGAGCGGGGAATGAAGGTTATCGGGGACGCGCTGAACGCGTGGGCGGCTTTTATGTGGAGCACGCCGCTTGTCGTATTGCTTGTCGGCGGCGGTGTTTTCTTCGTCATTCATTCTCGGGCGTTGCCGTACCGGTATTTTCGCCACGGGTTCGAGTGCCTGACCGGCAGGTACGACCAGGACGAATCCGCGCATGGCGACATCTCGCACTTCAAGGCGCTGGCGACGGCGTTGTCGGGCACGCTCGGCCTCGGCAACATTACCGGCGTCGCAGTCGCGATCACCGTCGGCGGGCCGGGCGCGGTATTCTGGATGTGGGTAACCGCCGTCGTCGGTGTGGCGACGAAGTTCTACACGGCGTCGCTCGCCGTCATGTATCGCGGCCCTGACGACGCCGGCCATTACCAGGGCGGGCCGATGTACGTCATTCGCGAGGCCCTGCCACGGCGCTTCATGCCGCTCGCCTGGCTGTTCGCGCTGGCGGGCTTGTTCGGCACGTTGCCGGTATTCCAGATCAACCAGCTCGTGCAGGTGCTGCGTGACGTCGTTGCCATCCCCGCGGGACTGGCGAGCGCCGGGGAACATTTCATGTTCGATTTCGTTACCGGGCTCGCGCTCAGCGCCATCGTCTTCGCGGTCGTGATCGGTCGCATCCAGCGTATCGCCGCTGTGACGAGCCGCGTCGTGCCGTTCATGGTGATCTTTTATTTCATCATGACCGCAATCCTGCTGGTCATGCACGCGGATGCCGTTCCCGGGGCATTTGCAATGATCTTCGGGGGCGCATTCAGCGGCCAATCCGTGGCCGGCGGCGCGCTCGGCACCGTCATCCTGATCGGCGTACAGCGTGGCGCGTTTTCCAATGAGGCCGGCATTGGCACTGAGGCGCTGGCGCATGGCGCTGCAAAGACGCCAGAGCCGATCCGTGAGGGTGCCGTTGCAATGATCGGTCCCGTCGTCGATACGTTGATCGTTTGCACCTGTACCGCACTCGCAATACTCGTTACCGGCGTCTGGCAGGGAGACGCCGTCGGCGCGACAATCACGACGCTGGCTTTCGAATCGACGTTTCCCGGCATCGGCGGTTACCTCGTCGCGCTGATGGTGTTTTTCCTCAGCATGAGCACGGTATTGACGTTCAGCTATTACGGCAGCAAGTGCGCGGGGTTTCTGTTCGGCACGCGTTACGAGTCCTGGTACATCTGGTTCTACGTCGGGCTCATTACGCTCGGTGCCGTCGCATCGTTGCGCGCGGTCATCGGCCTGCTCGACGGCATGTACGCGACGATGGCGATTCCGACGATGATTTCCACGCTGCTGCTTGCGCCGAAAGTGCGCAGTGCAGCACGCGATTACTTCAAGCGCCTGGAGGTCGAGAGGCGCTCGCGCATTTAAGGAACATGAAGCGGGCGTTGGCCGGTCCGGGTCTCGATGCTGATCGCCGCGGGCTCGCCGGCGCTGATCGACCCGGCGCCCGGCGATTGCAGATAATTAACGTGTTAAGTATACTGGAAGGCCATTTGCCGGGCCCCTGACGATCGTTGCTGATGCTATCGAGAAACGACATAGCCGCCGCCGCTGCCGCGTTGTACGACGCGGAAAAAAAACGCGTGCAGATCTCGCCGCTGACGCTGACGCACGCCGACATGACGCTGGACGACGCCTATGCGGTGCAAAAAGCCTGGGTCGATCGCAAGATCGCCGACGGCTGCGAGATAACGGGCTACAAGATCGGCCTGACGTCGCGCGCGATGCAGATGGCGATGAACATCGACACGCCCGATTTCGGCATATTGCTCGACGACATGGCATTCGCGAACGGCGCGACGATTCCGGCAGGGAACTTTACCGACCCGCGCATCGAGGTCGAACTCGCGTTCGTGCTGAAAGCGCCGCTGGCGGGCGAGGATGTCAGTGTCGACGACGTCATCGCGGCAACCGACTACGTCGTACCGGCCCTGGAGCTGATCGCCGCGCGCAGCCACCGCGTCGATCCCGAGACCGGCTACACGCGCACCGTGTTCGACACGATTGCCGACAACGCCGCCAATGCCGGCTACATCGTCGGCGACACGCAGGTCGATCCGACAGATATCGACCTGCCGTGGGTCGGCGCGATGCTGTACCTCAACGGGGAAATCGAGGAGACTGGCCTCGCCGGTGGCGTCATGGGACATCCCGCACACGGCATCCGCTGGGTGTGCAAGCGATTCGCGCCGCACGGCATCGGGCTGGAGCCCGGGCAGATAATTCTTGCCGGTTCCTTCACGCGGCCGGTCGTCGTCAAGGCGGGTGATACCGTTCTTGCCGATTACGGTCCGCTCGGCAGGATCGAGGTCGATTTCGTATGAGCAAATTTCCGACAAATCGTTTCAAGGCTGGGCTCGAGAGTGGCGACCCGCAGTTCGGGTTGTGGCTCGGTATACCGGATGTCTCGGTGGCGGAGATGATGGCCGGCGCCGGCTTCGACTGGCTTGTTGTCGATCACGAGCACGGCCCGTTTGAGCTGCGCGACGTGCTGGCACACCTGCAGGCGATGGCGCCTTACAACGTGGCGCCGATCGTCAGGCCGGTCGACGGCGATCCGGGATTGCTGAAGAAGCTGTGCGACATCGGCGCGCAAAGTTTCATCGTGCCGATGGTGGACACGGCCGGACAGGCGGCCGACATCGTCAGTGCTGTCAAATACCCGCCTGCGGGACGTCGCGGGCTTGGCACGTCGATGGCGCGCGCGGCGCGCTGGAATACCGTGCCCGGATATCTCGGAAAAGCCAACGACGAGATGGTCGTCATCGTGCAAGCCGAGACAACGACAGCACTTGCCAACCTCGAGGCGATCGCCGGAACGCCCGGTGTCGACGGGGTCTTCATCGGCCCATCCGACTTGTCGGCGTCGATGGGACACGCGGGCAACGCGTCGCACCCTGACGTCATCAAAGCGGTTGGCGCCGGCCTGAAGACGATACGAAAGGCGGGCAAGCATGCCGGTCTGCTTTGCCTCGACGAATCACAGGTCGCACACTTCATCGAATGCGGCGCCAACTTCGTCGGCGTCGGTGTCGATACGCTGCTGATCGGCAATGCCGCGCGCAGTCTCGCGGCGCGGTTCAAGCCCGGCGACGATAATGCGTCGCCGGCTGGCTACTAGATCCTACTCGACAGGTACGATCTCGCCATTGCGGTAGCGGATCCGGCCGCCGACAATCGTCATGACGATCTCGGTATCGAGCAGTTCGTCATCCGGCACCGTCAGCAGGTTCTGCGACAGCACGGTGATGTCGGCGAGCTTGCCCGGCGTGATCGAGCCCTTGATGTCCTCTTCGAATGCGGCAATCGCGTTGCCCATCGTGTACGAGTACAGCGCACGGTCGCGCGGGTAGGCTTCCTGCGGCTGGAACAGCGTGCCGTCGGGTAACCGCCGCGTGACCGAGCAGTGAAAACTGCCGATCGGGCTGACCTCGTCGACGGGTGGGTCGGTGCCGTTGGTCGGGACGGCGCCCGCCTCGGCGAGCGTGTTGAAAATATAGCCGCGCTCTCTCGTGCGTTCGGGGCCGAGACGCTCCTCGACCCACGGCCCGTCCGAACACGCGAAGATGCCCTGCACGGCCGGAATGACGCCGAGTTCGACGGTGCGCGCCACGTCGTCCGGATGGATGACCTGCGCGTGTTCTATACGCCAGCGCAGATCCTTTTTCTCCGGGTGCTTTGCGAACTCGGCTTCGTAAATATTCAGAAGTTCGCGGTAGGCGCGGTCGCCGATACCCTGGATCGCCATCTGGTAGTCGTGCTTTATTGCGAGTTCCGCCGAAGCCTCGATCTCCTCGACCGGCACGACGTTCAGGCCGTAGCTGCGCGGCATGTCGGCATACGGTTCGAGCAGCCAGCCGCCGTGCGTGCCGAGCGCGCCGTCGAGCACTTTCTCGCCGATCGTGCGCACGGTCAGGAAGTTGTCGCCGTAGCCGATCATGCGGTAGTCGGCGAGCCGCCCGGCCATGTCGGCGGCCTGTTCCTCGAACGACATGTACAGGCGCACCGGCAGGTTGCCTTCATCGGCCATGACCTTCAGCAGGTCCACCTCGGCAAACGTCGAACCGAGATCCTGGAACGAAGTGATGCCGTGGCGCAGCGATTCCTCGCCGGCCAGCGTGATCATGCGCCGCAGTTCCGCTTCGGCGACGCCGGCGGGCCGACGGCCCTGGTGGCCCGAGTAGGCGACGCGAAAAATATCCTGTGCCGCCTCGCGCATCATGCCTGTCGGGTCGCCGTTTTCGTCGAGCACGATCTCGCCGCCCTCGGGCGGCACGGTGCTGCCGTCGAGCTCGACCTGTGTCATCGCACGCTGGTTGACGAACACCGCGTGGCCGCTGGTGTGGATCAGCATGACGGGGTGATCCGGCGTGACAGCACTCAAGGAATCGTGCACCGGCAGGCCTTCGACGAGTTTGTCCTCGCGAGCCTCCCACTTGTCCTGGTGCCAGCCGCGCCCGACGATCCACTCGCCGGCCGGGGTTTCGGCCGCAGCGGCTGCGACCATCGCGACGATCTCGGCAAAACTCTTCGCGTAGCGAAAGTCGAGGATCAGCAAGGAGCCGCCGAAGCTCGTGTAATGACCATGGCCCTCGATGAAGCCGGGAATGACCATCTGGCCGCCGACATCGATGACCTCGGTGTTGTCGCCGCGAAACTGCAGCATTGCGTCAGTTGTGCCTACCGCATGGATTCGGTCGCCGACGATTGCAACGGCTTCGGCCTGCGGTAACGTATCGTCGACGGTGGCTACGTCGCCGTTGATCAACAGGAGATCGGCGACGGAATTTGCATCGCTTGCTTCGTCGCTGCTGCAGGCGGCAAGCAACACAGCGCATACACCGATAAGCTTTAGAATTGATCGCATGCCGCCAATTCTACAACGCGTGTGGCAGCCTGAGGTCGGAGGATTTGAGCCATGACAATTAGCTACACAGTAGAGCCCGATCTGAGTCGTGACGATTTCATCGACATAATGAAGCGTTCCGGCCTGGCGGAGCGCCGCCCGGTGGATGACCATGCCTGTGTCGACGGCATGCTGGCGCATGCCGACCTTGTTATCACAGCGCGCGACCCGACTCGCCATAACCGGCTCGTCGGCGTCGCGCGCTGCGTCACCGACTTCAGCTACTGCTGCTATTGCAGCGACCTCGCGGTCGATCGCGACTACCAGGGGCAGGGCATCGGTTCCGCGCTGATCGACGCCAGTCGGGCGGCACTCGGACCGAAGTGTTCGTTCTTCCTGATTTCGGCGCCGCAGGCTGTCGCGTTTTATGAGCGTATCGGGATGCCGCGAATCGAGCGCGTATTCGGCTGGTTAGTGGCGGCCGGCGATAAACTGGAATCAGTCGTTCGTCCCGAATAAGGAACGCTGCGCTTCGAAGTGCGTGTTTTCCGAG
>JBFIQH010000112.1:0-9777 GCA_041609735.1 Woeseiaceae bacterium | reverse complement strand
TGGCTGGGGGAGAGGGATTCGAACCCCCGTTGACGGAGTCAGAGTCCGTAGTCCTACCACTAGACGATCCCCCAACAGGGATTGTTCGTTGCGGTCGCCTGTCAGCGCTTCGAGTACTGCGTTGCGCGGCGGGCTTTGCGCAGGCCGACTTTCTTGCGCTCCACCTCGCGGGCGTCGCGCGTGACAAAACCGGCCTTTCTCAGTGGCGAGCGCAGGGCTTCGTCGAATTTCATCAGTGCGCGGGTCAGGCCGTGACGAATGGCGCCGGCCTGGCCGGTCGTACCGCCGCCGCTCACCGTCACGTTGACGTCGAAGCGATCGCTTGACTGCGTCAGCTCCAGCGGCTGGCGCACGATCATCTGCGCCGTCTTGCGGCCGAAGAACACGTCGAGTGGACGGTCGTTGATCTTGATGTTGCCGCTGCCCGGCGTCAGGAAGACCCTTGCCGTCGAAGTCTTGCGACGTCCGGTTCCGTAAAAACTTTCACTCATTTATCTTGCCTCTGTTCTCTAATAGTGCGCCAGCTTGCTTGCCGCGGACGGACCGCGCTCAGGCGTTGACGTCCAGCGGAATCGGCTGCTGCGCCGCGTGCGTGTGTTCCGGACCCGAAAATACCCGCAGTTTCGACAGCATCTGCCGTCCCAGCGGACCGCGCGGCATCATGCCCTTGACGGCAGACTGCAGTACGCGCTCCGGCTTCTCCGCGAGCAGCTTGTCGAGCGGTATGGTTTTCAGGTTACCGATGTAGCCGGTGTGATGCTGATACAGCTTGTCCTTGAGCTTGTTGCCGGTCACGCGAATCTTCTCGGCATTGACGACGACGATGTAGTCGCCGGTATCGACGTGCGGCGTGTATTCGGGCTTGTGCTTGCCGCGCAGGCGGCGAGCGATTTCCGTCGACAGGCGGCCCAGCGTCTTGCCGGTCGCGTCGACGACATACCAGTCGCGGCGAACCTCGTGAGGTTTCGCAGAAAACGTGCTCATGATCGTATATTCCGAGGTCTTGTCGTGTGATGGCCGGCCGGATCCAGGTCCGGCCGCCCGGCAAACCGGCAGGCGCAAACCTGCCGGAGGGCCGAAAGGCGCGAAATTCTACTTGGACTTCCGGCCTATTGCAATGCGACCGCCGCTTTTTCCGGCAGCCGCAGCGCCGGTCGGCCGACGGCATTTACCGTTTGTTTTCAGTAGCTTGTCGTACAACCGTCGAATCGCGGCCGATCAGAACGCGTATTCCAGCGACAGTGCCGTGTAAGTATCGGTCTTTTCGGTACCGGGCACGACGTCGCTGTTGTTTTTGATCGTATAGGACGCGACCAGCGCCAGTTGGCCAATCAGGCTTGCCTTCAGCGCGGTAATAGACTCCGAGTAGGTATTCGTATCACCGGCTTCGAAAGAAAGAGCCTGCGTGAATTCGGCCGTCTCGCTGAGGATCCAGCGATAGTTCAGGCCGCCCCGGACGATGAACTCGCTCTCGCTGGTGCCGTCGACCAGGTCTGACTGGCGTGAACCGACGCCCAGTTCGGCGTTCAATTTGTGAGTATCGCGATTGATCAGTCGCCGACCGTAACCCACGGTCTGCGAGAATTGCGATTCGTACGACGAGAACCGGTCTTTGCGCCAGCCGAGCCGGCCAAACAGGAAATCGTTGTCCGTAATGGAACGCTCGCTCTTGAACGCCACCTCGTAGGCCTCCGTCGTCGTCACGTTGTTCTCGGCGGCATAAATAGCGCGCGCGTTCAGCAGATGCGCCCAATTGCCCGGCGCGTAGCCGAGTTCAAAACCGGTATTCAGGTTCGAGTTCTCGGTGTTACCGGACGTCGCGAGGTATCCCAGGGTCGCCTTGCCCGACCAGGGGCTGTCTTCTTCAGCATCCTGTGCCTGTGCGGGAAGCGCGATCGCGAGCATCATGATCAGCGCCGGAATCATCCGATCGGTCATCGTTGTTTCTCCTAAGGTTTCTCTGTTGAGGCGCTAATCGTCGATCCGCGCCAGCAAAAAGGCCGCGGAGTATATCGATTCTTTGCGGTATTTCGCGAGTTTTAACAATTTATTACATTTCCGCGCTCCGTCACCGGGGCCGCTATAATGGCCGGATGCTGTCGCGACGACTGACACCGCTCGACCGGCTGCTTGCCGGCGTCAACAATGCGCTGCGCGTCGTCGCAGCGCCGGCCGGGCAGTCGCCACGCGAATACCCGGCAGCCAGCGTCGAGGAACTGCAGCTCGATAAGCACGAGAAGGCACATGCTGCCGGGTTGATGCGCGTCAACCACGCCGGCGAAATTGCGGCACAGGGGCTGTACCAGGGCCACGCCGCGGTCGCGCGTAACACCGAGATCCAGTCGCGCTTGCAGGCTGCCGCCAGTGAGGAATTCGATCATCTCGCCTGGTGCGAGCAGCGGCTCGGCGAGCTCGGTGCCGAGCCAAGCCGCCTGAGCCCGCTGTGGTATGCGGGCAGCTTCGCGATCGGCGCATTGAGCGGCGCACTCGGCGATCGCTGGAGCCTCGGTTTCATCGCCGAAACCGAACGCCAGGTCTGCGCGCATTTGACGAGTCACCTCGACGACCTGCCCGCCGCCGACGCCAGGAGCCGCGCGATCGTCGCGCAGATGCGCGACGAGGAGGCCGAGCACGGTGAACACGCGATCGCCGCCGGTGCCGCAGAGTTGCCACCGCCGCTGAAGCGTCTTATGCAGCTGACCGCGCGCGTCATGACGACGACGGCGTATCGGCTTTGATAACGAAAACAAGGGGCTAGCTTGCCCTGCCGCGCGTTCTGTATTAAAAGGGGGGCGCTTTCGCGATAAGGGACCGATTCATGCAATCCAATGCAAAGACACTGAGCGACGTTCCGGCGATCAATCGCTTCCTGAGTTACTGTCGCGTACGCACCGTACCGTCCAAAACCGTGATGATTCATGCCGGCGACCTGCCCGACGTGCTCTACTACATTGTCGACGGCTCGGTCGAGGTCATGATCGAGGACGAAGACGGCAACGAGATGGTCCTCGCCTACCTGAACAAAGGGCAGTTCTTCGGCGAGATGGGCCTGTTTTACGAGCAGCCGACGCGCAGTGCCTGGGTCCGGACACGAACCGAGTGCGAAATCGCTGAAATGACTTACCCGCGGTTTCGCCAGATCGCGAGCGAGAGCCCCGGGCTGGTGTTCGAGCTTGCGACGCAGCTTGCGACGCGGCTCGACCGCACCAACCGCAAGCTCGGCGATCTCGCCTTCGTCGACGTTACCGGGCGCGTCGCGCACGCAATCATGGATCTCTGCAACGAGCCCGACGCAATGACGCACCCGGACGGCATGCAAATCAAGGTCAGCCGCCAGGAACTGAGTCGTCTCGTCGGCTGTTCGCGCGAGATGGCGGGTCGCGTGCTCAAGGTGCTCGAAGAGCAGGGGCTCGTGTCCGCAAGCGGCAAGACGATCGTCGTTTACGGGGCGCGGCCGAACCGCAAACTGTAGGAGGAGGGCCTTCAGGCCCGATCACCCGCACGAGGGCCTTCAGGCCCGATTGCGGCTGACATCGTTCCTACCGCGCCGCGCGGGCAATTTCCTTTTTCATTGCACTGATCGTCCGCGCGTAGTTGTCACTGCCGAAGATCGCCGACCCCGCGACGAACGTGTCCGCGCCTGCCGCGGCGATTTCCCCGATGTTGTCGACTTTGACGCCGCCGTCGATCTCCAGCCGGATGTCGTAGCCGCTGTCGTCGATGAGGCGCCGCGCCGCACGTAACTTGTTCAGCGCCTCGGGGATGAACGCCTGGCCGCCAAAACCGGGGTTGACCGACATGATCAGGATCATGTCAATCTTGTCGAGGACATGCTCGACCCAGTCGAGCGGCGTTGCCGGGTTGAAAACGAGGCCGGATTTGGCGCCGCTGTCGCGAACCAGCGCCAGGCTACGATCGACGTGACGGCTCGCCTCCGGATGGAAGGTAATGTAGTTCGCGCCGGCGTCGGCGAAGTCCGGGATAATGCGATCGACGGGCTCGACCATCAGGTGTACGTCAATCGGCGCGTCGATGCCGTAATTGCGCAAGGCGTCGAGAATCATCGGCCCGATCGTCAGGTTGGGCACGAAGTGATTGTCCATGACATCGAAGTGGACGATGTCGGCGCCGGCGTCGAGCACGGCCCGGACGTCGTCCCCCAGTTTCGCAAAGTCCGCCGACAGAATGGATGGCGCGATAAGTGGTGTCACAGCGTATTCCTCTTCGATGAAGCAACAATGTACCTGAGTCTGTCGGAGGCTGTCATCGAATCTCGCGGCGCGCTTTCAACAGTTCGTAAGCGGTGCGAACCTCGCGCGTCTTTCGTTGCGCCTCCGCAAGCATGACGTCGTCGGGATTGCTCGACGCAATCTTGTCGGGATGGTTGCGGTTCATCAGGCGCCGGTAGGCGGTCTTGATTTCGTCGTTGCTCGCCGTCTGCTCGATACCGAGCGCCGCATAAGCGGCGCTGATCCGTGCGCGATCGGCGTCCCCGGCGGGCGAGCGGCGAAATCCTTTCTGTGCACGTATCATTGCTTCGAGCTGCGCGAGTTCGACGCGGCCGATTCCGAGTTCGCGGCAGACGGTCCAGATTACCGCGCGCTCATCCTGCGAGACGCGATTTTTCGCCAGCGATACCTCCAGCAGCAGCCGGACGAACAGCGTTCGCATTTCCGGGCGGCGCGCGCCGGCGCGGCCAAGCTTGCGGACGTTTTGTACAAGGGGAAACGATTGATCCTTGCCGCTCGCGAACCAGGCGATCGCATTCTGCACTTTTGCCGGCCCGAGCCCGAGCCGGTGCATGACCGCGCGCGCCGCCCGGATTTCGTCCTCGGTCACGCGACCGTCGACCTTGGCGACGTGCCCCATCGTCTGGAACAGCGCGCAGAGGTACGCATCGCCGAGCTGCGTGCCCGCCGGCCCCTGATCACGGAATTGTCGATACCGGGCGGCGAAACCACGATCGAACTGGTGCCCCAGGACGAGGCCGAGCAGGCCGAGCAGCGGCTTGGTCGTGGCGAGTCCCGCCAAAGTCCCGATAATTTTGCCCCAGTACAAGCCTGCATCCTGGCGATATCGTCTCACGCATCCTAACGTCTGCCGCAGGTATTGCCTATGTCCGTTGCTTGCCACGCATTCGGCAAACAGCGATGATCGCTGCGTCGAATTCTCAACTCCCGCCGATGTCAGACGCGAACGCGCTATTTGAATCCTCGATTCCCGACCTGCCGCTGATCGGTCGCGGCAAGGTGCGTGACATATACAGCGTTAGCGACCAGCACCTGTTGCTCGTCACGACGGATCGCCTGTCTGCGTACGACGTCATCATGTCGGACCCGATCCCCGGCAAAGGCGAGGTCCTGACCAGCATATCGCTGTTCTGGTTCCGGATGATGGCCGATATCATCGACAACCAGCTTACCGAGCTCAGCGTCTCGGATGTCGTCGACGACCCGCTGCTTGCGGCGCAGCTGGAAAAGCGCGCGCTCGTCGTCAAGCGACTGAAGCCGCTACCGATCGAGGCTGTGGTCCGCGGCTACCTGATCGGTTCGGGCTGGCGCGATTATCAGCAAACCGGGCGCACGAGCGGCGTTCAGCTTCCGGTGGGTCTCCTGCAAGCTTCGAAATTGCCGCGGACGATCTTTACGCCCGCGAGCAAGGCCGACGCGGGCGAACACGACGAGAACATCAGCTTCGACGACGTCGTCGACATGATCGGTGAAACACTGGCAAGCCGGGTTCGCGACGTGGCCATCGACATCTACGAACGTGCGGCCGGCTACGCGTTGGAGCGCGGCATCATCATCGCCGACACCAAGTTCGAATTCGGTCTCGACGACGAGGGCAAGCTGTACCTGATCGACGAAGTGCTGACACCCGATTCGTCGCGATTCTGGCCGGTCGACGGCTACCGGGAAGGAACCAGCCCGCCGAGTTTCGACAAGCAGTTCCTGCGCGACTACCTCGACACGCTCGACTGGGACAAGCGGCCGCCTCCGCCGGACCTGCCCGCCGACATCCTGCGGCAGACCGCCGAGAAATACCGCGAAGCGCTGGTGCGCCTGACGCGCCCGCTGGACCGCTAGCGCGACGCCCAGTCACCGATGATGCGGACCAGCTCGTCGAGCCCGTCGGTCAGTGCGGCCGGTCCCGGCTGCAGGATCAACGCCGACTTCACTTCGTAAATATGCCCGCTCCGGACCGCCGGCACATCGTGCCAGCCCGGCCGGGCGGCGACGCGCTCGGGCCGGAATTTCTTGCCACACCAGGACCCGATGATGACGTCCGGCGCCCGCCGGACGGTCTCCATCGGGTCAGCGATGATACGGTTCCGCCCCAGGGATTCGCGGGCGAGCTCGGGAAAGCAGTCGTCGCCGCCCGCGATGGCAACAAGCTCCGAGACCCAGCGAATACCGCTGATCTGCGGGTCGTCCCATTCCTCGAAATAGACTCTCGGTCGCTTTTCAAGCACCTGTGATTGACGGCGCACCGCAGCAACGCGCGCTTCCAGCGTAGCCGCGTAGGCTTCAGCCTTGTCCTGCGCGCCAACCAGCGCGCCCAATGTGCGGATCATGCCGAGGATACCGTCGACGGAGCGGTGATTGAAAACATGCACCGCAACGCCGTGCCGCACGAGTTCGGCCGCGATTTCCGCCTGCAGGTCCGAGAAACCGAGCACGAGGTCGGGCTCGAGCGCCAGGATACGGTCGATTTTCGCACTCGTGAACGCGGAAACCTTCGGCTTTTCCCTGCGCGCCTCTGGCGGCCGCACGGTAAATCCGGAAATGCCGACGATACGATCCTGTTCGCCGAGTGCGTACAGCGTCTCGGTCGTTTCCTCGGTCATGCAGACGATGCGATCGGCGTAGCCCCTACTGTCCATGCGTGCATTGTGCGGCAAAGCCGTCACCGGTATCCACCCGGCGCCGTTCGATCCGCATGTACAATGCAGCGATGTTTGCAGATCTCAGAAAGAAGCTGGAAACGGTCGTCTGGGCAGACACGCTGACGAAGCGCGGCCTGCCCGGCCGTATCGCCGCGACGATCCTGCGCTACATATATGCGGTATTGCGCGACGTGTTTTCCGGTCAGCTGACGCTGCGTGCGATGAGCCTGGTCTACACGACGCTGCTGTCGATCGTGCCGTTGCTCGCCTTAAGTTTTTCGGTGCTGAAAGGCCTCGGCGTTCACCAAGACCTGCCGTCGCGTTTGTCAGGATTACTTGCGCCGCTGGGCCCGAAAGGTGCGGAGTACACCGAGAAACTGATCGACGTCGTCGAAGGCGTCAACGGCAAGGCGCTCGCCGGCATCGGTCTCGCGTTTTTCCTGTACACGGTAATTTCGATGGTGCAGAAGACCGAGGAGAGCTTTAACTACGTCTGGTACGTTACGAAACCGCGGAGTTTCGCCCGACGCCTGACCGAGTACCTGTCGGTGCTGTTGATCGGGCCGCTGTTCATCGGCATCGCCATCGGCATGATCGGCGTGCTAACCAGCAACGCGCTGTATGACTTCGTCGTCCGCACGAGCTTCCTGGCACCGGTCGTCACGACGCTCGGCAGCATGGTGCCGTACATGATCGTCTGCACCGTGTTTACGTTTCTCTACATGTTCATGCCGAACACGAAAGTGCAACTGACATCGGCGCTGGTCGGTGGCATCGCCGGCGGCATCCTGTGGGCAACCAGCAGCGTGCTGTTCGCGGCATTCGTTGTCGACTCGACCAAGAACAATGCCATTTACGCCAGCTTCGCAATTCCGGTGTCCGCGCTGATCTGGCTGTACCTGAACTGGCTGATCCTCCTGATCGGATCGCAGCTCGCGTTTTACTTTCAGAATCCTGCATATCTGCGCATCGGCCGCCGCGATCCGCGTCTGTCGAACTCGATGCGGGAGCGGCTCGCGCTGAATATCATGCTCTCGGTCGGGCAAGAGTTTCGGAATCCCGGCGGCGGCATCACCGTCGACCGGCTCAGCGGCGAGCTGAAAATCCCGGGACTGACGCTGTCACCGATCGTGTCGGCACTGGAAGATGCTGGTCTGCTGACCGTCACCGAGAAAGAGTGCCTGCAGCCGGGCCGCGAGATGGCCGGCATCACCGTCGACGAGATCCTGAAGGTCGTACGACAGGAGGGTGAAACCGGTTCCTACCGCGGCCCCAAGTGGTCGCCGGAGATCGACGCGCTCGGCAACAAGCTCGACGACGCCGTCGAAAGCACGGTCGCCGACATGACCCTCACAGACCTGCTCGGCGAGAAATCGGACGATTAACTGCCGGCGACGGTCATTTCGCTGACCAGCAGCGAGCCGCATCGAATACCGCTGCGCAAATCGCGATCCTTGCCGATCAACTCGATGCGCGGGTACAGGTCGCGCAGATTCCCGGCGATCGTGACTTCGTGCACCGGGTAGCGAATTTCGCCGTTCTCGACCCAGTGGCCGACGGCGCCGCGCGAATAATCGCCGGTGACTGCGTTGACGCCGTGGCCGATCAGTTCCTCGACCAGCAAGCCGGTGCCCATCGTTTTCAGTATTGTGTCGAGATCCTCAGCGTTCGCGGATACGACCAGATTCTGCGGCCCCCCGGCGTTGGCCGTCGTTTTCAGGCCCAGGCGACGGGCCGAGTAGCTGCTCAGGATATAGCCGTTCAACACACCGTCCCTGACGATGTCCCGGTCCCAGGTCGCGACGCCTTCCGCGTCATAGGCCGCGCTCGCCATTGCTTTGGCCAGGTGCGGACGCTCCTCGATCGAGACGAATTCCGGGAAAACCTTCTCGCCGACCGCGTCGAGCAGGAAAGACGCTTTACGGTACTGCGCGCTGCCGGTGATCGCGCCGATAGCGTGACCGATGAATCCTCGCGCCAGTTCCGGCGTAAACACGACCGGTACCCGCGTCGTCGATATCTTGCGAGCACCGAGGCGCGCTATCGTCCGTTCTGCGGCAATACGGCCGATCGCATCGACGGCTTCAAGATCGTCAGCGTCCCGTGCAGCGCTGTAATGATAGTCCCGCTGCATGTCGCCATTCTCTGCACCAAGGAGTACACAGGTCGCGCTGTGGCTGGTCTTGGTATAGCTGCCGACAAAGCCGTGGGTGTTCGCGTAGCCGCGCACTCCGCGGCTCGTCGATACGGTACCGCCTTCGGAATTGTTAATGCGCTTGTCGACGGACAGGCCGGCGGCCTCACAGCGAATCGCCATGTCGATTGCAGCCGCTGCGTCGATATCCCACGGATGGTCGAGATCGAGGTCCGGGATATCGGTACACATCAGATCCGCATCCGCGAGCCCCGCATGCGGGTCACGGGCCGTGTGTGCCGCAAACGAGCACGCTTTCCGCACGGTTTCGACAATGGCCGCATCCGACGTATCGGAAGTGCTGGCGCTGCCCTTCTGCTTGTCCTTGTAGACGGTCACCCAGAGTCCGCGATCGTTGGTGTACTCGAGATTCTCGACCTCACCGAGGCGCGCCGTTGCCGACAATCCGACATCGTGGCTTGCCGCGACCTCAGCCTCATCGACACCGAGCGATCGTGCGACATCGAGGGCTTGCCGGAGCAACACCTCCAGCCGTGCCGACTCCATGATGCCGGCGGCCACTTCACTGGCCGCTGAGGCCTTTGACACATCAGTCATGCGTTTTGCTAATCTCGCTACGATTCAGGATTTCGCGCCAGGGAGACTCTGATTAATTCACATCGCTTAATTCACATCGCACACGTTGCGTTCATTCGGCCTGTGGTGCGGCGCGATCCGCAGCGCGCATGTCGACACT
>JBFIQH010000111.1:0-9895 GCA_041609735.1 Woeseiaceae bacterium | reverse complement strand
TTCGATTTGCGCGCTTAACGGTTCGTTGAGCGCCGATTCAACCCGGATATCGCCCAGCCCAAGTGCCCACAGCTCACCTGACAGCAACAAAAGCGCGACAAGTGAGATGCAAGTGAGACGTCTCGGCATAGTGTTTCTCCAACTCCCCTTCGGGCACCGATTTTTCGAGTCTGGACGACCCCTGTCCATAGTGGTCAATCAGCCGGTGCGAATGCTTGCGAACTATAGCCTATAGATAGTTTTTTGCCAATATTTCAGCAATTTGGACGCTATTTAGAGCCGCGCCCTTACGTATGTTGTCCGACACGACCCAGAGATTGATACCGCGCGGATGGGATATGTCCTCCCGTACACGTCCGACGTATACCGGGTCCGTGCCGGAACTGTCTGTGACCGCCGTCGGATAATGCCCGGTCTCGACGCCGTCGACCAGCTGTACACCCGGAGCAGTTCGCATTAAATCACAAACTTCCGCCGCGGTAATTTTAGTGCGTGTCTCGATATGCACTGCTTCGGAATGCCCATAAAACACCGGGATACGAACCGCTGTCGGGTTTACCTGGATCGACGCGTCGCCGAGAATCTTGCGTGTCTCCCACACCATTTTCATTTCTTCTTTGGTGTAGCGGTTGTCCTGGAAGACGTCGATCTGCGGCACCGCGTTGAATGCGATCTGCTTCGCCGGGCCTTTCAACTCGAGTGGCCGGCCGTTCAAAAGCGCCGTCGTCTGCCGCACGAGTTCCTCGATCGCGCTACGCCCGGCGCCGGAGACGGCCTGGTACGTGGCGACATTGATTCGCTCGATGCCAACGGCATCGTAGATCGGTTTCAGCGCGACGACCATCTGGATCGTCGAGCAATTCGGATTGGCAATGATGCCGCGTGCAGTGTGATCCGCGATCTTGTCCGCATTGACTTCGGGCACGACGAGCGGGATGTCATCGTCGTAACGGAAATGCGACGTGTTGTCGATAACGACGCAGCCCGCGGCGGCGGCTTTCGGCGCGTACTCGGCCGACACGGAGCCGCCTGCCGAGAACAAGCCGATCGCTACTTTGGAGAAATCGAAATCTGCGAGATTGCCGACATCGAGCGATCTGCCGCCGAACTCGACCGTTTTGCCGACCGACCTTTCACTGGCGAGCGCATAGACGCGACCCACGGGAAATTTTCTTGCGGCGACGACGTCGAGCATCGCCTCTCCGACGGCGCCGGTCGCGCCGACGACTGCGATATCAATTTTCTCGGACATTAGGAATACTTCTTCATGGTGATCGATGAGAGGCTCGCCGGTTACAGCTCGGGCGTCTCCGATCGGACATCGGCATTCTGCGCACGGTGGCGCAGATAATGATCCATTAATACCAGCGCGACCATCGCTTCGGCAATCGGCGTCGCCCGCAGTCCGACACAGGGGTCATGGCGGCCTTTGGTGACGATCTCCGTCTCGCTGCCGGATTTGTCGATTGTCTTGCCCGGTACGGAGACACTCGACGTCGGTTTCAGCGCGATGCTGGCCAACAGGTCCTGTCCCGACGAAATACCGCCGAGCGTGCCGCCGGCGTCATTCTTGCTGAACCCGGACCTCGCCATTTCGTCGCGATGCTGGCTGCCGCGCTGCGTGACAGCCCCAAACCCGGCGCCAATTTCCACGCCCTTGACCGCATTGATGCTCATCAGCCCTTTCGCGATGTCGGCCTCGAGCTTGTCGAATACCGGCTCCCCGAGCCCCACCGGCATGTTGCGCGCCAAGACACTGATCCTTGCACCGATCGAATCGCCGTCGGCGCGCAGCGCGTCCATGAACGCCTCGAGCTCTCCGATGCGATCCGGGTCGGCGCAGAAAAACGGGTTGTCGTCGACGATCGAAAGATCCGCAGCGCCCAACGCTATAGGGCCCAGCTGGGACAGGTAGCCATGGATGGTCAGCCCCAGGCGGCTCTCGAGGTACTTGCGGGCGATTGCGCCCGCAGCGACCCGCATCGTTGTCTCGCGGGCCGACGAACGGCCGCCGCCGCGATAGTCCCGGATGCCGTATTTTTGCTGGTACGTATAGTCGGCATGCCCTGGGCGAAACTTGTCCTTGATATCGCCGTAGTCCTTCGAACGCTGGTCCGTATTCTTTATAAGGAGTCCGATCGGTGTGCCGGTCGTCTGGCCTTCGAACACGCCGGACAGGATTTCGACCTGGTCGGGTTCATTACGCTGGGTCGTGTGCCGCGAACGTCCCGGCCGTCGCCGGTCGAGATCCGCCTGGATGTCGGCCTCCACGAGCGGCAGCCCCGGCGGGCAGCCGTCGATGACGCAGCCGAGCGCGACGCCGTGGCTCTCGCCGAAGGTCGTGACGACAAAGTTACGCCCAAAACTGTTTCCCGACATCGCCCTAGCCTTGCCTGTCCGCTGTGGCCAGCGAGTCCAGTTGCTGCCTGTCCAGCAGGAACACCCCGTGACCGCCCTGTTCGAACTCCAGCCAGGTAAACGCGACGTCGGGGTAGTGTGCCTCGAGCGCCGGCTGGCTGTTGCCCACTTCGCAGACGAGTATTCCATGGTCGGCGAGAAAGCGCGATGCATCATGCAGGATTGCATGCACCGATTCCAGACCGTCGTCGCCGGCAGCAAGGCCGAGTTCGGGTTCATGCCGATACTCCGGCGCACGTTGGTCCATGTCGCTCCTGTCCACGTACGGGGGATTACTGACGATCAGGTCGTAGGTCGCGTCGCCGACGTTCCTGAAAAAATCCGACTGGACCAGCCGCACGCGGTCGCCGACGCCGTGGCGCTCGACGTTGATCGCGGCAACCGCGAGCGCATCGGCCGACACGTCCACCGCATCGACGGCAGCACCCGGAAACGCATGCGCCAGCGCAATCGCGATGCAGCCGCTGCCGGTGCCGAGGTCCGCAATGCGCCCTACCCTCGCCGGGTCGATCCACGGCTCGAAGCGCTCGTTGACGGGTTCCGCCAGCGGCGACCGCGGCACGAGCACGCGCTCGTCGACGTAGAACACGTGACCGGCGAACCAGGCTTCGTTGAGAATGTAGGCCAGCGGCAGGCGCTCACTGATGCGGCGTGCAGCACGCGATACGACGAGCTCGGACTCCGACTCGCTGACCGGCCGAGCATAGGCAGAACTGGCGTTATCATGCGACAAGCCCAGCGTAGAGAATACCAGCCAGGCAGCCTCGTCCAGCGCGTTGTCGGTGCCGTGGCCATAGCGGAGGTCGGCGGCGCGAAACCGCTCGGCGATCCTGCGCACCAGGGACTCGACCGTTGTCGTGTTCGCTGTCATCGTGGAACCCGGATAATGCGGCGAATCTAACACGATGGTCCATTAAGCAGTTAGAATTGCGCGCCGTCGTCATTTACTCCGCAGCACCGATTCGCTCATGCGTCCCAGAAGCCTCATCATCGGAACTCTCTCCGGTCTCGCTGTCGCCGCGGGAATCTGGTCTGCGGTCAATTTTGGCCCCGCAAAACCGGACGCCGTGCGCACGGCAACCGTGCTGCCGGTCAAAGCCGACGTACCCGGATTTGTCCTTGAGACCCACGACGGCAGGCAGGTGGACGAAACGGTCTTCGAAGGCCAGTGGGATCTGGTCTTTTTTGGCTTCACGCACTGCCCGGATGTCTGCCCGTTGACATTGAAGGTATTGCAAAACGCCAAAACCGAACTCGAGCAGCGCGGTTTCGCATCACTGCCGCGTATCGTGCTGGTCAGCGTCGATCCCGAGCGCGACACGCCGGAGCGGCTTGCCGCCTATATCCGGTCGTTCGGTGACGACAATCTCGCGCTGACCGGCGACGTCGCGGAATTGCGCAAGCTGGCCGACGGCATCGGCATATTTTTCGAGAAGCGCGATGCCGACGGTGGTCACTACCTGGTCGATCACTCCTCCGTCGTGCTCGTCATCGATCCCGAGGGCCGCTTTCACGCGCTGTTCAGCTCGCCACACCGCACCGAGAATTTCGTGCACGATCTGCCAATACTGCTCGATTCATGATCGTATGTTGCGTTACGTAACCGTCGTGCTTGCACTGGGCACGTTCGCGTGCAGCGGCTACAGCGGCCCGCCGCTGTCGGCGACGGATATCAGGATTACCCGGCCACTACCGGGCACGTCGATGAGCGCCGGCTACCTTGTCCTCGAAAATCACGGCAACCAGCAGATTGTCGTTACTGCAATTGACAGCCCGCAGTTCGCCCGTGTCGACATGCATGAGACCATCATCGAGAATGACGTGTCGCGAATGCGGGGCATTGATGAGTTGCGCATCGACCCCGGCGAGAGCATTCGATTCGAGCCGGGCGGCAGGCACCTGATGCTCCTCGAGCCGCAGGACTCGCTGCATACCGTCACGCTGAATATTTACAGCGGCGAAACCTTGTTACTGGCCGTCAGCACCGCGCCAACGGATCCCTGATATGAAAGAAACTCTGTTCGTCTGGCTACAGTACCTGCTGCCCCGTGCCGCAATGACCGCTGCCGTGTATCGCCTCGCCCGCATTCGCACACGCTGGATCAAGGATGCCATGATCCGCGGCTTTGTCCGGATGTTCGACGTCGATCTTGCCGAGATCGGTCAGGAAGTACCGCACGATTTTCGAACGCTCAATGATTTTTTCACACGTGAACTCGCACCCGATGCAAGACCGATCGATGCAAATGCCGATGCCATCGTTTCGCCGGTCGACGGGACAGTCAGTGCCGCAGCCGCGATCGACGACAATCGCATTTTTCAGGCAAAGGGTATCGACTATACGCTCGAAGACCTTCTGGCCACCGACATCGACAGAGCCGATGCGTTCCGGGAAGGCCGCTTCGCGACCATCTACCTCGCCCCGTACAATTATCACCGAGTGCATATGCCGCTCGACGGTCGCCTGCTCGCCGCACATTACGTGCCGGGCGACCTGTTCAGCGTCAACGCAGCAACCGTTAGCCGTGTTGCCGGACTGTTTCGCCGCAATGAGAGGCTCAACCTGCACTTCGAGACGTCGATCGGGCCCGTCGCTGTCATCCTGGTCGGCGCATTGAACGTCGGCAGCATAACGACGCCATGGACCGGGGAGATTCGCCCGCAGAAACGCGGCGTCGTCGAGAACCGCGATCTTGGCCAAGCGCCCCGCGATCTCGAAAAAGGCGACCTGCTCGGCTGGTTCAACATGGGGTCGACCGTCATCGTGCTGCTCCCCGGAAACGGCGGCGAATGGCAGCCGTCGCTCTGCTCCGGCGCAACCGTGCGCATGGGCGAGGCAATTGGACGGATGCCAGCAGACCGTTCATGAGCGCTTGGCGACCGCGCTGCGGCGCCGAGGTTCAACAGCGCCGCGCCGTGTTGCTCGAGCGTGCCCGTGCTTACTTTCGCGAACACGGCGTCACGCCGGTCGATGTCCCGGTGCTCGGGGCGACGGGCGTCACGGACCCCAACATCGATACGATTCGCACGGCTGATGGTGCATACCTGCAGCCATCCCCCGAGTTCTACATGAAGCGACTCCTGGCAGCCGGATACCCCGATATCTATTCGATCGGCCGTGTCTTTCGCGGCCGCGAAAGCGGGCGTCAGCACCTTGGCGAATTTACGATGATCGAGTGGTACCGCCTCGGGATGTCGCTGGCGGAGATCATCGCCGACACGGTGCAGCTGATCGCCCGGATTCTCGAGCAGCGCGACCTAGCCGACACGTTCGAGCGACACGATTATGTGGATCTCATGCAGGCCCGCTGCGGTATCGACCCGCTGTCCGACGATGTGGCTCGGCTCGCGCAGGCCTGCGATGCGGACGACGCACTGAAACGATCCCTCGGCGACGACCGCGACTCCTGGCTGGACTGCCTGCTGGCAACGCGAGTCAGCCCGCAACTGCCGGCCGGGAAACTGACGGTTGTTGCCCATTTTCCGGCGTCACAGGCGGCGCTGGCGCGTCTTTGCCCGGCGGATTCGCGCGTTGCGGACCGATTCGAGGTATTCCTCGGGCCAATCGAGCTCGCGAATGGCTACGTCGAGTTGACCGACGCGAAAGAACAGGCCCTGCGGATGCGGGCCGACAACGAAAAACGTGAGCGGCTCGGCCGCATGCCCATTGCCGCCGACGACAACCTGCTCGCCGCGCTGGCGTCGGGGCTGCCCGAGTGCGCCGGCGTCGCGCTCGGCTTCGAGCGCCTGCAGACGATCGCCGAAGGCGCGACCGACATTCGCGACGTGATATGTTTCGCCGACTGCTGAAGACTCGCGCGATGACTCAAACTGACTACACGCTGTTATCGAGCCAGGTACGTTCGCTGCTCGGCGGAGAAACGGACGCGCTGGCAAACGCCGCCAACTTCGTCGGGCTGTTGTACAACGCGCTCGATGACGTCAACTGGCTCGGTATTTACGTACTGCGTGGCGACGAACTGGTGCTCGGCCCATTCCAGGGCCAGCCTGCGTGCGTGCACATTCCACTCGGCAAGGGCGTCTGCGGCACGTCTGCACAGCAACAACAGACGTTGCGCGTGCCCAACGTGCACGAGTTTCCGGGTCACATCGCCTGTGATGCAGCATCGCGATCGGAACTGGTCGTGCCGCTGGTCGTCGACGGCAAACTGGTCGGGGTTCTCGATATCGACAGCCCGTCGCTGGAACGTTTCAGCGAGGACGACCAGCGCGGCGTCGAGGAATGTTGCCGCGTTTACTGCGAACTGCAGGCCAGCAATGCAACGTTTATTTGACGCGTGATACGTACTCTTCGGAGCGCGTGTCCACCTTGATGACCTCGCCCTGATCGACGAATAACGGTACACGCACGACGGCACCGGTCGATAATTTGGCTGGTTTAACGCCGCCACTTGCCGTGTCGCCCTTGACGCCGGGGTCGGTTTCCGTGATCTCGAGCTCGACGAAGTTCGGTGCCTCGACCAGCAGCGGCGTGTTGTTCCAGAGCGTGATCAGGCACATATCGCCGTCCGTGATCCACTTGGCCGCATTGCCGAGCGCTTTTTCGTCCGCCGCGTATTGTTCGAAGGTATCGGGCACCATGAAGTGCCAGAATTCGCCGTCGGTGTAGAGGTATTGCATCGTCGTGTCCATGACGTCGGCAGCCTCGACCGACTCGCCGGAACGAAACGTCTTGTCGACCGTCTTGCCGGTCTTGAGGTTACGAATCCGGACCCGATTGAACGCCTGGCCCTTGCCGGGCTTGACGAACTCATTTTCCACGATGATGCAGGGATCATTGTCGATGATGATCCGCAAGCCGGACCGGAATTCACTCGTGCTGTAGTTGGCCATCAGTCGGCTCGCCCCTCGCGCGTGGTTGCCGGGTCGAATCCCGGCCGACCGCTATGATACCGACTTCGGCGGCCTGCGCCAGCTGCGAGAGGGCGAGCGTCAGCCGCCTGCGACGTCCCGCCCGAACCCGCCTAAGTCCATGAAAAACGGACCATCGGGACCGGACGCGCCGGTGAAATTAGAAGCCCGTCACGGTTTTACCAACTGCTTTAGGCCCGGGCTTGCAGCGGGCGCTAAACTGCTGGCTGCTGAATGGACAAACGGGTGCGAGAGACTCGCGCCGTATCGGGGAAGGGACTCAATTTGACCGGCAATCACAGCATTTCCATCGCCGTATTATCGGATAACCAGGACGACGTCGAGCTGATCAACAGTACGCTGCGTACTGCCGGTCACGCGGCGCATTGTCATTGGATCAACCACCCGACGAAGCTTGCGGATACGCTGGCCGGCGAGCAGGTCGAGGTTATCATCATCAACTGCGACAGCTACCGGGACTCGGTGCGCCAGGTTATCAAGCAGAAGGACGTCTATAACCCCGAAGTGCCAGTCATTGCGCTGAAGGAAGAGGCGAACGAGCTCGCGATTCACGACGCGATGAAGAGCGGTGCCGTTGATCTCGTCTCGATCGCCATGAAAAAGCGCCTTAGCGCTGTCGTCTCTCGCGAATTGCGGGCGCTGCGCGCCGAGCGGGCTCTGAACTCGACGATCATGTCGGCATCCGGTTACCGCCAGCAAGTGCGTGACCTGATGCGCGCATCGACCGCGGCAATCGCACTCGTCCAGGAAGGCATCATCGTCGACGCCAACGATGCGTGGCTCAAACTGTTCCGCGCCGCATCCGGGGACGAGGTCAACGGCATGCCGTTGATGGACAGTTTCCTGCCGGAATATCACGCGGCCCTGAAGGGTGCGCTGATTGCCACAATTTCCGGCAAATGGCAGCGTGACGAAAAGCTCGAAACGATGCCGAACCTGAACGGTGCCGAAGCCGATCTGCTGAAGCTCGGTTTTTCGCGTATCGACTACGACGGCGCGCCGTGCGTGCAGATTTGCATTACGCCGCCCGACAAAGCCTCCCTGGAACCGACGAAGCTCGTGCATGACGCCCTGAAGCGTGATCCGACGACGCTGTTTTATCATCGCGCTCAGTTCCTCGAGCGCCTGAAGAAACGCTTGCAGCGCAAGCCGAAAAGCGGCCTGCACGTTCTCGCCTACGTCAAGCTCGACGATTTTGGCCAGGTGCGAGACAACGTCGGCATCATCGATTCCGAAGAGATTCTTGCACAGTTCTCCGAGGTCGTGCGCAAGCGCATGCATCCGCGGGACGTCGCCGGTCGCTTCGAGGGAACATCGCTAATGGTGCTGCTCGAACGCGGCAGCGCACGTGACGGCCAGGTCTGGGGACAACAGCTGGTGAACCAGGTCAGCAAGACGACCTTTGAGATTGGCGACAAGTCGACGCCAGTCAGCTGCACCGTCGGTATCTGCGCGGTCAGTGACGTCTTCGGCAGCCTCGAGGAACTGGTTGCGGCAACCATAAACGCGCATCGCACCGGCAAGGCCGCCGGCGGCAGCAAGGCGGCGCTGGATGAAGCGACCGAGGAAAACACCAAACAGCGCGAGTTCGATGCGATCTGGGTGCGCCACCTGAAGTCGGCGCTGATGGATAATCGCTTTCGGCTGGCCCAGTTGCCGATCGCCGGACTCCGGTGCGACTCGATCGAGATGTACGACCTGCTCGTGCGCATGATCGACGAACAGGGCAACTCCGTGCTGCCGTCAGAATTCCTGCCGGCTGCCGAGCGCAACAACATGATGAAGCACATCGACCGCTGGATGATCAAGTCAGCCGTCGATTTCTGTACCGAACACGACGCCGACCGAGTTTTCGTGCGCCTGTCCCGGCAGTCGATTGTCGATCCGTCGACTGCATCCTGGATGGAGCAGGAATTCGAAAGTCGCGACTTCGACTGCTCTCGGCTGGTCGCGCAGGTGCCGGAGAAAGATGCCGCGAAGCATATCAAGCAGACCCGCGGCCTTGCCGCAAAGCTGAGAAAGATCGGCATCAGCTTCGCTATCGAGCACTACGGCATCGACCAGGAACGCTTCCAGATGCTCGATATGCTGAAACCGGACTACATCAAGATTGACGGCGAACTGATGCACTCGCTGATGACGGATACCGAGATGCAGGAGTCGCTGCAGAGAATCGTGCAGGCAGCCTCCGAGCGCGGAATCAAGACCATTGCAGAGCGCGTCGAGAATGCAAATGCCATGGCGGTGCTGTTTCAGCTTGGTCTTGACTTCATGCAGGGACATTATGTTCACGAACCCGAGGTCGTTCTCGAAGACCAGGAAAGCGGTACCCACCAGACGCTGGAAGAATTGCAGGCGGCGACCTCCGCCTGAATCGCGCCGAGTGATGATCGAAATGTGACAGGAATCACAGTTTGTGCCCGGAACCACACACTCACGGACAACACATCGCAAAACATAGAATCGGATCACTGCGAAAAACGACAGCTTTACGTAACGTAGCTGCCGCGAAACCACGGGAACCCACTCGTCATGCATTCAAATAGAACTCTTTTCCCCGCTCTTATCGCTGTCGGCGGTACGC
>JBFIQH010000110.1:0-9976 GCA_041609735.1 Woeseiaceae bacterium | reverse complement strand
CGTCGTCGACATGCGTCCGGACGTGCTTCGTGAGCTGCAGGACCGGCTCGACATTCGGACGGTTGTCGGGCACGCCGCCTACCCGGACGTGCTCGAGCGCGCCGGTGCGAGAGACGCCGAGATCGTCGTTGCGTTGACGGATACCGACGAAACCAACATGGTGGCCTGCCAGGTTGCTTACACACAGTTTCATACGCCGACGAAGATCGCGCGCATACGCTCCGCCGAGTACATGAAGGCCAACAAGCTGTTCACGCAGGACGCGATCCCGATCGACGTCCGAATCAGCCCCGAACAGCTCGTTTGCGAATACATCGAACAGCTGATTTTGTACCCCGGCGCGTCGCAAGTGCTCGCCTTTGCCGAGGGCAGGGTGCGGCTCGTCGGCGTCATTGCCGATCGCGACGGCCTGCTGGTCGGCCAGCGCATTGCGACGCTGAAGGAACATATCCCGAACACCGAAGGCCGTATCGCGGCCCTGTACCGCGGCGGCAAGGCACTGCTGCCGGACGGCGATACCGTCATCCAGGAGGGCGACGAAGTCTTCTTCATCGCCGACCGCAAGGACATTCGCGTGTTCCTGAGCGAGTTGCGGCGCCTCGAAGACCCGGTGCGCCGCGTTGTCATCGCCGGCGGCGGCAATATCGGCGTGCGGCTCGCGCTGGCGCTCGAGCAAACGAACCAGGTCAAGATCATCGAACGAGATGGCAAACGCGCGCGGCAAATTTCCGAGCAAGTCAACAAGGCGATCGTGCTGGTCGGCGATGCCGCCGATGAGGAGCTGCTGCTCGAAGAGAACGTCGATAACGTCGACGTGTTCTGCGCACTGACGAATTCCGAAGAGGCCAATATCCTGAGCTCGATGCTGGCGAAGCGGCTCGGCGCCCACAAGGTCATGGCGCTGATCAATCGGGCATCGTATGTCGACCTCGTCGAATCCGGCAGCATCGACATCGCAATCTCTCCGCAGCAGGTGACGATCGGATCGCTGCTCGCGCACGTGCGGCGCGGCGACGTCGTCAAGGTGCATTCATTGCGGCGCGGCGCAGCCGAAGCGATCGAAGCCGTCGCGCACGGCGACGAAAAGACATCCCAGGTCGTCGGCCGGGCCATCGAAGACATCGACCTGCCCGACGGCGCTTCGATCGCCGCGATGGTGCGCGACGACAAGGTGATCATCGCGCATCACGACACCGTCATCGAAGCCGACGATCACGTCATTTTGTTTATGACGGACCGGCGCAAAATCGAGCGCATCGAACAACTCTTCCAGGTGGACGTCAACTTCGTCTGACATCGGGCCCTGAATGAACTGGACAGTCGTACAACGCATTCTCGGCCTGCTGCTGATGATGTTCAGCCTGACGATGCTGCCGCCGATTGCGATCAGCCTGATCTTCAACGACGGTGCATGGATGTCGTTCATCGAGGGCTTCGTGCTGACGCTGCTTGCCGGCGTCGTCTGCTGGGCGCCGGTGCACAAGTCCAAGCGCGACCTGCGGCTGCGCGACGGCTTCGTCGTCGTCGCGGCGTTTTGGACTGTTCTGGGTACGTTCGGCGCCGCGCCGCTGTATTTCGACCCGTCAATGTCGCTGTCGCTGACCGATGCTATTTTCGAATCGATGTCCGGTCTGACGACGACCGGCGCGACGATCCTGACCGGGCTGGACGCACTGCCGAAGTCCATCCTGTATTACCGGCAGCAGCTGCAGTGGCTCGGCGGCATGGGCATCATCGTTCTCGCCGTCGCGGTGTTGCCCATGCTCGGCGTCGGCGGCATGCAGCTGTACCGCGCCGAGACGCCGGGGCCGGTCAAGGATACGAAGCTGACGCCGCGCATCACCGAGACGGCGAAGGCCCTGTGGTATGTCTATCTGGCGTTCACGACCGCGTGCGGCGTCAGCTACATGGCCGCCGGCATGGGCTGGTTCGACGCGTTGTGCCATGCATTCTCGACGGTTGCGATCGGCGGCTTTTCGACGCACGACCTGAGCATCGGCTACTACAACAGCACGTCGATCGACATCGTCGCTATCATTTTCATGTTTGCAGCCGGCATCAACTTTTCGCTGCACTTTTTTGCGTGGCGTAACGTCTCGGTCACGCACTACTGGCAGGATCCGGAATTCAAGGCGTACACGGCGATACTCGTCGTGTTGTCGCTGATCGTTGTCTTCGTGCTGTTCCAGTATCAGTTCTACGATTCGCCCGGAAAGAACATCGTCGACGGCATGTTCCAGGCGGTCTCTATCGCGACGACCACCGGTTTTACGACCGCCAACTTCGCGGCATGGCCTGCGGCATTGCCGGTGCTGCTGATCTTTTCGAGCTTTATCGGCGGCAGCGCCGGTTCGACGGCCGGCGGTATCAAGGTCATTCGCTGGCTGCTGATCTACAAGCAGGGCGTACGCGAAATCGTGAGACTCGTGCACCCGAGCGCCGAAATCCCCGTCAAGCTCGGCAACCGGGCGGTCCAGTATCGCGTCGTCGATGCCGTGTGGGGATTCTTTTCCGTCTACGTCGTCGTCTTCAGCGCAATGATGGTCGTGCTGATGTCGACTGGCGTCGACCAGGTCACGGCGTTCTCGGCGGTTGCTGCAACCCTCAACAACCTTGGCCCGGGCCTCGGTGACGTTTCGTCCGGCTTCATGACGCTGCCCGATGCCGCAAAGTGGGTATCGATCGCCGGGATGCTGCTCGGCCGTCTCGAGATTTTTACGCTGCTCGTGCTGATTACGCCGACGTTCTGGCGGCACTAGGTCATGTCCGAACCCGCTCCGATTCCGGAGATCGGCAATATGCTCGACCGCTTCAGCGAACTGACCGGGCGGCTGACAGCATGGCTGACGTTGCTGATGGTGCTGGTGACGTTTGCCGTCGTCGTCATGCGGTACGTGTTCGACGCGGGACTGATCTGGGTGCAGGAGTCGGTCATCTGGATGCATGCCTGCGTGTTCATGCTCGGTGCCGCCTACACGTTGCGGCATGAGGAGCACGTGCGCGTCGACATCTTCTACCGCGGCATGTCGGAACGGCGCCGCGCGCTGATCGATGCCCTGGGCGTTGTCGTCTTCCTGCTTCCGCTGTGTGCGTTTCTCGCGATCAAGGCGTGGGACTTCGTTGCCGTGTCCTGGGCGATACGCGAGGCGTCGCGGGAATCCGGGGGCTTGCCCTACCCGCTGATACCGTTGCTGAAATCGGCCATCCTCGTCATGCCGCTCGCGGTCAGCGTGCAGGGGCTGTCGCTGCTGTTGCACTCGATTCGCCGTCTGCGAACCCCGGGCGAGGGGCGCTGACGATGGAGTGGATCGCCCTCGCGCTGTTTGCTTGCGTCATTGTCGTGCTGCTCGCCGGATTTCCGGTCGCGTTTACGCTCGGCGGCACGGCGTTGATATTCGCGGCGATCGGTATTGCCACCGGCACGTTCAACGATGCACTGCTGTCCGGGCTGCCGAACCGCATCTTCGGCATCATGACGAACGAGACACTGGTCGCTGTACCGCTGTTCGTCTTCATGGGCGTCACCCTCGAACGAGCCCGCATTGCCGAAGAACTGCTCGAGACGCTCAGTGCGCTGTTCGGTGCACTGCGTGGCGGACTCGGCATCTCGGTGACGCTGGTCGGCATGCTGCTCGCGGCCAGCACCGGCATCGTCGGCGCAACGGTCGTGACGATGGGCCTGTTGTCACTTCCAACGATGCTGAAGCGCGGCTACGCGCCGGAGATCGCGACGGGCACGATCTGCGCGTCCGGGACACTTGGCCAGATCATCCCGCCGTCGATCATCCTCGTCATGCTGGGCGACGTCATGACCAGCGCCTACCAGCAGGCGCAGCTCGAGATGGGCAACTACTCGCCGAAGACGGTTTCCGTCGGCGACCTGTTTGCCGGCGCGCTGATTCCGGGGCTGCTGCTGGTCGCGCTTTACATTCTCTACGTCGTCGTTGCCGCGATCGTCAAACCAACGTCGATGCCGGCGCACCAGCGCAGCCCCGACGAAAAAGTTGGCCTCGGCCCGGTACTGCAGGCCCTGATGCCGCCGCTGGTCCTGATCTTCGCCGTCCTCGGATCGATCCTGATGGGCGTTGCCACGCCCACCGAAGCCGCCGGCGTCGGCGGCATGGGTGCGCTGCTGATGGCGATCGGCCGCAGGCAGCTGGACCTGCCGCGCCTCAAGGAGATCATGCAAAGCACGCTGAAGATCAGCAGCATGGTGTTCCTGATCCTGATCGGCGCATCGGTGTTCTCGCTGGTGTTCCGCGGCTTCGGCGGCGATGAGGGTGTGCGCGCGATTCTCGAGGCGCTGCCCGGCGGCGTCATCGGCGCCGTCATCGTCGTCATGCTGGTGATGTTCCTGCTCGGCTTCGTGCTCGACTTCATCGAGATTACATTCGTTGTCGTGCCGATCGTCGGTCCGGTGTTGCTCGCGATGGGCCTCGACCCGGTTTGGCTCGGCATCATGATCGCGATCAACCTGCAGACGTCGTTCCTGACGCCGCCGTTCGGCTTTGCGCTGTTCTATTTGCGTGGCGTCGCTCCGCCAGAGGTCAAGACGTCGCATATTTATCGCGGCGTAATCCCGTTCGTCGCAATCCAGATCTTGGCGCTGGTAATGCTCGCCGTATTCCCGGGACTCGTTACCTGGTTGCCCGGCAGGATTTACGGCTAGCCGGACACGCCGTTGCCGGCCGGTAAGCCAAACTACGGCGACTTGTCGGGCGTGGTGTCGATTCTTTCGATGATGCGTCGGCTGTCGGTGAGCGTATAGTTGCGGACGTTCTCGTCCAGGCGCTTGTTGACCGCCGCGACCAGGTCCGGCGCGAGCGCCGAGTTGCCCACACTGAAGTTCTCCCACCACGCTCTGCCATAGGGATTGGCGAGATAGAATCCGGTGTCCGAATTGACCCGCGCCTGCCACTCATCCAAATTTCATTCACGCGTTTCCAGGAACGCCTGTTCTGTGACGCGCTGGTTGAGTATCGATTTCTGGCGGAACGCATCGAACGATGCGTAGATTTTCGCGGACTTCGGATCTTTCGCGACCAGTTCGCCGATGACCTCTTCCGAGATGCGCCTCAGGTGATCCATGACGTCCTTGGGAAACTTGCGAAGCTCTACGTTCGGGTCGTCGATGATGCGATGCAGCGCGTCGGCGTTACCGTGCATGTACTCCGCGTTCATGTCGAGGTTGATCGCCTGGCAGCTGACATCAACGATCGCCTGCAGGTCCGGCGGCAGCGAATCCCACGCGCTCTTGTTGACGATGAACTCGAGCGTCGGGCCGGGCTCCTGCCAGCCGGGGTAGTAGTAATACTTTGCCGCCTTGTGCAGGCCGAACGCGAGGTCGTTGTAGGGACCGACCCACTCGGTCGCGTCGATCGCCCCGGTTTGCAGTGAGGTGAAAATTTCGGAGCCCGGCAACGTCACCGGCGTGCCGCCGGCGCGGCGCAACACCTCGCCGCCGAGGCCCGGGATGCGCATTTTCAGACCTTTCAGGTCGCCGATCGAGTTGATCTCCCGGTTGAACCAGCCCCCCATCTGCACGCCGGTATTGCCGCAGGGAAACGGTACCAAATTGAACGGTGCATAGAGTTCGCGCCACAGCTCGAGTCCGCCGCCGTAGTACAGCCATCCGTTCAGCTCGCTGTAGTTCAGGCCAAACGGGATCGCTGTGAAGAACTGTGCCGCGTCGAGCTTGCCCTTGTGGTAGTACGACGCGCCGTGACCGCACTCGACGGTGCCGCGGCTGACGGAATCGAATACCTCGAACGCCGGCACCAGTTCGCCGGCGGCGTACACCTTGATTTTGAGCCGCCCGTTCGAAGCTTTCGCGATGCGTTCGGTCACATTGTCGACGGCGATGCCGAGGCCCGGGTACTTCGGCGGCCAGGACGTCACCACCGACCAGTCGAAACGCTCCGCCGAGCGCTCACCCTCGGTGCAGGCCGCATCGGGCCTCGCGCAGGCCGCAAGCGTTCCGGCGGCTGCGAGGCCGCTGACGAAATGGCGTCTTTTCATTCGGGTTCCCCGGTTTGAGCGTCGGCGCTAGTGTAGGGGGCGCCTGTAGCCTTGCCAATGCCGAAAGTCGGCCCGCATTCCGGAGCCGAGGATTCCCACCAATTGTTCTGGAGAGTGCTTGAGGGATTTATTATTCCCACTGTTAGTCGATTTAATTGATCGTGGGTCTTTATAGGGTATTCAGGCGCGATTTTACTCCGTATGTGGTTTTATTAATCCGAAAAGGGTCCGGTCGGTGAGCTCGATACGGTCTGCCGTCCATGGCCTGATCCGCCGGAGGCCGGCCCGGCACGCGCGAACCGACCCACTCACCGACCGGTCGCCACAGTGTCACACCCGCCGGACTCCACTCTGGCCATTCGTATCTGCCCTATGCGTTAATAAAGGTCCCGCCCGGCGCGAAACTCGGTTTTTTTCCTCGAAATGATCGGCTTGATACAGCGTGTGACCGAGGCTGCCGTCGATGTCGACGGCCGGCGCATCGCGTCGATCGGCCGCGGCCTGCTCGTCCTCGTTGCCGTGCACCGCGATGACGACGCCCACGACGTGGACCGGCTGGCCGAGCGCCTGGTTGGCTACCGCGTGTTTCCCGACGCCGAAGGCCGCATGAACAAAAGCCTCTGCGATATCGACGGCGCGCTGCTGCTGGTACCGCAGTTCACGCTGGCGGCGGACACCAAGAAAGGCACGCGAGCCAGCTTTACGCGCGCCGCTTCTCCGGAGGTGGGCGAACAATTCTTCGAACGTCTGGTCGAGCGCTGCCGGGCAAGGCTCACACGCGTTGAAACGGGCCGGTTCGGCGCGAATATGCAGGTAAGCCTCGTTAACGACGGGCCCGTCACTTTCTGGCTCGAATCCTGAGACGAGTCAGGCATTTAGCGAAAATGCGACACCCATCCTGACGGCGCGCATGGCGGCATGAAATAGTTGCGGCACAGCGTCACGGCCGCGTTATCATGAACACAATGGGCGCCGACCGGAATCTTGCGGCGCGACACTGGATGGAACGAACGGGCTTCTGCCCGTTCTATCAGGGGCAGCGACCCCAGGAGTTATCAGGATGTTTTCCAACATCGGCCCGGTACAGTTACTCATCGTGCTCGTCATCGTTCTCGCGATCTTCGGCACGAAGCGCCTGCGCACGCTGGGCTCCGACCTCGGCAGCGCCGTCAAGGGGTTTCGCTCTGCGGTCAACGACGCCGAGCAGACCAGCGAACAGCTCGGCGACTCATCGAAGAAAGACGCCGACTTCGACAACACGCCGGTTGAAGAGAACCGTAAAGAAAGCTGAGACGGACACGTTATATGTCCGGCATCGGTTTCTGGGAATTTTTCTTTCTGTGCATGATCGGCCTGGTCGTGCTCGGCCCGAAGCGCCTGCCGCAGGTTGCAAACCAGCTCGGCACCTGGGTCGGCCAGGCGCGACGCATGACGCGCGTCCTCAAGCGCCAGCTCGAGGAAGAGCTCGACCTCGGCAAGGACCTTAACGTACGCCCGAGCATCGCGCCGGTCAGCCATCCGCCGCCGCGCGATGACGACAGTTACTCACCGTTGCATCAACAGCCCGCCGCGACCGCAGCCAGCATCGCTGTCGAGCAAGATGCCGCGACCGATACCCCTGCGGACGAGGTAGGCGACACCACTCACGACGACGAATCGACCGGACCTTCCGACAGTGACAGCCAACGAGACGCCTGAAGAAGAGCTCGCGGAAGGCACGTTGCTGTCACACCTCGTCGAGCTGCGTTCGCGCATTCTGAAGCTCGGCGCGGCCGTCGTCGCAGTCTTCATTGCGTTACTGCCGTTCTCGAAAACAATTTTCAACTTTGTTGCCCAGCCGCTGGTGTCGCAACTCGAGGGCGGGCAGATGATTGCGACGAACCCGATATCGGTCGTGTTCACGCCGTTCAAGCTGACGTTCATCGTTGCGCTTGCGGTCGCAATGCCGATCGTCCTTTACCAGGTCTGGGCGTTCGTCGCGCCGGGCCTGTATCGCCGCGAGAAACGCTTTGCGTTCCCGTTGCTGGCGTCGAGCATCGCACTGTTTTATGCCGGTATTGCGTTTGCGTACTTCGTGCTGTTCCCGCTCGTCTTCACGTTCCTGGTCGCCTTCGCGCCGGACATCGTCGACGTCCTGCCGGACATCACGAGCTACGTTAGCTTTGTCGTCCTGATATCGTTCGTGTTCGGGCTCGCGTTCGAGGTGCCGGTCGCGACGGTGCTGATCGTCTGGGCGGGCCTGACCACGCCCGAGAAACTGACGAAGGCGCGGCCTTACGTATTCCTCGGCGCGTTCGTCGTCGGCATGTTCCTCACACCGCCCGACGTCATCAGCCAGACGTTGCTCGCGGTGCCTGTCTACCTGCTCTACGAGCTGGGTATCGTCATGTCGCGGGCGTTCACCGTGCGACGCGACGCGGCCGCGGACGACGCAGCCCGCGCGGACAGCTGAATACCAAGTCACTGATAAACAATATAAATAAGCCTGACGGGTAGAATGTAACAACTGAAATGGTGTTTAATGCGTTGCCGTTTGATTAGCGGCTCCAGCAAACTCGATAAAGCCAGAACCGGTCCGAGAGAGTCACCGGGGGGAAATATATGAGCAACGGCGTCACCGCGACCGCGGAAGACTATTCGCAGAACCGGGAACTGTTCGGCCACCCGATAGGCCTGTATGTCTGTTTCACCACCGAGCTGTGGGAGCGGTTCTCGTTCTACGGAATGAAGTACCTGCTGCTGCTTTACCTGACCAAGTACCACCTGTTCACGGACCAGATGGGGCTCGACGTCCTGGGCTCCTACGCCGGGCTCGTTTACGCGCTGCCACTTATCGGCGGAATGATCGCGGACCGCTACCTGGGTATGCGGAAGTCGGTCGTGTTCGGCGGCATCCTGCTGTCACTCGGACACATCCTGATGGCGGTGGAGGGCTATCAGGCGATGTTCTACGCTGCCGGCACGACGCTGACCGAAAACCTGACGCTCGCGTCGGGCGAGGTGCTCACCGCGGGCACGGTGCTTCTTGAAGACATCACGATGCGTGATACCGGAGCGCTCAAGGTCTTCTATTTCGCGCTCGCGTTGATCGTTATGGGCGTCGGTTACCTGAAGCCGAACATATCGACCATCGTCGGCAAGCTGTATTCGCAAGACGACCCGCGGCGCGACTCCGGCTTCACCATTTTTTACATGGGCATCAACATCGGCTCCTTCACGGCGACGTTGCTGTGTGGCTGGCTCGGTGAGACGTATGGGTGGAAGTACGGTTTCGGCGCTGCCGGCATCGGCATGATCGTGGGGCTGATTACGTTCCTGTATGGCCAGAAGTACCTGATGGGACACGCCGAGCCCGCGGATCCCGGCAAGCTCGAAAAACCGCTCCTGGGTCCGCTCAACACGGAATGGTCGATCTACCTGCTGAGCCTGCCGGTCCTCGGCGTACTGTGGTTGCTGGTGCAGAACGAGCCGGTCGTGCTGATTACCCAGAACGTATTCCTGATCATTGCAATCGTCGGCCTGATCTTCTACTCGATGATTCATACCCGGCAGGACCAGAACAATCGTGTGGCCTATGCCATAGCCACTGTTGCCGTGGTCTCCGGCATTCTCGCGGTGTTCACGAACCTGCATTCCTTCGAAGCGATGAACCAGTTCGACCAGGCGACCCTCGAGGCACTGGGAGTGTCCGCGGCTGACATTACGCTGAGCCTTGCCATTTTGCTGATCGTCGGGTTCGTCGTGTACGGCTTTCTTACGCACTATTCCGAGGAGTTCGGCCGGACGGTCGTGCTGATGATCCTCATTCTCTCCACGATCGTGTTCTGGGCCCTGTTTGAACAATCCGCCGGCTCCATGACCCTGTTCGCCGACCGCGTCGTGGACCGGACAGCCGGCAACATCACCTTCACGGCCGCACAGTTCGGCTCGCTGAACGCCGGCTTCATCATGCTGCTGG
>JBFIQH010000109.1:0-10001 GCA_041609735.1 Woeseiaceae bacterium | reverse complement strand
GAGGATCCGTTGGTCACGCTCGAGACCGACAAGGCCGCGATGGACGTGCCCGCCGTGGTCGGCGGCACGATCGACGAAGTGCTGGTCAACGTTGGTGACAAGGTATCCGAGGGCGCGACACTCGCAATCATCGATGCCGATTCCGGCGACGCACCGGATGAAGCGGCTGATACAAGGGCCGAAGCGGCGCCGTCCGCGCCGCAGCCGGCGGCAGCGCCAGCGAGAGAGGCACCGGCACCGCAACAGCCGCCGGCGGCGCCACAGTCCGCCGGGAAATTGCCGTCAATCAACGAAGCCGGTTTTGCCAAGGCCCATGCAAGCCCGTCAGTGCGCAAGTTTGCCCGTGAACTCGGCGTCGATCTCGCGAGCATCAAAGGCAGCGGACCGAAGAGCCGCATCTTGCACGACGACGTCAAGGCATTCGTCAAGGCCGTCATGAGCGGGCAGACCGCTGCTCCTGCCGGGGGCGCATTGCCGAAGACACCGGCCGTCGATTTCGCGAAGTTCGGCGAGATCGACGTGCAGCCACTGACCCGGATCCAGAAGATTTCGGGGCCCAGGCTGCAGGCAAGCTGGATCAACCTGCCGCACGTGACCCAGCACGATGAAGCCGACATCACGGAGCTCGAAGCAAAGCGTCAGGAACTGAAAGGCCCGGCAAAAGAGCGCGGCATACCGCTGACACCTCTGGCGTTCATACTGAAAGCCTGTGTCGCGACGCTCAAGGAATTTCCGAAGGCCAACGCGTCACTGTCGGAAGACGGCAAGAACCTCGTTTACAAGAAATACTGTCACCTCGGATTCGCCGCGGATACCGACCAGGGGCTGATGGTGCCGGTCATCCGCGATGCCGACAAGAAAGACGTCTATGAGCTCGCAACGGAGCTCAAAGACCTGTCGGCGGCCGCTCGAGACGGCAAGCTGAAGGCGAATGACCTGCAGGGTGCGACGTTCACGGTGTCCAGTCTGGGCGGCATCGGCGGCACCGCATTTACGCCGATCGTCAATGCGCCGGAAGTCGCAATCCTGGGTGTGTCGCGCTCGTCGATGCAGCCGGTCTGGGATGGCGAGCAGTTCCAGCCGCGGCTGATGCTGCCGCTGTCGCTGTCGTACGATCATCGCGTCATCGATGGTGCGTATGCGGTCCGGTTCACGACGCATCTTGCAAAGGCATTGTCCGACGTAAACGCCCTGCTGCAGGCTATTCCGTAGTGGCCGGGAAGAAACTCGTCGTACCCGACCTGGGTGATTTCTCCGACGTCGAGGTCATCGAGATCCTCGTCTCGCCGGGGGATCACGTCGATGTCGAGGGTCCGCTGGTTACACTGGAGACCGACAAGGCCACGATGGATGTGCCCGCGTCGGATGCCGGCACGATCCTATCGGTCGACGTCAACGTCGGCGACCGCGTCAACTCCGGTGATGTCGTCGCCACCGTGGATCCGGACAAGGCCGAGGGCCGCGACGAAGATTCGGCGCCGGCACCATCGTCCCGGTCTGCGAGTGCCTCGGACCGGACCGGCGACGACACGGTGTCGACGCGCGTCATGAGTCCCGAGGAAATCGCCGACGCGACCGGCGTCGTGCCGGCCGTGAAGCCGGCTGGCGCTTCGATTCCCGACGATGTCACTCACAAAGCCGAGCTCGTCGTCATTGGCGCGGGCCCGGGCGGCTACACGGCGGCATTTCGTGCCGCTGACCTCGGGCTCGACGTGGTCCTCGTCGAGCGCTGGCCGATGCTGGGCGGCGTCTGCCTTAACGTCGGCTGCATCCCGTCCAAAGCGCTGCTGCATGCAGCGAAAGTTATTGACGATGCGGCCGAGATGGCCAATCACGGCGTCGACTTCGGCAAGCCGCACGTCGACGCCGGCAAGCTTCGCGACTGGAAGGACACCGTCGTCAACCGGCTCGTCGGCGGCCTGTCGCAGCTGGCGAAGCAGCGCAAGGTGCGCGTCGTCCATGGCGTTGCGGAGTTCGCATCCGCCCACACACTGAAGCTCGATAACGGCGAGACGATCGGATTTTCACAATGCATCATCGCGGCAGGCTCCGAGCCCGCGATGCTGCCGGGGCTGCCGGACGACAAGCGTATTGTCGATTCGACCGGGGCGCTGGAGCTCGAGCCGTTGCCGAAACGCATGCTCGTCGTCGGCGGCGGCATCATCGGTCTCGAGATGGCCTGCGTCTACGCGGCCCTCGGTACCGACGTCAGCGTCGTCGAATTGACCGATTCGCTCATGCCGGGCACTGACCCGGACCTGTTGCGGCCGTTCACAAAGTTCATCAAGCACCGCTACGAGGCGATCATGCTGTCGACGAAAGTCACCGGCATGCGCGCCACGACGCCCGGTATCGAAGTAACTTTTGAAGGAAAAAATGCGCCGCAAATCGGCGTCTATGATCGTGTACTCGTAGCGATAGGGCGGCGCGCCAACGGCGACAAGCTCAATGCGGGAGCCGCCGGCGTCAATGTCGATCAACGCGGCATCATCAGCGTCGACAAGCAAATGCGCACCAATATCCCGCACATCTTTGCGATCGGCGACCTCGCCGGCGGGCCGATGCTGGCGCACAAGGCGACGCACGAAGCCAAGGTTGCTGCCGAGGTCGCTGCCGGGGAAAAAAGCTACTTCGATGCGCGCGGTATTCCGTCGGTGGCCTACACGGACCCGGAAGTCGCCTGGGTCGGCCTGACGGAGACGGAAGCGAAAGAAAAGGGCATCAAGTACGAGAAGGCGCAGTTTCCGTGGGCGGCCAGCGGCCGCGCGCTGTCACTGGGCCGCGACGAAGGATTTACCAAGCTGTTGTTCGATCCGTCCAACGGTCGAGTCCTCGGCGGTGCCATCGTCGGGCCGAATGCAGGCGACCTGGTTGCTGAAATCGGTCTTGCCGTCGAAATGGGTGCCGATGCCGCGGATATCAGCCTGACCATCCATCCGCACCCGACGTTGTCCGAAACGGTCGCGTTCGCCGCCGAAGCCTTCGAAGGGACATTGACGGATCTCTACATGCCGAAGAAGCGCAAGTAGCGAGACCACCCGAGCGGCCGTCTTGCCAGAAATCGGCGAAATGCCGTGCGCTACCGTCATCTTCAGGAGTTTCACGCATGCCCGCACAGACACGTCATCCGTTCTGCGACGCCGTACTGATTCTGACCGCGCTCGTGCTCAGCGCCTGCACCGCCCGCGACGCAGGCGAGGGCACGCCCGATCTCACGCGCACTGGCACGTCGGTCGAGTTCGACTGGTACATGGAAGGCACTACGCCAGCGGGCACGACGACGTTGACGCGATCCGGCGATGGCCGCGTCAGCAACGAGTCCTTCGTGCACTGGAACAACCGCGAGTACACGCTGGATTCCGAGCTGCAGCTCGATGGCAAGGGCTTCGTCACGTATCACCGGCTCGAGGGCGTTTCCGCGTTCGGTGCAACGATCGACGAAACGTTTCGCTATTCGGACGGCCGCGCCGAGTGGCGGACGCCGGGTGAAGGAGGTTCTGTCGACACTGCGGAGGCCGCTTTCTACGTGCCGAACGAAGGCTTCGAAATTGCGTCGCTCGAGGCGCTTGTGCGCGTAACTGCGGGGGCGCTCGACGGCGAGGTGGCGCTGTTCCCGGCCGGCAGCGCGCGCGTCGAAAAAACACGGGAACTGGTTGTCGACACGCCCGGCGGGCCGTCAACCTTGTCGCTTTATGCCATCGTCGGCGTCAGCCTGACGCCGACCTACGTCTGGTTCGACGAAGACCTGAGAATCGCTGCCGTCGATGCCGGTGGCTGGCTCGGCATGATTCCGAAAGGCTGGAGTACCGATGTGCTCGCCACGATTAGCAAGGCCCAGTCCGACGCCAATGCGCGGTACATCGAACAACTGGCCGGAGATCTGGCGAATCGCATCGATGCGCCGCTGATCTTCGAGCACGTCAACGTCGTGGACGTGACTGAAGGCCGGGTTCGGACCAAGCAGCATGTACTTGTCGAGAACGGCACGATCGCCGCCGTCAGCGACCGGCCGCTGACCAGTCCGGGCGCGGTCCGAATCGACGGCCGGGGCCGCTACCTGATGCCCGGGCTGTGGGACATGCACGGACACTTCGGCCTTGCAGACGGCGTCCTGAATATCGCCGGGGGCATCACCAGTGTGCGCGACATCGGCGGTGTCCATGACAAGGTCATGGAAATGACCGACAAGTTCGCCAGCGGCGAGGTCATTGGCCCGACAACGTATCGCGCCGGTTTCATCGACAAGGCAGGCCCGTACGCCTCGGGCGGCGTCGCCGAAACGCTCGACGATGCGCTCGAAATGGTCGACTTTTTCGCGGACCACGGCTACATACAGATCAAGTTGTACAGTTCCATTGAGCCGGCGTGGGTCAAGCCGATCAGCGACCGGGCCCACGCACACGGCATGCGCGTCAGTGGCCACATTCCCGCCTTCATGTCGGCAGAGCAGGCAGTGCGCGCCGGCTACGACGAGATCCAGCATATCAACATGGTGTTCCTGAACTTCCTCGCTGGCGATCGCGAGGATACCCGCAAGCAGCTGCGTTTCACGCTCTACGGCGACGAGGCACGCAATGTCGATCTCGACAGCGACGAGGTGCAGGCGTTTCTCGACCTGCTGAAGAAGAATGATGTCGTCGTCGACGCGACGGCCGCAATATTCGAGACGATGCTGGTCCACGTTTCCGGCGAGCCGGACCCGACGTTTGCCGCCGTCGTCGAGCACCTGCCGATCAGGACGCGACGCCCGATGTACAACCCGGAAATGGACATGACCGGCCGCGTCGAGACCTGGGGAGCGTCGGCGACGCGCCAGTCGCAGATGTTGAAGAAGTTGTTCGACCACGGGATACAGATCGTCCCGGGCAGCGACAACATGGCGGCGTTCACCGTGCATCGCGAGCTCGAGGTTTATGCCGAGGCCGGCATTCCGGAAGCCGACGTCCTGCGGATGGCGACGCTCGATTCCGCGCGCGTCGTCGGCGTCGATGAGCGCACGGGGTCCATCGACGTCGGCAAGGACTCGGACCTGGTGTTGCTCGGGGAGAATCCGCTTGACGACATCAGCGCGGTGCGGCGTGCGCTGCTGGTCATCAAAGGCGATACCGTGTACCGCCCCGATGAACTCTATCGCGCCGTTGGCGTAACGCCTTTCGTCGAGTCGATCGGCCTATAGCCCGGCGCCGCCGCCTTTTTACAGCGACGAGCGGACGATCTGTCCGTCTTTCATGATCAGCGCCAGCGCGCTCTTCGGGTCCGCGAAGATCGACAGGTCCTCGAGCGGCTCGCCATTGATCAGCAGCAGGTCGGCGACCCAGCCTTCGCGGATTTCGCCGAAATTGCCGTGCCGGTTCAGCTTGCCGGACATACGGATGATCTCGGCGCTCTGCGCGGTGGCCTGGTTAAGCACCTCCGCCGGCGTCCAGAATTCGCCGCGGTTCGTGAACTCCTCCGGCAACAGGTGATACTGGCCAAAGATGAAGTCCGTCGAGAACCCGGTCAGGATGTCATGTTTCTTGATCAGCTCGATCAGGTTCCTCTGCCCCGCGCGTACGAGTCGTGCTTTCTCGCGATTGTTGTCCGACAGCCCATCCATCGTCTCGAGCGTCTTGAAGATCGTGATCTGAGTGCTGATGGCGACATTGTTTTTTGCGACCAGCCGCGCCGTCGCGTCGTCGATCAGCAGGCCATGCTCGATACAGCGCACGCCGTTCTCGACGAGGCGCGTGACCGCCTCGCTCGTATAGGCATGTGCGAGGACATAGGTACCCCAGTCGCCGGCCGCTTGCACCGCGGCGCGAATTTCTGCCGGTGATGGCTGCAGCGTGTGAATCGGGTCGAATTCCGACATGACGCCGCCGCCGCCCATGATCTTGATCTGGGTTGCGCCGTTTTTCAGGTTTTCGCGCACGGCCACCAGCGTCTGGTCGACGCCGTCGGCAATGACGGCACTGTCGCCGTAGAGATAAGGGCTGCCGCCGGTGTGCGACGGGTGTGGATCGTCGCGATCTCGCCAGTCGCCATGGCCGGCCGTCTGCGTGACGATGGCACCGGACGGGTAGACCCGCGGACCCTTCAATGCACCGGCGTTGATCGCGCGAGCGAGCTCCGGGTGTGTACCGCCGGCATCGCGGATCGTCGTAAAGCCGTGGTCGAGAAAGAATTCTGCGGCATCGACGGCGAAGGCGCCGAGGACCGTGCCGTGGTTGCCCGACACATTGGCGGGAACGTGCATCGACAGGTGCACGTGCAGGTCGATGAAGCCGGGCGACAGCACCCGGCCATCGCCGTCGATGACGACGGTCTGCTCATCGGGCTCGATCGGGCCCGCCGAGACTTTCGCGATGATGCCGTCGCGCACCAGAACGTGACCCGGCCGCAGTTCGCTCGAAACGCCGTCGAAAATGCGGACGTCCCGCAGCAGGTATTCGCCGGCATGGCACGTGGTCGACACGGCGACGAACAGGGCGAGCGCGATGAAGCGTTTCATGATCATGTTCCTTTCCCGGCTCAGACGGCGGGCGTGACGATCGGATAAATTTCATCGAGCGGCACCGAGCGGCCGACATCGTTGACGATCCGGCAATGATAGCGCTGCAGGCGGCTCGGCTCAGGAACGCCGCAGGAGTGGGCGATCGTTGCGATCTCCTTGCGCATGGTCTTCGAATACTGCGCCACGCGCTTCGCCTTGTTCTCGGGAACAAGACCGCGCTGCAGCCGCTTGTTGTGCGTCGTGACGCCGGTCGGGCAGGTGTTTTTGTTGCACTGCATCGCCTGGATGCAGCCGAGTGAAAACATGAAGCCGCGCGCCGTGTTGATGAAATCGGCGCCCATGCAGAGCGCGACGGCCGCGTCCGACGGGTTGATCAGCTTACCGCTGGCGATGACCTTGACGCGGTCTTTGAGGCCGTAAGAGCACAGCTTGTCCACGACCAGCGGCAGGCTCTCCTTGATCGGCAGACCGACGTTGTCGATCAGGCTCATCGGCGCGGCGCCGGTGCCGCCGTCGCCGCTGTCGACGGTGATGAAGTCCGGTGCTGTCTCGAGGCCGCGCTCGCGAATCAGCGCAAACAACTCGTCGAGCCAGCCCCAGGCGCCGATGACGGCCTTGAAGCCGACCGGCAGCCCGGATACATCCCGAATGCGGTTAATCATGTCCAGCAGGTCGGCCGCGGACTCGATTTCCGGATGGCGATTGGGGCTGATCGAGTCCTCGCCTTCGGGAATGCCGCGGATTTTCGCGATTTCCTCGGTCACCTTGCCGCCGGGCAGTATGCCGCCCTTGCCGGGCTTGGCGCCCTGGCTCAGCTTCAGCTCGATCATCTTCACCTGCTCGATGTCGCCGAGCTCGCGGAGTTTCTCGTCGGACAGGTTGCCGTTTTCATCGCGGACGCCGTACTTGGCCGTGCCGATCTGGAACACGATGTCGCAGCCGCCCTCGAGGTGCCACTCGGACAGGCCGCCTTCGCCGGTGTTGAGCCAGTTGCCGGCCATCCTGGAGCCGTGCGACAGCGCCTGAATCGCGGGTTTCGACAATGAACCGTAACTCATCGCCGATACGTTGAAGAACGACGGCGCATCGTAAGGCTTGCGTGCATGCGGGCCCAGCCGCTGCGGGTGCGTCGGCAGCATTTCGTCATCCAGCATCGGGTAGGGGCAATTGACGAAAATCGGCGTGCCGGGTGGCGTCAGGTTCAATGTCGAACCGAACGCAACGGTATTGTCGACACCTTTTGCGGCCCGGTAGGCCCACGAGCGTTGCGCGCGATTGAACGGCATCTCTTCGCGATCGAGCGCAAAAAAGTACTGGCGAAAGAACTCGCCCATGTGTTCGAAGATGTAACGAAAGCGACCGACAACGGGGAAATTTCGCCGAATCGCATGCTTGGTCTGCGTGATGTCGATAATGAAAATCACGACAACCGCAAGCAGGCCTAACCCCAGCAGGAACACGAACAGCGTCGTGAGCGACTCGAGGACGCTCATTGCAATCAGGAAAAACTCGCCCATTGAAATGACCCCCACGTGCACCGGCGGCCGGCCGCCGGCGAAACTTCAAAAATGAATACGCCCGAGGCCGAGCGTACGCCGCAGGACTACTTCAGGCGCTGTGCCATGAAGTGGTCGATGCTGAGCTTACCAGCTCCGCCCAAAGCCAGGGGCAGCAGCATGACAAGGAAAATCAGCGGAATGCGGAAGTTGCCGAAGCCGTCCTTTTTCGTTATTGCGTAGCTTTGCCACAGTTCGCTGAGGCTGTTCCACTCGGCGGGCCAGTGGACGCCGAAAATGGCGACTATAGTCACGATCAACAGGCTGAAGCCCCAGAAGCGCGTGAACAGCCCAAACGCGAGCGCAAAGCCGCCGAGAATCTCAACCCAGGTAACCATGAACCAATTGAAATTGACCGAGAAGAGACTAATCGGGAACGGAAACTGGTCCGCTGAGTTCGCGAACCAGCTCGGCGGGTCGCCGTACAACGAATCCGAAGCACCCAGTTTGCGCAGTCCGGCGCTGCCGAATTCATAGGCCAGGATCAGCCGCAACGGTAGCAGTCCGATCCACGCGGCGGCAGGGTCGAGTACGCCGACAATTCGATTCCAGATCTCTTTAAGCTTGTTCATTCTTGTTTGCTCCTAAGGCGTGCGCCTCTCGTTCCGGTCAGGATGCCGAGTTGCCGCATTTCGTCGAGCGCCGTCTTGCCATGCTGGATGAAGGCGTCGATGTTCGGGTATTTGATGCTTGCCGCGATCTCCCGCAACAGCTGTTCGCCGGATTGTCCGGACTCGTTTTCCTCGATCGCATTCAGAAGGCCGGCCGTCGCCGGATTTAGCTCGAGGAATCCGACCTCGTCGTTCTCCTGACGGTAAACGGCAAGATAAACTGGCTCGCTTGCCGGCGCCTGTGGCAGAAAGTCCGTCGAAATGCGATGGACGGGGTACTGGTAGGCGTACACCCACGCGAGCACAGACTTGACGGGTGTCCCGGCGAGCAGATCCCCATCCGGATCAACGTCATCCATATTGTTTGCGTCGGTCGACACGGATAAGGCCAGTTCGATGTATTCGTAGTGCGCCAGTTCGAGCAGGAACGGATAGTCATCGGCACGCGGTCGGTATTCGGACTTCAGGAAGGCCAGGAATTCTTCAGGCAGTTCCAGGAAGTAGGGTGTTTTCGCCTGGTGACGGCGCATGAACTCCCGGATGAAGTGCCCCCAGTGGGCGTCATCATGCAGCTTCCTCAAGACCGGAAAGAACGTCGCCAGCAGATTACGCAGGTTATTGAAGAACAGCTCGCGGTAGATCTTGATACGCCTGTTCTCGACACCGGCCGGCGCCGGGCGGTGCTCCGGGTCTCGGATATGCGCTGCCAGCGCATACTGCTTGTCCTGGAAGCTGAATTCACCCATTGGCCGCTGCCACGCTCGTGGTCTTGAGTTGCAGATCGCGTATCTTGCGAACTTCGTCGAGCAGTTCATCCATCGGCGGAAAATTGAAGTCGCGTTCGAGCAGCGTCGGCACCGGCCCGAACTTCGCATAAGCCTCTTCGAGCAGTTGCCAGGCCTGCTTGTCCACGGCGGCACCGTGGGTATCGATGCGCAGATCCTCGGCCTCGACATAGTGTCCGGCGATGTGGAAATAGCGGATGCGTTCCGCCGGCATGCGGTGCAGGAACTCGCTGGCGTCGTAGCGATGGTTGATGCTGTTGACGACGATATTGTTGATGTCGAGCATCAGGTCGCAGTCGGCACGTTCGAGCACGGCGAGCGTGAAATCGGCTTCATTCATCGACGTGTCCGTCGGCGCATAGTACGAGACGTTCTCGAGCGCGACACGCTGCTCAAGAATGTCCTGGACGCGGCGAACGCGTCCGGCCACGTAATCCGCGGCCTCCTCGGTGAACGGGATCGGCATCAGGTCGTACAGGTGACCGTCGTCGCCACAGTAGCTCAGATGCTCCGAATACATGCGGATATCGTGTTCGGCCATGAAATGCTTGATGTC